>CAIPUA010000105.1 GCA_903868115.1 uncultured Holophagaceae bacterium
AGTTGGCCAGTTCCTCGTTGGTGATTTCGAAGCTGCAGAACTTCACCACCAACTGGCCGTCGATCGTCATGGCGTAAGGATTGGCGCAGCCGATGTACCCGCCCAGACCCGCACTCACGAGCCCCAAGTCGAACTGGGCGAGTCGCGCACCCGTGGCCGTACGGGTGAAGCGGGCCCCCCCGCGCCAAGCTTTTTGAGACAGGAGACACTTCAGAGTCTTTTGTCGGGGCGTGGAAGGAAATGGGATGAGCAAGGTGTTGAAGTTGGGAAACGGGGAGGTGGAGTTGAGCCGCCCCAAGCGGCGTCGGTTCAGCGCCGGGTACAAGTTAAAGATCCTGGCAGAAGTGGACGCCTGTTCGATTTCAGGCCAGATCGCCGCATTGCTGCGGCGGGAAGGGCTCTATTCCTCGCATCTCACGAGCTGGCGGCAGCAGCGTGAGCTTGGGGCGTTGGGTGCAATGAACCCGGTGAAGCCTGGGCCGAAACCGAAGCCGCGAGATCCGCATGAGGCCCGGAACAAGGAGTTGGAGAAGGAGAACAAGGCTCTGAAACGCAAGCTGGCACGGGCCGAGTGGATGCTGGAGATGTCAAAAAAAGCCTCCGAACTGATGGAGAAGTTGGCGCTGGGCCATCAGTTCGAGAACGAGGACAGCGAATGATAGCGGCGGTGGAGTTGGCGGAAGCGATCGGGATTCAACCGGCCTGCGACCTGCTGTGCGTTTCGCGGGCGACGTTCTACCGCCGTCAGAAGCCAAAAGGTCCACGGGGGCCTCGTCCCAAGCCCACGCGGGCACTTTCGGAGACGGAACGGCAGGCGGTGCTGGAGGTGTGCCATTCGGAGCGTTTTGTGGACCGTGCGCCTGCCGAGATCCAGGCGACGTTGATGGATGAAGGCAGGTATCTCTGCTCGTCGCGGACCATGTACCGAATTCTCGATGAAGCCCAGGAAGTGAAGGAGCGCCGGGACCAGGCACGGCATCCGGTTTACGTGAAACCCGAACTCTGCGCGAATGCCCCAAACCAGGTGTGGAGCTGGGATATCACGGATCTCAAGGGTCCGGTGCGGGGCAGCCGCTTCAAACTCTATGTGACGATCGACCTGTTCAGCCGCCTCGTGGCGGGGTGGACCGTGCAGGAGCGGGAAGACGAGGATCTCGCCAAGGATTTTCACCGCCAGACCTTCCTCCAGCACGGCATCCAGCCCGGGGAGTTGACCCTGCACTCAGACCGAGGCCCAGCCATGATTTCCAAGACCGTGGCCACCCTTCTGACCGACCTGATGGTCACGAAGAGCCACGGCCGACCTCACGTTTCCGACGATAACCCGTATTCCGAATCGCAGTTCAAGACGCTCAAATACAGCCCCGGATTTCCGGGGCGGTTTGGTTCTATTGAAGACGCACGGAGCTTCTGCCGCCGCTACTTCCATTGGTATAACCACCAGCATCGGCACAGCGGCATCGGCATGATGACGCCCGCCAGCGTCCACGAAGGCCGCGCCGAGGAGATCCATGCTGCTCGACAGGTCGTGCTCGATCAAGCCTTCCAGGCCCACCCCGAGCGGTTTTCTAAGGGACGCCCCAAGCCGCCTGCATTGCCAAGCCCGGCCTGGATCAATCCGCCGAAAAAGGAAATCGCAGCATGATGACTCCCTCTGGCTGCTGTGAGGTGTGGGAAACGCGCAGCGTTTTCCAAGGGGCTGTGGTCAAGTCGAAGACTTGTCCATGGCCCCGTCACCTCTCCGCAGCGGGTGGGTCCAAGCGAGAATTCAAGCAACTTTCTGTCTCAAAGTCGTTGACGCGTTCCGTTTGGCCTGACCTTCAGTTCCCCTCTGTACTGCCGACCTTCAACTGCTGTAATTGCCGTAGAGAAAGTGATGCCCATTTGATGGTTAAAGGGCAGTTATTTATCACCGTGCATCACCGGTTGAGCATTCTTTCCTTCACCAAGAAAAACGGAACCGGTGATTAACGTAGATGAACGGTGCTGAGGGCAACTCGGCGGGATTCGTCAGGAATTGAGGTTTCATTCTCCGCGCCCTCTGTGGTTCAGCTGTTTGAAGCGTGAACCGAGAGGCAAACTCTCGACTGGAAACGCTCAGGCGCCGCCGCCCGGTTCGAAGTCCATCACCATGGCTTCCATGGTGGACCAGATCTGGCTCACATCGTTGGCCAGGATCAGCAGGTCACGCTTGGTGCCGGAGAGGTCCGTGACATGGCGGTGCAGGACGGCCTCTTTCATGAAGCCCAGGCGCTGGAAGATATGGAAGGCGGCCACCTGGTTCTCGACCACCCGCGCGATGATTTTTTCGATGCCGAGGTCCGTGGCGATCTTCACGAGACCGGTCGCCAGGGCTCGGCCCAGGCCCTTGCGACGCCAGGCGGGACCTACCGTGAGGCGGACCTCGCCGACGTGGCGCGTCCAGCCGTGGAAGGTGCGATAGAGGCTGCCTTCGGCCACGACCTCGCCCTCCACCGTGGCCACCAGGCAGATGATGGAACCCTCGGCGACCTTGGCCAGAAAGCGCTCGGACCACGCGGCAAGGCGCACATCCTCCTTGAGCACCATGCGGTCCTCCTCGGGGAGGGCGCGATAGAAGGCGTGCAGGGCCTTGCCTTCCTCCTGCTTCAGGATGGCGATCTGGATCTTGGTGCCATCGCGCAGGGCGAGCGTGTGGGGGTAACCTTGGGGAGCCATCGTCGCACCTCTACTTGGTTGCAGCCGCTTCGCGGCCGTATTCAAAACCCTTCTCGAGTGCCCGCATGTTCAGATCCTCGGTGCCCTTGGGCACGGAATCCTTCACGGCCTTCTGCACGGATTCGAAAGAGAGTAGTCCTGTCACCCCCGCGAAGAAACCGACCATCACGATGTTGAGCACGAGACGGCGGCCCAGTTCCTCGGCGAAGCGAGTGGCGGGGATGCCGATGGCGCGGGCGCCTTCGGGCAGGCGACCGTCCAGCGTCACCAGTTCCTCTTCGAAGAGGACGAGCCCCCCGGGCTTGAGCGAGGGCGCGAACTGGTTGTACGCGTCCTGGCTCATCAGCACCAGCACATCGGGATGCTTGACATAGGGGTAGGCGATGTCCTCGGTGGAGATCGTTACCTGGGCACTGCAGGCGCTGCCACGGGCTTCGGGGCCGAAGGCCTGGATGAGGGTCGCATGCTTGCCTTCATAGATGCTCGCGGCCTTGCCGATGATGGAAGCGTTGAGGATGACGCCCTGGCCGCCCAGGCCGCCGACGCGGATCTCAGTCTTGGCCATTCTTGACTCCGTAGGGCTGGAAGGCATCACCGAAGTGGTGGCTGTAGTGCGCGTTCATGGACTCCAGCCAGGTCGGTCGCTCGCGGTCCACGAACTTGCCCACGACGATCTCGCCCTGGTAGCCGAGGCCCACTTCCTTGGTGTCCACGCCATTCTTGATGACGCTCTTCTCCTTGTAGTACTTCACCTGGTCTACGCCGTCACCCAGGCGGTTGCGCCGGGAGTAGAGCGTGGGACAGGGACTCATCACCTCGATGAAGCGGAAGCCCTTCTTGCCGAGAGCCTCCTTCATGGCCTTGGCCAGCTGGCGCACATGGTAGATCGTCCAGCGGGACACATAGGTGGCGCCGCAGGCGTCGGCGATGAAGGGCAGGTTGAAAGGGTTCTCGAAGTTGCCGTAGGGCATGGTGGTCTGGGTGGGGCCCACGGGCGTGGTGGGTGCCACCTGGCCCCCGGTCATGCCGTAGGTGAAGTTGTTCACGCAGATGACCAGGATGTCCATGTTGCGGCGGGCCGCGTGGAAGAAGTGGTTGCCGCCGATGGCGAAGAGATCGCCGTCGCCCGAATAGACCACCACGTTCAGTTCGGGATTGCTGAGTTTCAGGCCGGTGGCGAAGGGGATCGCGCGGCCGTGGGTCGTGTGGAAACTGTCCAGGTTCAGGTAGCCCGCCGTGCGGCCTGTGCAGCCGATGCCGGAGACGATGGCCACCTTGTCGAGATCCAGGCCGCTATCCGAGAGGGCGCGACAGAAGCAGTTGACGCTCGTGCCGATGCCGCAGCCGGGGCACCAGATGTGGGGAATGCGGTCCTGGCGCAGGAAGGGGAGGACCGGATTGTCTAGCGAGGTCTCCACGGAGGCCAGGTGAAGGTCGAGAGATTCGCTCATCGCGCGGCCTCCAGGATCTGTTCGAGGATGGTCTCGGGATCGTGCACGGTGCCGCCGGGGTGAGGCACAGAGATGACCTTCACCTTGCGGTCGACATCGGCCAGGGCCTTGCGGACTTCCAACACCATCTGCCCCATGTTGAGTTCGGGCACAACAAAGGCCTTGGCCGTGCGGGCGAGTTGCTGGATGAGGGCGACGGGGAAGGGCCAGCAGATGATGAGGCGCAGATGGCCCACCTTCAGTCCCTTGGCGCGAGCGGCGTCGATGGCCGCCGTCGCGACCCGGGAGGTGATGCCGAAGGACATCACGATGACATCGGCATCTTCGCAACCGTCCATGCGGACATCCACGAGCTTGTGGACGTTGTTGCGGATCTTGTTGAGGAGGCGGGGAATTAGCTTGGCCTGGTTGGGCACATCCATGGCGGGATAGCCGCGCTCGTCGTGGGTGAGGCCTGTGACATGGATGCGGTAGCCATCCCCGGCCTTCACCATCTCGGGCACCAGGTCCTCGGGCGTGGTGGCGAAGGCCTTGTACTCGCCGGGCTTCTTTTTCGTCCACTTCCGTTCCGTCACGTCGATCTGGTCCGCAGACGGGATGTTCACGCGCTCGGTCATGTGGCCCACGACCTCGTCCATCATGAGGAAGACCGGGCAGCGGTATTCCTCGGACAAATTGAAGGCCTTGATCATCAGGTCGAAGCATTCCTGCGGCGAGTTGGGCGAGAGGGCGATGATCTCGTAGTCGCCGTGGCTGCCCCACTTGATCTGCATCATGTCGGCCTGGGCGGGCAGGGTGGGCAAGCCGGTGGAGGGCCCACCGCGCTGCACATCCACCCACACGCTAGGCGTCTCGGTCATGGC
The DNA here is from genome assembly GCA_903868115.1 of uncultured Holophagaceae bacterium. Taxonomy (GTDB): domain Bacteria; phylum Acidobacteriota; class Holophagae; order Holophagales; family Holophagaceae; genus JAYREN01. The sequence goes on from CAIPUA010000105.1 coordinate 5,012, forward strand.
CGCGTAGCCCAGGTGCTCCATCATCAGGCTGAGGCCGGGCCCGGAGGTCACGCTCATGACCTTCTGGCCGCCCCACACGCCGCCCTGGATGGCGATGGAGGCCGCGAGTTCGTCCTCCATCTGGATGAACACGCCGCCCACCTTGGGAATGCGGGCGGCGAAGCGCTCCACGATCTCCGTGCTGGGGGTGATGGGGTATCCGGCCACGAAGCGGCAGCCGGCCGCCAGTGCCCCCTCACAGGCGGCGTGATCGCCGTCCATGAAGTGGACACCCGTGAGTACGCCCTTGGGATCCGCTTTCAAGCTTGCCTCCGTCCGTCGAGATCTTGGTCTGGTTCAGGGCTGTGTCGGGGTGGAAGCCGCCTGGCGCTTTTCGTCGAGGTCCTTCCACCGGGCTCCGAAGATGGCGAAATCGGGGCAGTAGAGTCCGCAGAGATCACAGCCCGTGCAGTCCTCGGCCCGGCCCAGCACCGGGAAGTGGTAGCCCTTCGGGTTGAACTCCCGACTGAATTCAAGGGCGTGGCTGGGACAGAAATCGATGCAGAAGGAGCAGCCCTTGCAGACCTCCACGCGCACGAATACCGTCCCCTTGCCCTTCCTGGCGTCATCTTCAGCGCTCATGGTCCGCTCCCGCATTGCCTTCGTGATCGATGGTACTGCCTGCACCTGATGCCCACAACCCGCAGGTTGCAATGGAGGATGCAAATCGCCCACGGTGGTTGGGCTTTCGGGGAAAAACTCAGAACACTCTCAGCACCGGCAGGAGGGGCATCGCCTGGGTGTCGCCCGGGTAATGCACGCGTTCCAGGAAGAGCCCCGCCGCAGGGGCAGCCTTCTCGGCCCAATAGAGGGTGGCCTCCTGCGTGGGGTGGTCCAGATCACGGCGGAGCCGGTCCACTTTCTCTTTGCCAAGGCCGCAGAGCACCGCGGCGCCAACCATTCGGCGCACCTGGCGGCGGAGGAAGAAACCTGCGGAAAGTCTAAGGAGCACGAGGGAGCCGTCGAACTTCAGTTCGCAGCGCTTGATCTGGACATGGGGATCCTCGCCGGGCTCCAGGTCGGCGAAGGCCGTGGCATCATGGTTTCCCGCAAAAAGGGACCAGGCGCTTTCCAGCTTCGCAGGCTCCAGTTGGCCCTTGACCCACCAGAGGAAGGACTTCCCAAAGGCACTGCGCCGAAGGCTCACCTGATACAGGTAACTCCGCTCGACTGCGTCGTGGCGGGCATGAAAGGAGGTGCTGCAGGCTTCGATGGCAGTCACGGCGAGATCCGAGGGAAGCCCTTCATCGAAGATCCGCTGAAGATCCTTGGGGCGAGGCGCCTGGACGGAAGATAGATGGAGGTGGGCGATCTGGCCGAGAGCGTGAACCCCCGCATCCGTGCGACCGGAGCCGCCCAGGGTGAGGACTCGGTGCCCCGCCTGCTGGAGCACGCGTTCGAGCGCGCCGGAAACCGTGCGAATTCCCTGGGCGGTCTGGCGTTCGCTCTGCCTCTGCCAGCCGTGAAAGCGGGAGCCATCGTATTCGACCTTCAGCCGGAAGCCGACCCGTCCGCCTTCGCGTCCCTTCATGACTCGGCAAGGACCTTCCGGACCTCGGTGAGGAAGTGGTCCGGATCATGGATGGGTTTGGCGATGTAATGCTCCGCGCCCGTGTCGGCAAGGAAGCGTTCCCGGTCGCCGAACATCGCGTGGGCGGTGGCCAGGATCACGGGCACCTTGGCCGTTTCGGGGTTCTGTTTCAGGAGCTTGGTGATGAAGACCCCGTCGACCTTTTTCCCTTCGTGGGTGGAGCGGGAAAGACTGATATCCATGACGATGGCATCCACCTCGCCCGTGCCGGCGAGACGGATGATTTCTTCCACATCCTCACTGACAACGACTTCGTAGCCGCCCTTGCGCATCAGGACGACCTTCATGAATTTCACGTTTATCGCATCGTCCTCGACGATGAGGATCTTCTTGGCCATCCTGCTTCCCTTGCAATAGCCTCCATCATACTCCTGCTCGTGCGCTGGGGCCTTGCCGACAATTTTCCATGGCCGCCAGGGCGGAGTCTGGAATCCGCAGATTCCCGCGCCCGCGGCCCATCTCCAGGCCAGGTTTCAGGGCGCCGTGGTAGTCACTGCCACCGCTTGGGACCATGCCGAGCCTGTCCGCGAGTTCGAGGAAGCGGCGCTGCTCCTCTGGTCCGTATTCGCCGTAGTAGGCCTCGAAGCCATCGATCCCCATGTCTCGGAGATCCGCCATCGCTTCGTCCCAGATGAAGCGGCCACCGGCGAAGCGGCCCGGATGCGCCACGATAGCGACGCCCCCTGCCTCGTGAATCCACTGCGAGGCTTCCGTGGGGCTCAATTCCTGAAAGGGCACAAAGGCGGGGCTGCCCTCGCCGATGAGCTTCCGGTGTGCCTCCAGGGCGGTGGGGACCACACCCATGGCCGCGAGCAGTTTGGCGAAGTGGGTGCGGGAGATCAGGTCCGTGGGGGCGCAGGCTCGGACATCCTGCAGGCTGATGGGAATGCCCAGGGACTGGAGCCGGGCGATCAGGGAATCATTGCGTCTGCAACGACGATCCCGGATCTCCTGGATGCGGGCGCGAAAAGCCGCGTCCTCCGCATCGAAGAGGAGGCCCAGGATGTGCAGTTCGCGCCCCAGGAAGCGGCAGCTCAGTTCGATGCCCGTGAGGAGGCGAGTCTGCACATGGGGCTGGGTGGCGAGGAAGCGAGGCAGCCCGTCGAGCGTGTCATGGTCTGTGAGGGCAAGGGCCGTGAGTCCCAGGGTGTTCGCCATGAGCGCGAGCGTCTCCGGGGCATCCGTGCCATCACTGAAGAGGGAGTGGCAGTGGAGGTCGATCATTCGCCGGGATTCCCGTTTGCACGATAGAGTGCCGCCAGCACGATGGCGACGGCCTGGAAAAGATCCGGCGGAATGAGGCGGTTCACGTCCAGGGGCTCCAGGGTGGCCAACAGATCCGGGTCGCGGTGGATGGGCACGCCATGCTTGTGGGCCAAGTCGAGGATGCGCTCCGCGAGGTAGCCCTGGCCCTTGGCGACGAGCCTGGGGGCCGCGTCCAGGAAGGGAACCTCGGGCTGGTAGCGGAGGGCCACCGCGCTGGGGCGTCGGATGCGGGGCATGGCGTCCCCTTCGGGGTTGCTACTGGACGAAGTCGTGCTCCGTCTCCAGGTCTTCCAACTCATCCATGGCCAGGCGACGGAAGATCTGGACATTGGCCAGAGACATGAAACTGATGTAGGCGAAGCCGCTGAAGAAGAGCCAGAGGAAGGGCACGGAGGCCCACTTGCGGATCCAGATGGCGGTGAGCAGGGCGCCGAAATAGTAGAGCGCAAAGGCCAGGTCCAGGAAGGAGATGAGGCTCTTGGGCACCTTGTAGGCCTTCTTGCTGGCCGTGGCGTTGCCGTTCTCATCCACACCAAGCTTGGGGGTGCGCTTGAATTCGAGATCATCGGTGAAAAAGCCCTCGAGGACCGCCTTGGCCTGGTTCAGACCGAGCCCGATGCCGAGGCTCATGAGGCCAGGTACATACTTCAGGCGCTTGGTCCAGTCCTTGTTGTTCTTGACTTCGCGTTGGGAGAGCCCGAAGTAGAGCCCCACACTCACGGCGTTCAGGAGGAAGAAGGGGCCATCGGTGGCGAGGAGCACATACCAAGGCGTACCCGCACGGAAGACCATGCAGGGCACCATGATGATCGCGAGGATGACCATCAGGATGTAATTGCAGTTCGCGGTGAGGTGGAACCAGCATTCCAGCTTGGTATGCAGGCTGGCCTTACTGGTCCAGATGGTCTTCATGAGCTTGCGGATGACCTGGGCATTGCCCTTGGCCCATCGGTGTTGTTGGCTCTTGAAGGCGTTGACCTCCACGGGCAGTTCCGCAGGGACGACGAGATCCTTGAGATAGACGCCCCGCCAGCCCTTGAGTTGGGCGCGGTAGCTGAGATCGGCATCCTCGGTGATGGTGTCATGCTGCCAACCGCCCGCATCGGCGATGGCAGAAACGCGCCACATGCCGGCGGTGCCGCTGAAGTTGAAGAAGGCGTTGGAACGGTTTCGCGCCGTGTGTTCGAACACGAAATGGCCATCGAGCAGGATGGCCTGCACCTGGGTGAGGACGTTGAAGTCGCGGTTGAGGTGATCCCAGCAGCCCTGGATGAAGGCGACCTTGTCATCGGCGAAATGGGGCACCGCCAGCTCGAGGAAATCCTCGGTGGGCAGGAAATCGGCGTCGAACATGGCCACGAATTCGCCCTTGGCACTCTTGAGGCCGTGGTTCAGGGCGCCTGCCTTGAAGCCCGTGCGGTCATCGCGGTGGATGTAGGAGATGTCGTAGCCCAGCGCGCGGTACTTGTCGCAGACAGCCTGGGCCACATGGACGGTGCTGTCTGTGGAATCGTCGAGGAGTTGGATTTCCAGCTTTTCCTTGGGCCACCGCATCTTCACGACATAGTCCATAAGCCGCTCGATGACGTTCATCTCGTTGAATACGGCCAGTTGCACCGTCACATGGGGGCGGTAGTCGGGTCCACCCTTGGGCTGGGGGACATCATTCTTGTGCCGGAAATACAGCAGCAGCATGTAGAGCCGGTGGGCGCCGTAGACGCTCAGCACGGTCAAAATGCTGAAGTAGAGAACCAGGATGGATGTTCTTAATATTTCCATGGTGAAAAGGAACTCCCGAATCGCGCCTGCACCTTGACAGACGACGTATTATTCTTACACAAATTATTGAGAAAACCCCTGTGATTTTTTACCTATTCCAACGCTTTTCCGGGATAGGATTCGAGTGTTCCCAAGTGAGCCGGCATGACTGAAACCGACAATCTCCCCAAGATGATCGGGCGCTACGAGATCAAGCGCCTCTTAGGGGCAGGCGCCATGGGCAGCGTTTACCTCGCAGAGGATCTGCGCATCAAGCGGAAGCTCGCCATCAAGGTCGTGAAGTTGGACGCCATTCGTAACGAGAGTGACCGCAGCGATTTCCTGGCCCGGTTTCAGCGCGAGGCCGAGGTCTCAGGGGTCCTGAACGATCCGGGCATTGTCACCATCTACGATGTGGGTGATAGCGAAGTCGGTCCCTTTCTGGCCATGGAGTTCGTTGCCGGAAAGCCTCTTGATGCCTACGTCAAGTCTGGCGAGATGTTTGCCATGGATCTGGGGAAGAAGCTCCGGATGGCGGCTGGTATCGCTGCGGCTCTGGATCATGCGCACAGTCATGGCATCGTTCATCGGGATGTGAAGCCCGGCAATGTGATGATCACCGAGGATGGCCGTCCCAAGCTCATGGACTTCGGCATCGCCAAGCGCGAGGACACCAACCTGACCCAGACCGGGACCTTCCTGGGCACGCCCAGCTATGCGAGTCCAGAGCAGATCAAGGAAGGCAATGCCACGACCCGTTCCGATACCTTCAGCTTCGGCGTGTTGGTCTTCGAAATGCTGTCGGGGACGCTCCCCTTCCCAGGCACTTCCATCAACACGATCCTCTACAAGATCGTCAATGAGCCCCCTCTCGAGATCAAACCGCCGGTGATGGGCCTCCTGCCGGAAGTCTGGCATCGGATCTTCGCCTGTGTGCTCGCCAAGAACGCCGATGACCGCTATCCGACCTGCGCGGCCTTCGTGCGGGACATGCTGGATGCCGCCACGGAATTGGATCAGGAGGTGCGGCAGGAGATTCTTGGCCTTTTGAAGCTCGTCGGTCCCGGGGCGCCGCCGCTCCTTGCCCGGGTTCACACAGAGACCCTGTTTGCCCAGACCACCAAGGCCCGGAAGGGTGGATCAGGTCTTCACATGGGTTTGGGTCTCGCCGCGCTCTTGGGGCTTTCCCTGGGGGGCTATTTTTTGTTCCTGAAGGGAGGGGTCGCCGTCACGCTTCGGGTGGAACCCCCTGCGAAGGTCTTTCGGGGGGGGAAGGAGCTTGGCCCCACGGGCGTCCCCCATCCCATGAAGGCCGGTGACAGGGTCACCCTGCGCCGGGATGGCTTCGAGCCCGTCGAGTTCACCTTCGACGGAGGCGACACGGCGCCCAAGGTGACCCTGAAACCCCGCATTACCAAGGAAATTCTGCGCACCTTGCCCGAGGGTGCCACCGTCGTGATGGATGGCCAGCCCCTCGAAGGCGTGACGCCCGTCCAGGTGAAGGCCTGGGATCACTCCCGGAAGCATGATGTCACCTTCACCCACGCGAAGGAGGCCAAGACCCTGTTGACCCAGTTCCTGGATGGTGAGGCCCCCGGAGACCATGTCTATTCGCTCGTATCGGCTGCGGAGGCCGCCACCACCGGCGTGGTCAAGACTGTGGACGTCCATGCTCCTGGCTTCCTGAAGGTGACCGGGGAATTCAGTGTGGGTGTCTGGCTGAACAACAAGGATCTGGGCGAGGCCGGCGGGAATGCCAAGGTTTCGCTGCAACCCGGGACATACAAACTTGAACTCCGCAACTCCAAGGTGTTCTACAAGGCAACCCATTCTGTGAAGATCCTGCCGGGGCAACCGACAAGCGTGGCGCTGCCTTCCCTCGTGAATCTCACGGTCTCCCATCCTGCTGGGGACGTGGTGATCATCGATGGCATCTCCACCGGGATCGAGAGTGATGGCAGCACGCCCATCCGCGTGGTCAAAGGGCCGCACACCATCAGCATCCAGGGACGATCCGCTACCAAGTCCGTGGACTTGAAGGGTGACCAACTGATCTCGTTCAGGCTCTAAAAAATGCCCCGCGGGGCATTTTTTTTTAGTCCATCCGGTAGTTCGGCGCTTCCTTGGTGATCATCACATCATGGGCGTGGCTCTCGCGCAGGCCGGCCCCCGTGATTTGCACGAAGGTGGCCTTGGCGTGGAAATCGGCGATGTCCTTGCCGCCCACTAGGCCCATGCCCGCCCGCAACCCGCCCAGGAGCTGCGTCACGAGATCGGCGACCTTGCCCTTGTAGGGCACCTGCCCCTCGATGCCCTCCGGCACGAGCTTGGTGTCATCCTTGCCCTCCTGGAAGTAGCGGTCCTTGGAGCCCTGTTTCATGGCGCCCATGGAACCCATGCCGCGGTAGGACTTGAAGGTGCGACCCTGATAGAAGATGGTCTCGCCGGGCGCCTCCTCGGTGCCCGCGAAGAGGCTGCCGATCATCACACAGTCCGCGCCAGCCGCAAGGGCCTTGGCCAGATCCCCGGAATACTTCACGCCGCCATCGGCGATGCAGGGGACGCCGTGCTCACGACAGGCCCGGGAAGCCTCCGCGACCGCGGTCATCTGCGGCATGCCCGCACCCGTCACGATGCGAGTCGTACAGATCGAACCCGGGCCGATGCCCACCTTGATGGCATCGGCGCCTGCCAGGATCAGATCCTTGGCACCCTGGTAGGTGGCCACATTGCCCGCGATCAGCTGGATTTTTGGGAAGGTCTTTTTGAGCTCGCGCACGGCTTGGAGGACACCCTTCGCGTGGCCGTGGCTGGAATCAAGGCAGAGCACATCGGCCTGGGCCTTGACCATGGCGCCGGCACGTTCCAGGAGATCCTTCCCCACCCCGATGGCGGCGCCGACACGCAGGCGGCCCATGGCGTCCTTGCAGGCATTGGGATAGTTGATGGACTTCTCGATGTCCTTGACGGTGATAAGGCCCTTCAGCGCGCCCTCGTCGTCCACGACCAGGAGCTTCTCGATGCGGTGCTGCTGCAGCTTCACCTTGGCCTGTTCCAGCGTGGTGCCTACTGAAACCGTGACGAGCGGCTGTTTTGTCATGCGATCCCGAACGAGCAGATCGAGGTTGGTTTCGAAGCGAAGGTCGCGGTTGGTGAGAATGCCCACCAGCTTGCCCTTTTCCACCACGGGGACGCCGGAGATCTTGAACTTGGCCATCATCTCCTCGGCCTCGCGGATGGGGGCATCGGGCCGGATGGTGATGGGGTCGGTGATCATGCCGGATTCCGAGCGCTTGACTCGGTCCACTTCCTCTGCCTGTCGCTCGATGGAGAGGTTCTTGTGGATGATGCCGATGCCGCCCTGCTGGGCGAGTGCGATGGCCAAGCGGCCTTCGGTCACGGTGTCCATGGCCGAAGAGAGCAGGGGGATCCGGAGCTGGATCTCCCGGGTCAGTTTCGTCGTGAGATCCACCTGGTTTGGGTGGACTTCCGACGGCCCGGGGACGAGCAGCACATCGTCGAAGGTCAGGGCCTGCAGGAGGGGCAAGGTCAGCATCGGAACCTCGGAACTGGGTCCGCTTGGCGCGGAGCCTTGCAAGCCATGATCGCATGAGGAGGCTCTTCATGAAAGATGAGGCGGCTGGTGCCGCCCCATCTTTCATGAAACGAAAAAATCAGAAATTTTCGGCCACGGGTTCGAACCAGCCCTGAGGTTTCTTGCATACGGGGCAGGCGCCCGGTGCGGCGAAACCTTCGTGGATGTGGCCACACTCCAGGCAGCGCCAGGAGATTTTCTCCTCTCGCTTGAAGACCGTGCCGTTCACCACTCGATCCAGGATGCGGGCGTAGCGGATCTCGTGTTCTTTCTCCACCTTGGCAATCCACTCGAAGGTCCGTGCCACCTCGGGGAAGCCCTCTTCCTTGGCTGCCTGGGCGAAGGCGGGGTAGAGCAGAGTCCATTCCTCGCTCTCGCCTGCGACTGCGGCCTTGAGTTGGGCCGCGATATTGCCAGCCACCACGGGATAGGAGGCCGTGATCTGCAGGACTTCGGGGGCCATCGGAGCGAGGTGCGCATAGAAGAGTCGGGCGTGCTCCTGTTCGTTGTGGGCAGTCTCCTCGAAGATGGCGGCGATGCACTCGAAGCCCTCGCTGCGCGCGATGCCCGCGGCGAAGGTGTAGCGGTTGCGAGCCTGGCTCTCGCCGGCGAAGGCCTTGAGCAGGTTCTGAGCCGTCTGGGAAAGTTTGAGGTCCATGGGGGTCTCCTATGTTGCGACAAGATCGCAAAAACAAACAAATGCTGCTGTCGTGAATTCGAGAATACTCCCCTTCTCGGGTAGTTCTGCTGACCTGGATCAGGAAAATCGCGATCACCTTCAAGCTGTAGCAATGGGCACAGCTTCCCCGGGAAAGTGCCCCTGCTCTTGCCAAGTCTCCAAGTGACTTCTAGACTCGCGCTTGTGAGGCGGCTTCAGTCCGGGGCGATGTCATGCCGACTCCCCCCATTTCGAATCCCCACCCCACCGGAACGCAACCGAATAGGCACACGCAAGGAGGATACTCATGGCCGAACGCCGCATGGTCACTCTCGATGGGAACGAAGCGACCGCTTCCGTCGCCCATCGCACGAACGAAGTCATCGCGATCTACCCGATCACGCCCTCGTCGAACATGGGAGAGTTCTCCGACGAATGGAGTTCCCAGGGCAAGAAGAACATCTGGAACACCATTCCCTCGGTGGTCGAGATGCAGTCCGAGGCCGGTGCGGCGGGTGCCGTGCATGGCGCCCTCCAGGCGGGTTCCCTGACCACCTCCTTCACGGCCTCCCAGGGCCTCCTACTCTTCATCCCGATCATGTACAAGATCGCCGGTGAATTGACGCCCTTCGTGCTGCATGTGACAGCCCGCACCATCGCCACCCACGCGCTGTCCATCTTCGGCGATCACAGCGATGTGATGGGCTGTCGGCAGACCGGTTTCGCCATGCTGAGTTCCGATAGCGTCCAGCAGGCCCACGATTTTGCCCTGATCTCCCAGGCCGCGACTCTGCGCAGCCGCGTACCCTTCATGCACTATTTCGACGGCTTCCGCACCTCCCACGAGGTCAACAAGATCGAACTGCTGAACGACGAGGATCTCAGGTCCATGGTCACGGATGAGATGGTCGCTTCCCACCGGAAGCGGGCGCTTACACCAGACAATCCACAGATTCGTGGCACCGCCCAGAATCCCGATGTGTTCTTCCAGGCTCGCGAAGCCTGCAATGGCTTCTACACGGCCACTCCCGGCATCGTCCAGGAGGAAATGGACAAGTTCGCGAAGATGACGGGCCGCCATTACGAGCTTTTCGAGTATTTCGGCGCACCCGATGCCGAGCGGATCGTGATCGTCATGGGTTCTGGCGCGGATGTGGCGCACGAATATGTGGAATGGGCCGAGGCTCAGGCCAAGGGCGAGAAGCTCGGCCTGCTCAAGGTGCGGCTGTTCAGGCCTTTCTCCATCGAGCACTTTGTCAAGGCTCTGCCCATGACGGTGAAGAAGATCGCGGTTCTGGACCGTTGTAAGGAACCGGGCGCGTTGGGTGATCCGCTCTACATGGATGTCGTCACCGCGCTGCGTGAGGCCCAGGAAGCGGGCACTACGGCTCTGAATCCCAAGGTCATCGCGGGCCGCTACGGCCTCTCCAGCAAGGAATTCACGCCCGCCATGGTCAAGGCCGTCTACGACGAACTGGCCAAGGACGCTCCGAAGAAACACTTCACCGTGGGTATTGTGGACGATGTGACCCACACCAGCCTGCCGGTGGACATGGACTTCGATATCGAAGCGGCCGATGTCAAACGGGCCATGTTCTTCGGCTTGGGTTCCGATGGTACCGTGGGCGCCAACAAGAACTCCATCAAGATCATCGCGGAGGAGACCCCGAATTTCGGCCAAGGCTACTTCGTTTACGACTCCAAGAAGGCCGGCGCCGTCACCATCTCGCACCTGCGCTTCGGGCCGCGGAAGATCCGCTCCGCCTATCTCATCCGCAAGGCTAATTTCATCGCCTGTCACCAGACCAGCTTCCTCGAAAAGTACGACATGCTCTGCAACGCCGGCGAGAGCGCGACCTTCCTGCTGAACACGCCCTACAGCAAGGACGAGGTCTGGAGCACCCTGCCCAAGGAAGTGCAGGAATCCATAATCACCAAGAAGCTGAAGTTCTATGTCATCGATGCCTACGAAGTGGCCAAGGCCACGGGCATGGGCGTGCGCATCAACACCATCATGCAGACCTGCTTCTTTGCCATCTCCGGGGTGCTGCCCAAGGATGAGGCCATAGCGCAGATCAAGTACGCCATCAAGAAGTCCTACAGCAAGAAAGGCGATGCGGTGGTACAGCAGAACTACGCCGCCGTGGACCATACGCTGGCCCATCTCCACGAAGTGGCCGTGCCCGCAGGCGTGACCTCCACCCGCTGCATGCCGCCCTTCGTGGCCGATGCGGCGCCGGAGTTCACCAAGCAAGTCCAGGCCGTGATGATGGCTGGACAGGGCGATCTGCTGCCCGTCAGCGCCTTCCCGGTGGATGGCACCTGGCCCATGGGCACTACCAAATGGGAGAAGCGCAACATCGCGCTCGAGATCCCCGTTTGGGACAACAGCATTTGCATCCAGTGCAACAAGTGCGCGTTGATCTGCCCCCACGCCGCCATCCGGCCCAAGGTATACGATCCCGCGGCTCTGGCCAATGCTCCGGCGACCTACAAGTCCGGGGACTACAAGGGGGCCGAATTCAAGGGCATGAAATACACCATCCAGGTGGCTCCCGAGGATTGCACCGGCTGCGGCATCTGCGTCAGCGTGTGTCCCGCCAAGGACAAGAGCAATCCAAAGCACAAGGCCATTGACATGGCTCCGCAGTCGCCTCTGCGCGAGGCCGAGGCTAAGAACTACGAATTCTTCCTGAACCTCCCCGAGGCGGACCGCACCACACTGAAGGGTGATGTGAAGGGCACGCAATTCATGGAGCCCCTCTTCGAGTTCAGCGGCGCGTGCGCGGCCTGTGGCGAAACGCCCTACATCAAGCTGCTCACCCAGTTGTTCGGCGATCGCGCGCTCATCGCCAATGCCACCGGTTGTTCCTCCATCTACGGTGGCAACCTGCCCACCACGCCCTACTCCACCAACCGCGAGGGCCGCGGTCCCGCGTGGTGCAACAGCCTCTTCGAGGACAACGCCGAGTTCGGTTTCGGCATGCGTCTCTCCCTGGACAAGAACCAGGAGCAGGCCCTCGAGATGCTGCATCGCATGGCGTCCAGTCTCGGAGAAGAACTGGTGGCCGGCCTCGTCAGCGCCGATCAGGGCACGGAAGCCGGCCTTCTGGCTCAGCGTGAACGGGTGGTCGCCCTCAAGCAGAAACTCTCGACCGTGAATACACCCGAGGCCCGCTGGCTCGAACTCATTGCCGATTATCTGGTGAAGAAGAGCGTCTGGATTGTCGGTGGCGATGGTTGGGCCTATGACATCGGCTACGGCGGTCTCGATCATGTGATCGCCCAGGGCCGCAACGTGAACATTCTGATCCTCGACACCGAGGTCTACTCCAACACCGGTGGCCAGGCTTCCAAGTCGACGCCCATCGGTGCCTCCGCCAAGTTCGCCATGGCGGGCAAGAGCCAGCCCAAGAAGGACATGGCGATGATCGCCATGGCCTATGGCAATGTCTATGTCGCCAAGGTCGCCATGGGGGCCAAGGATATGCAAACGGTCAAGGCCTTCCAGGAGGCCGAGGCCTTCGATGGCCCCTCGATCATCCTGGCCTACAGCCACTGCATCGCCCACGGCTACGATCTCGTCCAGGGCTGCGAACAGCAGAAGCTGGCCGTGGACTCCGGCCACTGGCCGCTCTTCCGCTACGATCCCCGCCGCATCGAGCAGGGCGAAGCCCCGCTGCAGATGGACAGCCCTGCTCCCAAGATCGATCTGGGCACCTATGTCCGCAACGAGACCCGCTACCGCATGGTCGAACAGATGAATCCCGAGCACTTCCGGCATCTGCTGGCCACGGCCCAGCGCGAAGTGACGAACCGTTATGCCACCTACGAGAACATGGCCAAGCTGACCATGCCGGTGAAGAGCATCGGCGAGAAATAACGGAGCACACCCATGGATCTCACGACGAAATACCTTGGATTAAAGCTCACCAGTCCCCTGATGGTTGGGTCCTCGCCCCTGGTCTGGGATCTCGGTGTCGTCAAGCGATTGGAGGATGCCGGTGCCTCCGCCATCGTGATGCAGTCGCTCTTCGAGGAGCAGATCACGCGCGAACAGTTCGGCACCATCATGGACATGGAACTGCACGCCGAGTCCACCGCGGAGGCGATCTCCTACTTCCCCACCGCGGACGAGCTCAAAATGGGGCCTGACAACTACCTGGACACCATCCGCAAGATCAAGGCGGCGGTCCAGGTTCCGGTCATCGCGAGCCTCAACGGCATCACGCCCAAGGGTTGGCTGGACTACGCCAAGCTGATTCAGCAGGCCGGTGCCGACGCGCTCGAGTTGAATGTCTACTACCTCCCCACCAACCCGCTGGAAACCAGCGAGGCCGTTGAGCGGCGCACCCTCGAAATCATCCGCATGGTGAAAAGTTCCATCACGCTTCCCGTGGCTGTCAAGCTCTCTCCCTATTTCTCCTCCATGGCGCACTTCGCCAAGGTGCTGGAGGGCGCGGGTGCCGATGCCCTCGTGCTCTTCAATCGCTTCTACCAGCCTGATATCGACATCGAAAACCTGGAGGTCGTTTCCAGCCTTGAACTGAGCGGCCCCAGCACCCTGCGCCTCCGAATGCGCTGGTTGGCCATCCTGTACAGCCACATCCAGATTCCCATGATCGCGAGCGGTGGCATCCACAGCGCCGAGGATGCCATCAAGGCCATCATGACCGGCGCCACGGGCCTCCAGATGGTCTCCGCCATCCTCAAGCACGGCCCCGACCAAATCCGGAAGGTGCGCGAGGACATGGCGCGCTGGATGGAGGAACACGAATACGAATCCCTGGACCAGATGCGGGGCTCCATGAGCCTCATGAAGTCCCCGAACCCGGCGGCCTTCGAGCGCGCCAACTACATGCGCGTGCTCAGCGGCTGGAAGGCCTGATTCACTGAGCCGTCCAGCTCTTCCCAGGGCATCCGCGATGTGCCAATCCGCCCGGTTCATGACCATCACGATGAACACCGATGAAAAAGGGAAAAGGAAAGAACTGGAATCGCGAATAGACACGAACACGAATAGAGCAGTGCAGGCGAGGCAACCGGTGGCCACGGATTCACACTGGAAGCGGCGTTCGCTATCCATATCACCGTGCATCACTGTTCATCCCCGGTTGAGCTTTCTTTGCATCGCCGAGAAAAATGCGGCCAGTGATGAACGGAGATGGACGGTGAAAAAAGCAACCCAGCGGGATTCAACCGGAAGTGGCGTTTGCGCTCGCAGCGCGGCCTTCGGGCGTACCGCGTGGGTCGTGGGGTGAGGTTGATACGGGTTGGAAACTAGGCATGGCAATGGTTGTTTCGAAACAGTGTGATGAACGAAAAATTTAATCCGTAATCTCAGGAGCCACGCTGATTCGCTCCTAGTGCTCATTCTCCAGATTTTTGGGATCCCTCCGAAAAGGATTTCAGAGATAATGGTCCACAATGGCCCTCGCGCTAATCTCCGGAAAAAGGAACACCGCCATGAACCTCGGCAACCTTCTGCGCAACCTGACCATCTTTCGCAAATTCCTAGCGCTGTATGCGCTGCTGGGGCTGCTGCTCCTGATTCTCGGCGGGATCAGCCTGGGAGTGGTGGTGAAGGCTTCCAGCGCCGCGGCAGGTACGGTGCAGAGTACCGAACAGGCCGATGCCGTGGCCGATCTGCGGGCCACTCTGGAAACCGTGCGGTCCGAGCACATCGCCGCACTCGTGGGCGCGGAGAATCCGGAATGGCTCCAGTCCAGGCTCTCCGGCAAGGTGGCCCCGGCCCAGGAAGAACTCAAGAAGGCGATGGAGTTGGTCCAGAAACAGGTCTGGCTGCCCGAGGAACTCGCCTTGGCCGATCCGGCGCTGAAGGCCCTCGAGGTCTATCTGGCGGGCTTTCCGGGCGTGGTTCAGACGGCCCGCGCCGGGAACCTGGACTTCGCCGCGCGGCTCGGGAAGAACCGCGAAGCACTCCTGTTGGCCCGGAAGAACTTCTTCGACCTGAGTGATAGTCTCGCCAAGGAAAATCAGGGCTTGGCGAGGGGCCTGACCACGCTCACGCAGAGTGCCTGGCCCATCCTCCTCCTGCTGACCCTGGTGGCCCTGGGGCTCGGCTACCTTTTCTCCCGCTGGGTGGGGGCCCAGGTCTCCGAGAGCAGCCTCGCGCTGCTGGCCGATATGGGGACGCTCGCCAAGGGCGATCTTTCCAAGAGTTGCCAGGTTCGCGGCGGGGATGAACTCGGCCAGATGGGGGAGGCCCTGCACCAGGTCACCACGCAGCTGCGGCAGGTCATCCGCCAGATCGGGGAGGTGACAGATCAGACCGCCTCGGGGTCCACGGAACTGGCCGCCGCCACGGAGCAACTCAGCACCACCACGGCGGAATTGGGCAAAGGGGCCGAGCAGCAGCGAATGGCGATGGAAATGTCGGCCGCCGCACTCAACGAGGTGGCTGCCTCGGTCGGTGAGGTGCGAAATAGCGCGGTGGCTGCGGACAAGGTGTCTTCCCAGGCCCTGGATCTGAGCGCGCAGGGATTGACCAGTACCCATGACTGCACCAGTGCCATGGTCGCCATCGAGGAGAGTTCCGCGAAGATCGCGAGCATTCTGGATGTCATATCCGAGATCGCCAATCAGACCAACCTGCTTTCCCTCAATGCGGCCATCGAGGCGGCCCATGCGGGCGCGCACGGCAAGGGCTTCGCGGTGGTCGCCGAGGAAGTGCGCAAACTCGCGGAGCGCTCCGCCCAGGCCGCCCGGGAGATTGCCGGGCTGATTCAGGAGAGCGACGCCCGGGTCCGGGCCGGTTCTTCAGCGGTCGGCAGCGTGGCCCGCGCCCTCGCCGAGATCGAGAAGAGCATCCAGGAGAACAGCAATCTGATCCGCGGCATCGCCCAGGCCATGCAGGAACAGGCCAAGGCCACCGATGAGGTCGTGCAGGCCGTGGAAACGACCGCGCAACTGACCGAACAGAATGCGTCGGGGATCACGCAACTGGCCTCCACGACCCAGGAGACCGCCCGCACCACGGACGATCTGGCCAAGCTCGGCGGTCAACTGCGAGAACTCGCGGCGCGCTTCCGTCTGAACTGAGGCCACGACACCCTGGAAACAGATGCACAAACCCATTCGCGTGGGTTTGTGGTGGTCTGGAGAGCTGCGGCGTCTACTTGATCTTGAGCACTTTCACGGTGCCATCCACCGCCCCCGGGTCGACATAGGCGATGTATTTCGGATTCTCTGCCACGAGTTTGACGATCTCGGGACTGCTTCCGAGTTCTCGGGGGGGCTGGCCCTTGCCCGAGAAGGCCTGCTTCGACCAGTGGGCCTTGATCTGGGCCTGACTCTTACCCAGATATTTCTGATAAAAATCCTGCCGAAGCGGGGAGCTGGCAGGCTGGTCCAGGGGCTCGGCTTTGGCGCCGGTGTAGAAGGTGGAAACCTGGCCCAAGAAAATCTGGGCCAGTTGATCGGAGGTCACCAGCGAGATGGAGTTCTTGGTAGAAACAATCACGACCGCCTGGGCGCTCAGAGACAAGCCAAATGCGGTGATGAGACACGCGGCACGCAGGTTGGGGAAGGTACAAAGGTTCATCGCCAGCTCCTAGGACGCCATGCAGAGGGTGGAGGAGACTCGGGGCCGCATCAGAACACCCAGTCGAAGGAAATGCGCAGCACTGTGGAGTCGGCGGTGTAGGCCGTGCCGTTGTATTCCAGGTAGCGGTCCACCTGGAGCTTGATGGCCGTACTGGGCGTGGGATCGTAGCGCAGGGTCAGGGAAGGCCGCTTCCAGTTTATCGGCGCGTAGGCTGGATCATTGCAGGTTTCCCGATACTGCCCGTAGTTCAGGAAGGGCGTCCATTTCCCAAACCGGGCCCCCACGCCAACGGAAAAGACAGGTGCGTGGAAGTAGTACCCATCATAGTTGCGGGCGTTCTGCGCGATTTCGGACAGCACGAACCACTGGTCGAAGTCGGCGTTCAGGGCCAGCGAGTAGGCCTTCATTTTCGACTGGTAGCTATTGCCCGAATCCACCTTATCCGTGAAGGTGAGATCGGTCTGCATGTAGACGCCCCGAACCGTGAGCCAGTTCCGGGTGATCTCCACATCCCCGCCGATGATCTTGTCCCAACTGACATCCGTGCGGAACTGACCGGCGGAACGCATGTAGCGATCATCCTTCACGGTCTCCTTGCCGCCGAAGAGACCCAAAGCAACAGGGATCCCCTGGAGGGAGGTCTTGTAGCGGAGGTTGGCGCCGTTGTAGTTGGTGGCTTCCCAACCGTAGAGTTCAGCCGGGGGCGAGATCCAGGGATAGGCAAGGCCGATGTCCTGGAAGTCGGAGTAGTAGTAGAGGGGAATCCGCTTGCGCCCCACCTGGATTTCCAGATCCGGCGTGAACTTGTACCCGAGGTAGGCCCACTGCAACTGCGGAGTGTGTTCCGTGCCGCGCACGGTGACCTGACCGGTGAAACTCAGATCCTCGGTGAACTTGGCCACCGCCTGTACACCGAACCGGCTCTCGGGGGAAAGGGAGGCCGACTTGGTATAGATACCCCAGTTCGCCCAATCTGCGATGTAGAGGGGAAGCCCCTCTTCGAAAGCGGCACTGTCCCCCTGAGGGGTCCCCGCCAGGACCTTCCCTCCCACGGCGGAGAGGAAGCCGCTGAACTTGATGGAAGGATAGTCCCCGTCCCCTCCCAGGACGACCGGGCCAACCAGGCCGGCAGCAACGAGGATCAAGGTGGTGCTCGTTCGGCCAAATGGAGTCATGACATCCCCTTGGGTGGTGTGGATGGGATCCGGGATTTGAATTCCGGGCAGACTCGTCCGATCAGGGCGATCGGAACGATTCTAGGCGTAATCGGCAAGGGAAGGGGAAAGGATAAATACCGATCAGGCCCGGGCTGCCCCGGAGCATAAGTCTCAACCCTGGACTGAGGCCAATTTTTTCCTGGTTCGATCCATGATCGGAATCACATCCTTGTTGTTCAGGTTATTCTGTGGCGGATAATGACTGCCTGCCTGTCGATCCTGGTGGCAGACCTTTTTTTTCTGTCCCTCTTCTGAAAGGTTCCGCCATGACAGGCTTGGTTTCGTGTGTCCCGATGCCTCACTCCAAGCGCAGGCTCCTGTCGCGAATCGTGCTCACTCTCTTCAGTTGTCTGGTGACTTGGGCAGCTGCCGCGGAGCCCTTCCCCCTTCGTCCCGGGGTCAGCTGGACCTATCGCCTGGAGGGAACCACCGCGAGCGAGAAGGAGGGGGAAGCGAAAACGACCCTTCGCGGAGAATGGGTCATGGAGGTGCTCGAAGTTCGGAGCGTGAAGCTGCACAAGCTCCTGCTCGTGAAGGGGAGCATCTTCGCGGTGCCGGCGCCCTTCGAGTGGGAGGGACGCGTGCCCGTCCCGGACCTGAATCTCATGGTGCTGGCGCCGGACGGTCTGCTGCATCTGATCGAGGTGCCCGAGACTCGGAAGGTCTGGGATGGCGATCCCAAGGCCATCCTCGCGAAGGTCAACCGGGAGACTGCCGTGCTCCGGTGGCCCTGCAAGCCTGGAGATTCCTGGGCCTCCCAGGGCGGGCGGAAACGGAAGGATTCGCTGTACTGTTGGTTGGCCGAGGACTGGTTCGCGGCTCCGGAAGTCGTTAAAGGCTGGGTGGCGCAGTCGGAGCAGAAAGCCCTGACGGTCAGCTACAAGAGCGGCCCTGATAACCAGAGTTTTGCCTTCGTGCCAGGCCTCGGCATCACCCGTTTCGACAGCAGTCACCATGGTGATGTCGCGGAATTCAGCGCTGAACTGGTCCAGGTTCGCGGACTTGGAGAGCCCGTCCGGTAGGTCCGGGCGACACCTCTGGGACGTAGACTGATCACGGTTCCAACCTTGCTTTGCTGGAGATCTCATGAAATCAATCACCGCGTGTTGTCTTGCCGTCGTATCGATGGCCGCCGTAGCTGGACCCATCCAGTTGAATCCTGTTCAGAAGAAGAAACTGGACACGTTTTTCAGCAACTTCTCCGAAGCCAATCTGGGGCGTTTCTCGGGCCTTGGCTTGTCGGATGACCTCCTGCTTAATTTTTCTCTCAGACACCTGTACATCAACAAATTCAAATCCTTGAAGCCGACCAAGGATGGCAATTCGGTAACGGCCTCCGCCGAGCAGGTAGATGCTGTGACTCAAAGATTTTTCGGGAAAAACATTTCCAGCCACAAGAAAAAGGCCTACTCGATTGAATGTGCCGACGGTGAGTCCTACATTTTTTCCCAAATTATTGGATTCGAGGCGACCGACAAGGGCCTATTCAAGGTCAACGGGACGATCTACATGACAGGCTCTGGTGGCACCCCGGATCCCCACGGCAATCCCGCCTCCTGGAAGCAGGCTGGGGAGGAGGTGGAGGTCGCAGGGACCTTTTCTGCGGTGGTACGGGCCGAAGGCGACCGCTACATCCTGCTTGAATACGCCACGGCGGACTCGGTCAAGAAATAGCGAGGCTACGCGCGCAAATGGAACGACGGAGCAGCGTTTCGCAGCGGCCTACAAGTCTTTGCAATACTCGTCGACTCTCAGCCTGAGTCGTTCGAGTCTCTGACCTTCTCGCGCGACATCAGCCTGGGTGGTGGCGTTGGCAAAGCCGTCGAGGATGTCGTGGTAGTCATCTGCAAAGCGCCTGAGTTTGCGATCCTTGAGGTTCAGGTCTTTGATGTCGTCCGCAGCCTGCCGTTGCAGTTTACGGTGCGCGATCAAGCCTGCCTGCGTGGGATTCGCGAGGAAGGCATTGCTGGCGGCCGTGACCACCTTCATGTTCGCGTTCACGGATGCCGTGAACATGGTGGCTTCTCGCGCCCGGTCACTGGAGCCGCAACCCACACCGCCCAGGAGGCCCAAGCCAAGCGAAAGCACAAGGAAGCAGCGTTGGTGTAACATGATCGACCCTTTCCAAGGTTGTTGAGTCATCCCCGTTTCGTGCAGTCCAACTGACAGGCCGGGGCTGTGATTGCATCGACCCATCCGTACGATACACGCGCCCCTGGCCATTTCCCAAAAGGAATTCAATTTGCATCAGCCCTTGGAGGCTTCGGCGGTCTTGTGGCCTTTGTTTTTCTTGAGATACTTTTCGAGAATTAGGCTGGCTTCGGCAGGGGAAACGGGGCCATAAATCTGGTCGTCCACCATGATGACGGGGGCTAGGCCGCAGGTGCCAAGGCAGCGGGTGCTCTCCAGCGAGAACAGCTTGTCCTTGGTGGTCTCGCCGAACTGGATGCCCAATTGGTCCATGAGGCGCGCGGCCAGCTTGTCGGCGCCCTTCACATAGCAGGCGGTGCCGAGGCACACATTGATGATGTGTTTGCCGCGGGGCTGAAGGCGGAAGTAGTGGTAGAAGGTGGCGACGCCCGTCACCTTGGCGAAGGGGATCTGCGCCAACTGAGCCACGGAGTGCATCTGGTCCTTGCCGAGGTAGCCGAAGTGGCTCTGTACCATGTGCAGGATCGCGATGAGCTGGCTCTCGGAATGCGTGGTCTTGGCGTTCTGCTCGATGTAGCGGATGATGTGCTCGGGCAGGAACTCCAGGCAGGCGGCCTTCACAGCCTCCCAGTTGTCGGTGTTGGCGACGGCGTGGCTCATCGGATCCCCCTCGGCATGCGGGCTTCGTAGTGGGTGTGGAGCAGCTTGTGGGCCTTCTCACCGTTGGGTTCGCCAAGGAACTCGGCGTAGAGATGCTCGATGGCCGGGTTCTCGTGGGAGCGGCGCAACTGCTTGCCAGCATCGATATCGTACAGGGCCTTGGCGCGAATGCGGGCGGTCTCAGGCGCCAGAGGATCGTGGTCGAGGGGCGGATAGGGCTGACCGCCGCCCATGATGCAGCCACCGGGGCAGGCCATGATCTCGATGAGGTGATACTGTTTTTCACCCTTCTTCACGGCTTCCAGGAGGTGCTTGGCGTTCGTCAGGCCGTTGGACACCGCGATGTTGATATCCATGCCATTGACGCGCAGGGTGGCTTCCTTCAGGCCTGTCACCCCCCGCGTTTCCTCGAAGACCAGGGGCCCGAGTTCTTCGCCGGTGAGTTTCACGACCGCGGTACGCAGGGCCGCTTCCATCACGCCGCCAGTGGTGCCGAAGATATCGGCGGCGCCGGAGGAGATGCCCATGGGACGGTCGAATTCCCCGTTGGCCAGATTCACGAAATCGATGCCGTAGGACTTGATCATCCAGGCCAGCTCCCGAGTGGTGAGCACGGCGTCCGTATAGGGGATGCCGTCGTCCATGGCCTGTTCGGGGCGGCTGGCCTCGAATTTCTTGGCGACGCAGGGCATGATCGCCACGACATAGATGTCCTTGGGATCGAGGCCCTTCTTCTCGGCATAGTAGGTCTTGATGAGCGTACTCATCATCTGCATGGGCGACTTGCAGGTGGAGGTGTGCTTGATCATTTCGGGATAGAACTTCTCGAGGAAGTTCACCCAGCCGGGGCTGCAACTGGTCAGCAGGGGCAGGTTCTCGCCCTTCTGCACGCGACTGAGGAATTCGGTCGCCTCTTCGATGATGGTGAGATCGGCGCTGAAGTTGGTGTCGAAGACCTCATCGAAGCCCATGCGGCGCAAGGCCGTGACGAGCTTGCCGGTGACGGGTGTCCCCATGGGCAGGCCGAAGGCCTCGCCTAGGGTGGCGCGGATGGCGGGTGCCACCTGGACCACCACATGTTTGATATCCCGGGGCATGGCCAGGGCTTCCCACACGCGCTCCGTGTGGTCCTTTTCTAAAAAGGCGGCGGTAGGGCAGACGGCCACGCACTGGCCACACTGGATGCAAACCGAATCATCCATGTTGGCAAGGTTCGCGGGGCCCACGACGGTATGGAAACCTCGACCGTGCTGGCTGAGATTGCTCACGCCCTGGACCTGAGAGCAGACCCGCACGCAGCGGCCGCAAAGGATGCACTTCTCGGGGGTGCGGATCACGCTCTGGCCCGAATCGTCGACGGGGATGCGCTTGCGGGCGCCGTTGAAGATTCGCTCGCGGACACCCAGGCGGTAGGCCTGTTTCTGCAGCTCGCAGTTGCCGTCCCGCTCACAGGTCTGGCAATCCCGTGGGTGGTTGTCGAGAAGCAGTTCGACGATATCGCGCCGGGCCTGGCGGATCTCGGGGCTATTGGTCTGGACTTCCATTCCCTCCCACACTTCCTGGGAACAGGCGGTGAGGAAGTGGTTGAAGCCCTTGACCTGGGTCACGCAGACGCGGCAGGCCCCCTCGATGCTGAGGTTGGGGTGATAGCAGAGGCGGGGGATATTGATTCCGAGCTTTTCAGCCGCCTTGAGGAGTGTGGTCCCGGCGGGCACCTGCAGGGGCTCTCCGTCGATGGTGAGGTTGATCATTTTGTCGATCATCGTTGGATTCCTAGGCTAGCTATGCGTTGGGCCACAGATCACACCCGCTCGATGGCGTCGAAGCGGCAGACTTCAAAACACTGGCCGCACTTGACGCAGCGGTTCTGGTCGATGACATGGGCTTCCTTGCGGGTGCCGGTGATGCACTCGACGGGACAGTTGCGGGCGCAGACGGTGCAGCCGATGCAGGTCTCGGCGTCGATTTCATACTTGATGAGGGCCACGCACTTCTTGGCCTTGCAGCTCTTGTCGACGATATGCTCGACGTATTCCTCGCGGAAGTGCTTGAGCGAAGAGAGAATCGGGTTCGGCGCGGCACGGCCGAGTCCGCAGAGGCTGGTCTGCTGGCACAGCTTGGCGAGGCGTTCGAGGCGGTCAAGATCGTTCATCTCGCCCTTGCCGGAGGTGATCTTTTCTAGGATCTCCAGCATGCGGGTCGTGCCTTCGCGACAGGGGGTGCATTTGCCGCAGCTCTCTTCCTGCGTGAAGGTGAGGTAGAACTTCGAGATGTCCACCATGCAGTCTTCTTCGGAGAGCACGATCATGCCGCCAGAGCCCATGATGGAGCCGGCCTTGGCGAGGGGATCGAAGTCGACTTCCATATCGATCCACTTCGCGGGGAGGAAGCCGCCCGCGGGGCCGCCGGTCTGGACGGCCTTGAGAGGCAGATCATCCTGAACACCGCCGCCGATATCGAAGACCACCTTGCGCAGCGAGGTGCCGAGGGGCACTTCCACCAAGCCCGTGTGCTTGACCTTGCCGGCCAGGGCGAAGACTTTCGTGCCGCCGGAGGCTTCGGTGCCGATGGAGGCGAACCAGTCGCCGCCGTAGTTGATGATGGGCGCGATGTTGGCGAAGGTTTCCACGTTGTTGATGGAAGTGGGTTTGCCCCAGAGACCGCGCACCACCGGGTAGGGTGGTCGAACCTTGGGCTGACCACGCTTACCCTCGATGGAGCGGATGAGGGCGGTTTCTTCGCCACAGACGAAGGCGCCGGCTCCGAGGCGGATCTCCAAGTCGAAGCTCCAGCCCGAGCCCATCACATTGTCACCCAGGATGCCCACTTCGCGGCATTTCTCGATGGCGTTCTGGACGCGCTTGATCGCCAAGGGATACTCGGCGCGAATGTAGTAGAAGCCCTTGCAGGCGCCGATCGCGAAGGCGCCGATCATCATCCCCTCCAGGATGCTGAAGGGGTCGCTTTCCAACATGCCGCGGTCCATGAAGGCGCCTGGATCCCCCTCGTCACCGTTGCAGATGATGTAGCGGGTCTTCTCGGCCTGCTGGCTGGCCATCTGCCACTTCTTGCCCGTGAGGAAGCCGCCCCCGCCTCGGCCCCGGAGCCTGGCCTTCAGCACCTCGTTGATGACCCAGTCGGGATCATGCTTGGAGAGACTGGTGGCCAGCGCCTTGAAGCCGTCGAACTTGATGTACTCGTCGAGACTGTCGGGGTCGAGGATGCCGCTGTTGCGCATGGCCACGCGACTCTGGCGGTTGAAGAAGGAGACATCGCCATAGAGGTCGAAGAACTCCTGGTAGATGGGCTTGTCGGTCACCTTGAGGGCGGGCACTTCCTCGCCCTTGAGGACCTGCTTCTGGATGAGTTCCTCCAGATCGGATTCGCTCGTGACCCGGTAGAGGGCGCGGAAGGGGCGCACCAGCACATGGGCGTGTGCGCCACTCCGGCCCTGGCAGGCGCCAAAGCAACTGGCGCTGGTGATGCGGACCTTGTCCGCGGCCACGCCGGCTTCCTGTAACTTGCGCTGAAAGACCTCGCGGAAATTGAGCTTCGCACCGACCCCGCAGCGCTTCCCTTCGCAGAAAAGAAACTCGATCTGCTGGTCGGGATCAATGGAACCGTCGAGGATCTGCTCCGCCTGGGGCAGGCCCTTCTGGACATGGTTCGTGAAGATCCGGTGCACCACATCCCGATTGACCCGCTCGTATTTGACGGGCATCTTGCCGGGTACTGCCACGCCCACGATGGGTTCCTTGCTGCACCGACCGGTGCAGCCCGTGCGGTGGATGACGATATCCTCGCGGCCAGAGGATTGAATGTGCTTGAGAAACTCGTCCATCACATCCACGGCCCCCGCAGCGTTCTCGCAGGTGGCGGAGCCGACCTGGATCACGATCTTGTCGGCCTCGCCGCGGGCGGCGAGGGACTGCTCGACTTTCTCTGTCAGTGCCTTGTAGAACTCAGTCACCGGGTTTGACATTTGGACTCCATGGAGGCTTGAGGCGAAGCGATTGCCCTGTGGGAAGAAATGATTGTATCGATATAAAAGGATCGATTTATGATAATGTTGGGAACCAAGGCCACTGCCTTGTGCTTCGGCCGTCCACCTTGGACATGCAGATCGCTGTCTCGCTCAGGGCCTCAACGCGTGGTGATCCTGAAATGCGGTCGCTCGGCCACGGGATAAAGGTATTCGGGATCCGCACCGATTGCGTTGATTTTAATCACATCCGTAGCTAGGCGCGCGACTTGAGTATCTCCAGTCGCCAAGTTTCCACGGTTTGACTACCACTTTACCCGGACGCGGTAGGTCAGCGTCGCCCTGCCTTCGGCGGGAACCTCTACCTTGAACTTGGCGGTTCCAGAGGATTCCTTTGTGAAGGCGTGACTCTTCTGGATCACTTCCCAGTCGCCGGTGATGGGCTCCAGCACCGCAACCGTGACGGCTTCTTTCTTAGCGTTCTTCAAATCCACCTCGAAGGCCAGTTCGCTCACATTCCGCCAGGCGCCCTGCTTGCCGAGGCTCTTGTAGTCCGTCTGCTTGCGGCGGGCGGTCACATCGAAGGCATCACCCAGTTTGAGGCGCACGCGTTCGTTCTTGGGGGTGTGATCGACGGCATCCTCGCCCACGAATTGTGCGCGACCCTCGCTGTCCCGCTTGTAGACCCGCACCACCCCCTTGGGCATTGGCATGCCCATGCGGCTTTCCGTGCGGTTGTCGAATTCCACGAAGACGCCTACCTTCAGCTTGTCGCCCAGGTCGCCATAGCTGCCCTGGTAGTAGTAGCTGTCGCCCCTCAGAAGATATTCCTTGCGCACCGGCACATTGGATGCGGAGAGCAGGGCCACCTGCTTGGTCTGGTTCTCTTTCAGCGTGGTGGGGCGATCCAGGGTGTAGAGGTGGTACTCGAAGAGGCTTTCTTCCTTCATCTCGGGCGCGGCCTCGGCCCGAGCCGCTTTGGCCATGGACATCATGGCTGCAGCCGGGCGGCGGGACTGAACGCGATTCACATCCCCCGCCACCAGTTGCAGCGTGGCGTTGGGATAAGCGGCGCCGCTCTGGTTGGTGAGTGTCACCCAGCCGCTGAGATCCAGGGTCTTCTCGTCCGCCGCGAGGTTGGCTACATAGTCGGCGCGCCAGGCGAGGCCACCGGTGAGGTAACTTAGTTCAAGCTTCTGGTTCTTCTCGGCGGCGCTGTGCAGAACCACGACCAGGGTGGGACGGGCGCGGAGGTTCTCGGGCACCCTGGGATAGACGATGCGTCCCGGTGCCGAGGTCTCGATGCGATCCGGGAATTGCAGCACCACGCCGTTGTTGGTGGCCAGCACCGTGGCGTCTTCGCGCACCTCCTTCGAGCCCAGCCCCTCGGCGTTGGGCACACTGCGGACGATGATGACCTTCTGGCCCACATATTTTTCCAGCAATTTGGTGGGCGTCAGCAGATCGAAATCGAAGTTCTGCTCCACCACCCAGAAGTCCTTGGGCAGCGTGAGATTGCGCAACAGTGCAGTCTCCGGCCGGATCTGTGCCGACACTTCCTGGAAGGCCAGCGCCTGCTCGCCCTTGCCGAGTTTCACTTCGCGCTGGTCCTTCACCAGGGCCAGGTTGTCGTTGTAGATCGTGACCGCCAGGGACTGCTGGTCCTTCAGCGTCGTGATGATTTCCTTGGGACTCTGAGCCGCGAGGGTGAAGGCGATTGGGAGGGAAAGGAGGACGCGCATGGGAACTCCTGGAGGGAGAGGCAACGATGCGAGAAGATGGGACCCAGCGAAATTTGATTTAGGCTTGGCTCGGAGCTTGAGCCTCGCCCGTTTGTCCTTCGGTGCTTCCTGCCTCGGGAGTTGCATCGACGGCGCCCTCGGCTTCGGTTTCAACCCCGTTTTGTCCCTGAGTGCTGCGTTCGGCCTTGCGCTGAAGCTTCTCTTCCCGCTTCTGCTTGCTCGCAATTTCCCGTTGCCGCTTGCCGTGCGCGTAATTCACCCGTGCCATGTGCTACCCCCTGGATTCTTCATTTCATGTGCGTGGAGGAGGAGCCCGATCCGTTCTGCCGCCTCCGCATTGGAACCTAATCCTACCACCCCTGGCGCGTGGGCCAGGTCTGTCCTTCGTGCGTAGTCCCGATCGGAGGAGGCTCAGCCGTTCTTTTGGAGGAAGGTCTCCATGAAGGAAACCAGGGTCTCGATGTCCTTCACGCTCACGGCGTTGTATGCGGAGACGCGGATGCCCCCGATGTCGCGGTAGCCCTTGAGGCCCACCATACCGGCCTTCTTGGCTTCGCTCACGAAGGTGGCCGTGAGTTCCTCGGTGGGCAGGAAGAAGTCAATGTTCATCAGAGAGCGGTCGGCCTTTTCGGTGACGAAGGGCTTGAAGAAGCCCGCATGCTTGTCGATGCAGCCGTAGAGCAGCTCGCCCTTCTTGCGGTTGTTGGCCTCGATGGCCTTCAGGCCGCCGAGGCTCTTGTTGTAGGCCAGCACATTGCGCAGGATGTAGATGCCGAAAGTCGGCGGCGTGTTGTAGAGCGAGTTCTTCTCGGCATGGAGGGGATAGCGCAGATAGCTGGGCAAATCCTTGCATTGGCACATTTCGAGAACATCATCGCGCACGATGGTGAGCGTCACGCCCGAGGGGCCGAGGTTCTTCTGGGCACCGGCGTAGATGAGTCCGAACGGGTTGATATCGAAGGGGCGCCACATGATGTCCGAGGACATATCGCAAAGGTAGGGCTTGTCGGTCTTGGGGAAGTCCTGCCACTGAGTGCCTTCCACCGTGTTGTTGGAGGTGAAGTGGACGAAGGAGGCCTCGGGATTGATGTCGAGTTCGCTGGCCTTGGGCAGGCGAGCGAACTTTTCGGCCTTGGTGGAAGCGGCTTCTCGGATGTTGTCTCCGCCCACGAGCTTGGCTTCCTTGTAGGCTTTCTCGGCCCAGTTGCCTGTGGTGATGTAGTCCGCCTTGCGGCCGCCGCGCATCAGGTTGAGGGGAATCATGCCGAAGGCGAGATGCGCGCCGCCCTGGAGCAGCAGCACCTTGTAGTTCTCGGGAATGCCCATCAGGTCCTTGGTGAGGGCGATGGCTTCCTCGTGCACCCCATCGTATTCCTTGGAGCGGTGGCTGATCTCCATCACAGACATGCCTGTGCCCGCGAAGTCCAGCAGTTCATCCTGGGCGCGCTTCAACGCCTCCAGGGGAAGGCCGGCCGGGCCGGCGTAGAAGTTAATGACGCGATGGGTCATGGGATTCTCCGAAAATGAATCAGTTCAGGCCTTGAAGTCTGTGAGGATGGTGACGACTTCATCGCCGATGCGCCCCAGGTTTTCCTTGGAACTGGCACCCAGGTGCGGAGCCATGAAGACATTGGGAGCGTTCAGCAGAGGGCATTCGGGGGCCGGAGGATCGTTGTACCAGACGTCCGTGCCATAGGCCCGTACCTTGCCACTCTGCAGGGCGGCCACGAGTTCCTCCTCCACCACGCACTTGCCGCGGCCGGTATTCACGATCATCACGCCATCCTTCATCTTGGCGATCAGCGCGGCGTTGATCATGCCCTTGGTCTCGTCCGTGAGGGGCGTATGCAGGCTGATCACATCGGCTTCGGCCACCAGTGCCTCGAGGCTGGCCTTCAGCTCGGCGATGGGATGTTCCTTCAGGAAGGGATCGAAGGCGGTGACCTTCATGCCGAAGGCCTGAGCGCGCTTGGCCACTTCCGTGGCGATGGCGCCCGCGCCAATGAGGCCAAGGGTCTTCTTGAAGAGCTCCGTGCGCTTGAGTTCGCTCTTGAGGAACTTACCTTCCTTCATGGAAGTGTGGGCCTCGATGAGGCGAGCGGGAATGGCGACCATGAAGGCCATGGCCATCTCCGCAACGGCGACACTGCTGGCCTTGGGCGTGTTCACTGCCTTGATGCCCTTCTCTGCGCAGAGTTTCTTGTCCACATTGTCCATGCCCACGCCCCCGCGAATGACGAGCTTGAGCTTGGGGGCCAAGGCCACCAGATCGGCGTTGACCTTGGTCTTGGAGCGCACCAGGATGACCTCGGCCTCGCCCAGCGTGGCCATGTCACTGGAAACTTCGCCGAAGGCGGCGAGCCGTTCAGGCAGCTTCGCGTCGAAGGCGTCGGCGATCAATATTTTCATTGAAACCTCCAGAAAAGTAATGGATTCACCACGGAGAACACAGAGTTGGACGAAAGACCTATGAGGGCAAGCAGATACGACAGGGTTTTCCGCTAAATTCTCTCAGGGCGTTCTTTGCCCTGAGAGATTCAGTCTTCGTAAACCCGCACCAGCAGACCGGAACGGAGTTTGGGTTCGAACCAGGTGGACTTGGGGGGCATGATCTGACCGGTGTCGGCGACGGCCATGAGTTGCACGAGGCCAGTGGGGAACATGGCGAAGGCGACCGCGGCGCCGTCGTTCACGCGCTTCTCCAGTTCGGCCATGCCGCGGATGCCGCCCACGAAATCGATGCGCGTATCGGTGCGAGGGTCCTGGATGCCGAGGATGGGAGCCAGCAGGTTGTCCTGGAGAATGCTCACATCCAGGCTTTTCACAGGGTCACTGGTGGGAAAGCTGCCGAGCTTGGCCGTGAGGCGGCGCCAATTGCCCTGGAAGAACATGCCAAAGCTGCCGACCTTTTCGGGCTGAGGCTGGGCGGCCGGGGCGATGTCGAACTGTTCGCCAACCTGGGTCAGGAACTGCTCCGGCGTCAGGCCGTTCAGGTCCTTGACGACGCGGTTGTAGTCCATGATCTTGAGCTGGTTGTGGGGGAAGACCACGGCCATGAAGGTCTCGAAGGGCTCTTCGCCCGTGGGCTCTGCGGTCGCGGCGCGGCGGGCCTGGGCATAGCGGATGGCGGCGGCGGTGCGGTGATGACCATCGGCGATGTAGAGCGCGGGCACGCCGTTGAAGAAGGTGACGAGTTCACCGATCACCACTTCGTCGCGGATGGTCCACACCGCGTGGCCAATGCCATCGGGCGTGACGATGTCATAGTCGGGCTGGCCCTTGCGCACGATGTCGACCACCCGATCGATGTAAGGCACGGCGCGGTAGGTAAGGAAGACCGGCTCGGCATTGGCGCCCTGTTCCGTGACATGGCGGGTGCGATCGTCCTCCTTGTCCTTGCGCGTGTATTCGTGCTTCTTGATGAGGTCGTTCTCATATTCCCTGGCGGAGCAGAGGGCCACGATGCCGGCCTGTTGGTGATCGCCCATCTGCTGCTGGTAGACATAGAGGCAGGGCTTGTCCTCGTGGTAGAGCGTGCCTTCCGCGATGAACCGCTTCAGGTTCTCTGCACCCTTGGCGTAGACCTGGTCGTCATGCTCGTCCATTCCCTCGGGCTGATCGATCTCGGGCCTACCCACGTGGAGGAAGGAAGAGGCGTTCCCGGCGGCCAGTGCCCGCGCTTCCTGCGTGTTGATCACATCGTAGGGGACCGAGGCCACCTGGCCTGCGAGTTCGGCCTTGGGTCGAAAGGCGCGGAAGGGCTTGAGTTGGGACATGGAAGGATTCCCCCTGGGAAGAGAATAAGGCTGAGTGGGACGGGGCCTCGCAGAAATACCGTGAAGGCGGGTCTGCGCATATTTTCGCGCATATTCACCCGTCCTGGAAGGGGTTATCCTGGATTTTGCGTTTCAGCTCTTGCAGCAAACTGCTGAACCACAGAGGGCGCAGAGGAAGACAGAGCGCACAGAGAAAAGACACCGACGAGAACGTGGTCTTTCCCTCTCAGTGTCCTCTCGTTTTTCCTCTGTGACCTCTGTGGTTCATCTTTTCCCCGGATGCAAACCCACGACCCGGGTTCATCATGGCAACTTCCTACAACTTTCGGTGCACCACTTCCCCGAAAAGGGGACTCAGATGGTGGGCATCGTTGAGGCGCAGCAGGACCAGGCGGTCGGGATCGAGTCCTTCCAGCAGATTCAGGCCCGTCGGCGCCTGTCGGAAGGACCAGACTCGGGAAAGGGGTAGGCCTAGAATGCGGCAAATGAGGGCCCGGTTCACGCCATCGTGGGAAACCAGCAGCAGGGTTTCCTCCTCGCCGAGCCCCTCGCAGGCGCGCACCAGGGCCGCCCAGGCTCGGTCCTGGACTTCCGGGAAGGCTTCTCCGCCGGGCAGACGCACGGTGTGGGGCCTTTCGCGCCAGGCCTGCTGGAGTTCGGGATGGGTCTCGCGGATCTCGGAGGCCAGACGACCTTCCCAGTCACCGTGGGAGATTTCCATGAGACCGGGATCCAAGGTCAGCATGGAGGCCCGTTCAGCCAGGGCGATTTCGGCGGTCTGACGGGCCCGCAGCAGGGGCGAAGCGACCGCGCGGGCGATGGGTTCCTCCCGGAACCGCACGGCCAGGGCCTGCGCCTGGGCCCGGCCTACGGCCGACAGGGGTATGTCGAAGCCCTGGCCCTGATGACGGCCCTCGGTGTTCCAGGTGGTTTCCCCGTGCCGGGCGAGCAGGATGCGCATGGGCCGAAGGCTCCGAGGAGATGAAGGGCGACGCGACTTACGCCCCGCCCGGAGTGCTGTCTTTCAGGAAGGCGGCGTTGAGCAGGATCTCGGTCAGCGGCATATTGATGGTGCGATGGACCTTGCAAGTATCCACGAACTCGATTCGGGGCCGGTCCCAGGCCAGAATCCGGTAGGCCGCCTCGAGGCCTTCCAGATCCTTCAGGGCTGCGTGAATGAGTTGCCCTCCCTTGAGGTAGATGTGGCCGATGCTATCCATGCCCCGGATGGTCAGGGTGGCGCTCTTGCGCTCCCATTCCATCAATTGCATGAGGCTGTTGAGGGTGATCCCCTGGACCATGCCGTCCGGTTCCAGTTGGGCGGCGGCCTTGATTTCCTCCATCAGCAGGGAAAGGCGTACCGGCTTGGCCAGGATGCGCAGGGCCCCCAGGCACAGGGGCACATTCTGGTGCTCAGCTTCGGGCATGGACGTGATGACCAGGACCGGGATTTGGGGATAGCGCTCGGCGACGATTGAGATAAGGCTGAAGCCGTCCATCACCGGCATATTCAGGTCCGTCACCAGGATATGGACCGTGCCCTCCTGCATGATCTCCATGGCCTCGGCCCCGTTCGAGGCCACGAGGATGCGGAAGCCCGCCAGCCCGCGCAGCCCCACACGGAAAAGATTCTGAGTGGCCCGATCATCTTCGGCCACCAGCACAGTCTTGACCATCCCCTCGAACGGTGGGGGTTTCCATCCCTGGGTGGCACGGGGGTCGGAGGCGCTCATGTGGTTTCCAGGATAGCGGATCCTCAGCGTTCCCTGCCCTTCGGGATCTTCTTCGCGGGCAGGGGTTCGGTGCTCAGGAGGACTTTCACCTTCTGCAGAGCCTCGGGATGTTGGGAAAGCCAATGCTCCACCCAGGCGGGCCGCTCGGCATCCTCGTAGTCCCGCTCCTTGCGCAAGCCGGCGGCCAGGACCTGGAGCATGGCCTCCTCGATTTGCCGCGGATCGCGCGGGATATTCCCTTCGAAGATGGGCTCGTGGAAATACCAGAGCAGGGTCTTCTCCACGGGCTTGCCCCAGGGCGCGTAGGTGCGGTCCGCCATGCCGCCGGGCACCTCGCCCCGCTTCAGATTTTCGCCATAGAGGTAGTAGAAAATCGCCTCTCCGTCGCTCCAGTTCCGCAACACTTTCAGGGCGCCATGGACGAGTTGTTCCTGCAGTCCCGGATCCGCGGGCTTGTCCGTGCGGAAGTCCCAAGGCCCCACATGTGCGTGGGCGACACTGGGATAGCCGACCTCGGTCACCATGACGGGTTTCCCGAAACGAGCTTCCAGGGTCCGGGCCTTGTAGACGATCCACCACCACGCGTCCCGAATCTGCTCATCGCTGGGATATTCGTCGAACTTGGCGATGGGGTCATAGGTGTTCATGCCGATGACATCCAGGCAGTCGCCGAAGACGAAGGTGTCGTGGGCGTCGAAGTTGACACTGTAGGTTAGCTTCCCCGTGAACACCTTGTGGACCTCTCGGGTCAAGGTCTTCCAGGCCTCGGGGAAGGGATGGGTGCTCGCCATCTCGGTCCCCAGACTGAACCACTCGACGCCCTCCTCCTGGGCCAGGGCAGCCAGGCGGACATTGAAGGCCGTGTAGTTCCGCCACCAGGCCGCCCAGTCCTGGGGCGCGATGTTGCCCCGCCACCACTGAGCGTTGTCGGCTTCATCCCGCAGGTTGATGGTGGGGAAGAACATCATGCGGAGCCCCAGGCTGCGGGCCTGGCGGAAGGTCCGGCGGAGGCTCTCCTCGGTGGGACTGCTGGTGGGGTGGCGCACGATTTCGGTGCTGTCGTGGCGTTCCATCCGGTAGATGGCCTGCAGGCTGACGCAGGTGGCGCCGGTGGAGGCGATTCGGGCCAGTTCCTCCCGGTAGTCGTAGTCCGGCAGGCCCGCGTAGAGTCCCAGCACGATGCCCCGGGGCTGGGGCACTAGGCGGTGCCCGGTTTTATAGCGGATGACCGCCAAACTCACAGGCAGAGCCACCAGGGCCGAGATGGCGAGCAGGCGACGAATCATGGAACCCCCACTCAACTTTAGCGGGGGTGATCGTGGCCGTTCGCTCTATTCGCGTCATTCGCGTGCGTTGCATGTTTTCAAAATTATGGGTGGCATGGGTGCGGGCTTAGAGCAGCCCCTTCTCGCGCATCCAGTCGTCGTTGAAGATCGTGCTGAGGTAGCGGGAAGCGCTGTCGGCGAAGACCACGGCCATCCGGGCCCCCGGCGGCAGCTTGCGGCCTACCTGGAGCGCCGCATGGATGACGGCCCCGCTAGAGCCGCCCACCAGCAGACCCTCGCGGCGGGCCAGCTCCCGGGCCGCCAGGAAGGCGTCGCGATCCGATACCTGCACCATCTCGTCGATCACGGAGAAGTCCGCACAGCCGATCAGAAATTCGTCGCCAAGGCCCTCCAGCAGGTACGGTGCGGGTTGGCCCACTTTGCCCGAGCGGAAATACTCCGTGAAAATGGAGCCCTCCACATCCACCGCGACCACCTTGATCTTGGAATTCCGCTCCTTCAGGTAGCGCCCCACGCCGCCGATGGTGCCGCCGGTGCCCATGCCAGCCACCAGCACATCGAGGTGCCCTTCCATCTGCTCCCAGAGCTCGGGCCCCGTGCCCAGGTAGTGGGCCTCGTTGTTCTCTCGGTTGTTGTGCTGGTCGGGAAAGTAGCAGCGGGGCAGTTCCCGCGCGAGCCTCGGGGTGATGTTGTTGTAGCTGTCGGGATGCCCCGGCGGCAGGCTCGTATCCACCTTCCGCACATCCACGCCCAGGGCCTTGAGCTGGTCCAGTTTCTCCTTGCTGGTGCGATCCCGCACGACCACCGTGAGCTTGTAGCCCTTCTGGATGGCCAGGAGCGCCAGTCCCATGGCGGTATTGCCAGACGAATTTTCCAGGATGGTGTCGCCGGGTTTCAAGCGGCCATCCTGTTCCGCATGCTCGACCATGTATTTGGCGATGCGATCCTTGCTGCTCCCCATGGGATTCAGAAATTCGAGCTTGGCGTAGACTTGGCAGTCCAGCCCAGCCGTGATCCGGTTCAGCCGCACCATCGGCGTGTGGCCGATCACATCCAGAATGTCGTCGTAGCAGCGCGTGTCGTGCATGAGGAACCTCAATTCTTCATGATTCTGACAGCACCGCAGGCCAATCTCTGGGTGAGTAGCCTGATCACGGGCACTCCCACCTGACCAGGGCTTTCCGGGAAACCCTGATGGACAAAAAAACAGAGGCCCATCGGGCCCCTGTTTCTAGAGCGAGGAAGTCTACTTTACTTCGAGCTTGCGGGCATCCAGCAAGTTGCCCAGGGTCTTCTCGAGGGTGGTGACGGCCTTGGCATAGCTGATCTGGGACTGGAGCTCCGTGCTCTTGGCGGTGTCGAGATCGTTCTGCTTGGAGAGCACGAGGAAATTGGTGCTCATGCCGTTTTCGTACTTCTTCTGTTCGGCTTCGAGATCCTTCTGGCGGAAGATGCGGGTCTTCTCGGCGGCCTTGACGCCCTTTTCCATGGCGTTGACGTTGCGGAAGGCGGTGCGGACCTCCAGGGTGATCCCCAGTTCCAAATCGCGCATCGTCAGCTCGCTGCCGCGGCGGTTGGCACGGGCCTGGGCCATCGAGCCCTTGGAGGCGCGATTGGGCAGTGGCATGGAGAAGGTGAGCCCCACGCTGTAGCCGGGATTCTTGGCCTGCCACAGATCCGAGTTCACGGGCGAGAAGGTGTCATGGTTCGTGGCGCTGCCGTTGTAGCCAAGGTTCAGATCCAACTGGGGCTTCAGACGGTTCTTGGCGACGCCTTCGAGGATCTGCTTGGATTCGAGATCGAGCCGGGCGCTCTTGAGTTCCACGCGGCGTTCGAGCGCCATCTTCTCCGCGCCCTTCTCGTCGGTGCTGATGTGGCTCAGGGTGGGAGCATCCGTCAACTCAAGACCCGCGGGGCGGTCGCTGGAGGGATAGAGGGCCCGGATGAGGGCGTCCTTGGTGTTGGCGAGTTGGGCCTCGGCGGCGATGATGTCCTGCTCGCGCTGGGCCACAGAGGCTTCAGCGCTGGTCACTTCGATGGGCGCCAGGGTGCCCACCTCTACGCGGATCTGGTTTTCCCGAAGCTGTTTCTGGGCGAGTGCCACAGCCTGTTGTTTGTTTTCGAGATTGCGCTGGGCATAGACCACATCCCAGTACAGGGACTCGGTGCTGGCCACGAGATCGATGATGGATTTCTGATATTGGTAGTCCGCCGAGATGGCGCCCTTCTTGGCCACGATCACATTGGCCTCGGCGACTTGGCGACCGAAGCCCTTCAGGAGGGACTGGGTATAGCTGGCGCTCAGGGAGCCGGAGTAAGGAGTCGAAGTAGTCGAACTCGAGGCTCCGACGATGTTAGTCGTGCTGGACTGATAGGCAGGATTATAGGAAAGGGAAAAATTCCCACCCCACTCAAAGGGCTTCGCTACGCCGACGCTCAAATTCTTGGAATCAGAGGTGGCATCTCCGCTCAGCAGAGGGCTGCCCGTCGAGAAACGCTTATCCTCAAAGGTGGACTTGCTGTGACCGTAGGAGGCATTGCCATTTAAGGTCCAGTCGAAGGCGCCCTGGGAAACGAGCACGCTCGCCTTCGTGTAGTTCCGCGTCTCGACCGCCACCTGCACCTGCAGGTTGTTCTCCAGGGAAGTCTTGATGGCTTCCTGGAGGGAAAGGCGCACCGGCCCCGCGGGCGCCGGGCTCTGCGCCACTAGGCCATAGCAGACCATCAGGGTTGGAATCACACGGGCTCGAAGCATCGCCACTCCTCGGAGGATCGAAAGAACTATCTAGAACGGACAAGGAACCTACGGTTGGGTGTGACCCACGGTTTAGAGCCTGTCCACCTTGCAGGATGCACACCTCGCGAGCCGAGGGCAAGGGCATGGTTCATCAAGTGTTGAAATACGGGTCCA
>CAIPUA010000106.1 GCA_903868115.1 uncultured Holophagaceae bacterium
CCACGAATTTTAAGATCCAGGAAGTGTTTCGTCTGTTGCTCGAAGGCGGCGAAGAGCTGGTCAAAGGTGCCGAAAGTCGCCGGTTCGCCCGTGTGCGGTCCCAGCTGCCTGCCGGTGCGGGCATCGCGCCCATCGTGCAGCGCCAGTTCGAGCATCTTCACCAGATTGAAGTAGCCCGTCAGGATGTAGGCCTCCTTGCCGAAGGCGCCCACTTCCACACAGCCGGAGCAACCTCCGGCGCGGGCGTCCTCCAGGCTCTTCCCCTGGCGCAGCTGTTCCTCCACCACCGCATCCGCGTTGAAGAGCGACGGGAAACCGTAGCCCTTGCGGATCACCCGCAGCGCGTGCTTGAGCACGGCATCCGGGGTCTTGCGGGAGACCTGCACATTGCTGCTGGGCTGGAGCAGGTGCAACTCGTCGATGATATCGAGCAGGAGATGGGTCAGTTCGTTGCTGCCATCGCTGCCATCCGCCCGCAGCCCGCCAAGATTGAGGTTGGCGAAGTCCGTGTAGGTGCCGCTCTCCGCCGCGGTGACACCCACCTTGGGCGGCGCCGTGTGGTTGTTGAACTTGACGAAGAAGCACTCCAGCAATTCCGTGGCGCTCTCGCGGGTGAGCGTGCCCTCGGCGAGGCCCTGCCGGTAGAAGGGCCAGAGATGCTGGTCCAGGTGGCCGGGGCTGAAGGCATCCCAGCCGTTCAGTTCGGTGATGACGCCCAGATGACAGAACCAGTAGTACTGCAGGGCCTCCTGAAAATCCCGGGGCGCCTGGGCGGGCACGCGGCGGCAGACCTCGGCGATGCGGCCCAACTCCTCGCGCCGGACTGGATCAGTCGTGGCCTGTGCCAGGGCTTCGGCCGCCTCCGCATGGCGCTCCGCGAGGCGGATGAGTGCCTCGCAGGAGATGGCCATGGCCTTCAGTTGCTCACGCTTGTCCAGGGCCTGGGGATCCCGCTCGAAATCCAGGGCCGCCTCCGCACGGGCAATATCAAGCATGAAATCCCGCATGCCCTTGGTGTAGATCTTGTCGTCCAGCACCGTGTGGCCCGGGGCCCGCTGTTCCATGAACTCCGTGAAGACGCCAGCGGTGTAGGCCTCCTGCCATTCCTCTGGCAACTCCTGAAAGATCTGGTCCCGCAGGCTGCGACCTCGCCAGTAGGGGATGATCTCGGCCTCGTAGCGGGCGATCATGGCGCCGTCCACTTTGTAGCTGGTCTTGGGGCGTGCATCGAGGATGCGCAGGTCCTCCGCGCTGTGGCAGGTGAGTTCGGGATAGGTGGGCACGGCCTTGGGGCGCGGTCCGCGCTCACCCACGATCAATTCCCCCGCGCCGATCCAGAGGGTCTTGTGCTCGCAGAGATGCTGGAAGGCGTTGGCCCGCATCACGGGCACGGAATAGCGGCCCAGGTGCTCCCGGTAGAAGGCCGTGATCAACTCCGCGCGTTCAGGGCTAAGGGAAGGGATCGCGTCCAGGCTTTCCTGGCGGAGCTTCGAGGTGCGGTCGTTCATGGACGGCCTCCGAGGGTGACTGCGAGTCCGTGCGCGCGAAAACGTGCCGCGATCGCCTCCATGCGCTCGGAAGAGGGCGGCTGCAGGGCATCCAAAGCATACGCTCGATCGAGGCGTCCGAACTTTTCGGCACCCGTGGCGTGGTAGGGGAGCAGATCCACACGGAGCACACCCGACGACTGGGCCGCTATACGGGCCGTGGCTTCGAGGTTCTCGGCGTCATCGTTGAGGCCGGGAATGATCGGTACGCGCAACCAGATGGCCTCCTGGCACTTTGAGAGGGCCGAGAGATTGGCCAAAATGAGAGCGTTGGATTCTCCGGTGGCCTCCCGGTGCCGGACCGCATCGATCAGCTTCAGGTCGAAGAGCACCAGATCCACCTGGGCCGCCACCCGGAGTAGGTCATCGGTGGGGGCGAAGCCGCAGGTGTCCAGCACCGTGTGGACGCCCTGGGCCTTCAGGGCCGCGGCCATGTCGCAGACGAAATCCGCCTGCAGCAGGGGTTCACCCCCTGAAAAGCTCACACCGCCACCGGACTCATCGAAGAAGATGCGGTCCCGCAGCAGCTCGTCCAGGAGTTCGCCTGTCTTCATCCACCGGCCAGCCATCCGGCGGGCACCGGTGGGACAGGCCTCCACACAGGCGCCGCAGCACTGACAGTCCCGACTCGGGCACAACTCCGTACAGGCGCCGCAGTGGATACAGCGGCTCTCAACCGTTAGCAACTCCGGCGCGGGCCTCTGACTCTCCGGGTTGTGGCACCAGGCACAGGCCAGGGGGCAGCCCTT
Organism: uncultured Holophagaceae bacterium; assembly: GCA_903868115.1. GTDB lineage: Bacteria > Acidobacteriota > Holophagae > Holophagales > Holophagaceae > JAYREN01. The sequence goes on from CAIPUA010000106.1 coordinate 2,297, forward strand.
CAGGAAGACCGTGGTCCGCAGACCGGGGCCATCCTGCAGCGAAAAGCGCTGGAGGTGGAAAACCAGCCCAATGCCATCTCCTGCCGATTCACCCACCCAGGGCCTCCAGGCAGGCCCGAAGGCGACTGCGGCGTTCCACATAGGTCTGGCTGGCGAACATGAATTCTCTCCTGCACACCTGGCTGGAATCTAAAATATCAGACCCTCGGATTCTGATGAAGACTTCGCCAGACCCACCTGGATGCGGCGCGCCGGCTTCTGCATGTGCAATCACCCGCAATGAATCGTTCCATGAATCCGAAAGATACCGCACTCTGAATGGCTAGCCACGGAAGGCAATCCCATGAAGCAGACCCTGCTCCTTCTCTGCGCGGCGCTGGTCACCTCAGCCGCATTGCACCCTTGCACCGTCATCGCCGCCGGCAAGAAAGCCACGGCAGATGGCTCCGTGATCCTCTCCCACACGGACTGCGGGCCCGATTCCCGGATTCGGGTCGTGCCAGGCCGGAGCTTCCAGCCCGGGGAAAGGGTCGCCGTCTATTGGGGCCTCCAGGATCCCTCTCAGCCCCTGGACCGTCCCGGCGAGATCTTGGGCACCATCCCCCAGGTGGTGCGGACTTACACCTACTTCCACTCCGCCTATTCCCACATGAATGAGCACCAGCTCGCCATCGCGGAGAGCACCACGGACCAGCGCCCCGAACTGGTGGTGGCCAAGGGCCAGGGTGAACAGATCATGACCATCGAACAGGCCCAGGTCTTCGCCCTCCAGCGCTGCCGCAAGGCGAAGGACGCCGTCCGCCTGGTGGGGCAGTTGGTGGAAGGCTACGGATTCCTGCCCTCTTCCGGGGAGGGCTCCGAATCCCTCGTCATCGGGGATCCCGAGGAGGCCTGGGTCCTGGAGGTCTTCGCCGTGGGGCCTGGTTGGAAGAGGGACAGTGGCAAGCCCGGCGCAATCTGGGCCGCCCAGCGCATCCCGGACGATGAGGCGGTGCTCATTCCAAACTGGAGCATCATCAAGGGGATCGACCCGAAAGATTCCTCCCGCTTCCTCGTCTCCAAGAACTATATGCAGGAGGCCATCGACCGGGGCTGGTTCGACCCCAAGGCGGGACGCCCTTTCATCTGGCAGGAAGCCTACGCCCCCCTGCCCGAGGAGTTCGCCACGGGTCGTTTCTGGCTCTTCGCCACCACCTTCGCGCCAAACCTCAAGCCCAATGGCCACGCCTGGCCCGATCGCAAGCTCAACCCAGCGGATCCCCTGAAGGGCATCAGCCCCTATTTCCAGACCGTGGAACCCCTCAGCATCTACCCTTTCTCCCTCAAGCCCGAGAAGCGGATCTCCGTGCTGGATGTCATCGCCTTCCAGCGCTCCACCATGGAAGGGACCATCTACGACATGGCCTCGGACCCGGCTTGGCGGGTTGCAGACGGCAAGGGCGGAATGGCGCGAAGCCCCCTAGCCACGCCGTTCCCGGGCAAGGATCTGCGCTCCCTCCTGCGGATCACCTACCGCCGTCCTGTAGCGCGCCACCGGGGCCACTACGGCATGGTCTGCCAATTGCGCGGCTGGCTGCCCGATGCCATCGGCGGCCTCTACTGGGTCTATCTGGATAACCCCGCCATCAGTCCCTACGTGCCGATGTACGCGGGCGTCACCGACACGGCGACCAGCTACCAGGTTTATGACCCCGAGGCCTTCAGCGACGCCAGCGCCCGGTGGGCCATCGACTTCGTGGATAACCTGGCCAACCTGCGCTTCCAGGACGCCATCCGGGATGTGCGCGCGGCCCGGGATCCCTTCGAGCGAGCCATCTTCGACCGCTTGCCCACCCTGGAGGCCGAGGCCCTGGAGCTTCACAAGAAGGACCCGGAAGCCGCGATACGCTTCCTCACCGAGTATTGTGTGGGGATCCAGAAGCAGGTGCCCGGCCTCTACATCCAGCTGCGCGAAAAGCTCATCACAAGGTACACGAACAACCGGGAGTAGGCTCACTTCCGCGCGGGCGGCGGGCCTCCTCCATAAATGGTGACCAGTATGAAGGCGGATTGGGGATTCAGGACGCTGCTCCTTTCGGTCTGGACCCAGTCCACGCCCAGCAAATTGGCGGTGCGGCCCGAGGGCAGGAAGGTCATCTGGTGCTTGAACGTGGGAATGTGTTTGCTTGGGTCCATGACTTGCTGTTTCCAGGGCAGGCCCATGCCTCCCATCCATACGCGCACCATGAAGGTCTCTGAATTCCCCCCCCGCTGGGCTCCACCAGGGTCGAGGGGGATATCCTTGAGCACGATTTCCCAGCTTTCTTTTCGGATCGTGGTTTCAATGCTGGTGCCTTTCCAGGTGAGTTCTTTGACCACATGGTTTTGGACGATGCCGCTCACCTCGTCGGTGCCGTAGGCGGTCTTTCTGGAACCACTGAAACTGCTGCCAGAATAACTTATGGGGATGACGTCCCTGTTCTCCCAACTCGCCCAGCGCTGGGCCACAAAGTTCTGGTTTGCATCCTGGTAGGCCTGATCGTACTTGGCCCAACCTCCGACCACGATTTGGATAGCCGCCCCCTTGGCCGCCTGGGGCTTGGGCTTGGGGGGTTCGTCCACCTTCACGGCCAGATCGCTGGAACGCACTAGGATGCCGCCAATATCGAGCCCCAGGCGCACCTTCTGGCCGGAGCGCAGCTCCAGTCCCTTGAGATCAGCCGAAATCTGGTTTCCGGTCACCAAGAGCTTCACCCGATTCCAGTCTTGGAGGGAACCATCCACCCAGAGGTTGAAGAACTGGGAAGGTCCACCATTGTAAGTCATGGCACTGGCATGGACCCCCGAGGCCCGATGCACGATCCGGCCTCGCAGCACCTTCGTGGCCGGATCGAAGGAGGTCAGATTTATTTCCAGGCGGGGCAGCACCATCTCCAGCAGTCGCGCATTGGCCGCCACCGCCACGGGGAGGAGAATGGCCGCCTGATCCTGGACGCAGGCATAAGAGATCTGGGTGGCGTGCATGGGATCGCCCCACCCGTTGGCTCCCAACCAAGTCTCATGGGTCAGCCGCACCGGGCGATTGAACATCTGCTTCTCGTAGTAGCCCGTCTGGGTGTTGAAGCCCGCGGGTTCCAGTTTCGGCAAGGGGTAGGCCGGCATGCCGTTGGCGGGCGTGACCGGACGCCCCAGGCGATCGGTGCCACTGAGAGTGTCGGCACTGAAGAAGTGCGACTGGGTGTAGGACGCCACGGAGCGGAACAGTTCCTCCGGGGTCCGGGCGGCCTTGATGCGGGTGCCCACGACAGGATCCACGGCCCCCTTGCCCAGCGATTCGATCAGGGACTCGCGGGTCATGGATTCGAAGGGATCCGCCTTCATGAGCCCCACGTTGGCGTTGTAGTTGCCGAAGCCCAAGGCGCCGATGGCCATGCCGGGGTGGGAGTCATTCCGGACATGGGGCACGGAGGTCATATCGGCCATGAGATGCATGGTCTCCCCCAGAGCCCGCCAGGCCTTCGCAAACAGGCGCGGCTTGTCCGCCTTGGTGGAGGCGAAGGCCTCCTTCAGGTAGCCCAGTCCCTTTTTGAGGGAGTAGCGGTTCTCGCCCATGCCATCGCCCGCCGGTCCCTCCAGCGCCCAGGTCATCGCATCGATCCGCGGATTGAAGCGGGTGCCGAGCAGGAGTTGGGCGATATTGGGGGCGCAAGCGGACCAGATGATGCCCAGATCATCCAGGTGGTCCGTGAGCCAGGTGGCCCCACCATTGACCCCCAGCGGGTCGTAGAAATGGCGGAAGGAGGCGTACCATTCGGGTTCGTCGGCCGTGTAGGCACCCTCCTCCACCCACCAGCGGAAAGAGCCAGACTTGTCGCCCTGGGCACAGTCCGCCAGCGTCAGGCCGGGCGTGGCCACGGCCTCCCCCAGGAGCTGGGGAGCCCCCTTCAGGTCGTACCGGGCGAGGACGGGATCCTTGCCCAGGTTGCCGAAGAACTGGTCGATCGCCAGCTTATTGATGGTGCGGTGCGGCCCGGAGGCCATGGTGCGGGCCTTGTTGTCGTTGTCGTAGCCTCTCAGGGCGAACTGGAGACCCATCATCAGCACGAGGGCCAACCCCAGCCCACCGCGGGCGCTCCGCAGGGTGCGGCGAAAGGGTAGAAGGCGATACCTGGGTTTCATGGCGCGCCCCTACATCGACCGGAGGACCCAGGTACCGCCCAGGCGCTCGAAAGTTAGTGGGAAGGCGCGCTCACCGTCTCGGACCTCGAACTCCACCAGGCTTCCGGACTCGAAGTTCACCTTCTTGCGGGTGGCCAGGAGGTCCGCAGCCCGCGTCATGCGCTCGGGTTCGCCCTGGAAGGCTTTGCGGAATCCGTCCCGCATCTCGGGGTGACTGAGTACGAGAATGCCTTCGAGATCCCCATTCCGGAACCGAGTTCCCAGGGCCTCCGCCAGCGCCTCAGGATCTGCCATGACCTCCGGGGGTCTGGGAGTGACAGGAATAGGAGACGGAGCCGTGCTCGGAGAAGTTGGGGGCAGGGCTGCGGGGAGAGCCTGGGTCGGTGTCTTCGCAAGCTGGCTCACCGAGGCCCTGGGGCGCAGCAGCAAGAAAGCGCCCAAGGCCAGCAGTCCCACGGCACCCGCTCCGACCCCGACCCAGAGCAGCGGCTTTGGACGATGACTGGAAGGGGCTGGCGCCCGATAGGCAGGTGAGGGAACGGGTGACCCCGGATGCGGCAGCGGGGGTGGTAGCGCGGCGAAAGTCGGTCCGGAAACCGCAGGCAGAGGCGGTGGCACGGAGGCCTCCGGAGCCAACAGAAAACGAAATCTTCGATCCCCGAGTTGCACCTCGTCCCCGTTCCGGAGCAAATGGGTCAGCACCCGGCCTCCGTTGACAGAGGTGCCGTTCGAACTCCCGAGGTCCACCAGCCTCCATCCCTCGGAGCAGCGCTCGATCCTAGCGTGGTGCCGAGAAACCCCCTGTCCGTCCAGGACCAGGGCATTGTCCGCCTCACGCCCAAGGGTGAACGGGTCGCGATGAAGCTCTCGCAGGTCATTTGCTGCCTGGGCAGGATCGAAGGGCAGCACCAGCAGGCGGGGCGTGGAGGCCATGGTCGACTCGCGAAGAGGGAAGTCCGAGTGTACCGCGCCCCGTTGTTTCGAACAGGGTTTAGCATCCACGCCAGATGCTTAATCCGCCAGGTCGGTAAGGTAGTAAAGCCGGACGAAGGCTTCCTGTACATCGAAGGACCAGTGCACATCCCGGTGATACGCCGCTGCCTCCTCGAATTTCCGGTTCTCGAGCAGTTCCACGAGGCGGGCATGCTCCTGGATGGAACGCTCTTCCCAGCTTTTCAGGAAGACCTTGCGGCGCGGCCAATCGTAGAGGCGCTGCTTGAGCGACTGCACCAGGGCCACCATGCGCAGGTTCTCGCTGGCCTCCAGGAAAACGCCGTGAAAGGCGAGGTTGTGGACGAAGAAGGCCTCGTAGTCCTCGGCTAGGATGGCCTGGCGCATGCCTTTGTTCTCGGCCTTCATCCGCGCAAGGCCGGCCTTCCCCAGCCGTGGGCCCGCCGTGGCCAGTGCCGCCGATTCCAACGCGCCCACGATCTGGTAGATGTTGCGGATCTCGCCGAGGCTCAGCGGCTTCAACCGAAAGCCGCGCCGGGGCAGGATCTCCACGAAGCCTTCGACCTCGAGTTGGAGCAGGGCGTCCCGCAGGGGCGTGCGGCTGATCCCCAAGTGCAGGGCCAGGGCATTGAGATCCAGGAAGGCACCCGGCTGCAGCCCGCCGCTGTTCATCTCTCCGCGCAGATAGTCGTAAACCTGCTCCCGGAGCGACCGGGTCTGAAGGACCGGTTTCGGGTTAACGGCAACTGGTTTTTTCGTCGGCATCTCGGCTGGCACCTTCCACAAGAAGGCCACGAAGAAGCCTGGGCTTCAAGATCGGAATCGCGCTACGGAAAAGTCACAGTCAGCCCGGCGCTGCCGTGGTAGCCACGGCTGGTGATTTCGCTGCCCTTCCAGAGGGCCCAGCCCGGCAGGCCGCGCTGGTAGGCCTTGGTCATCTGCCAGAGTTGGAGGCGCGTGTTGGCGCTGTAGACATAGATCATGCGGCGGGGATTCCAGGGATTGGGAATCGCGAAGGCGATGCCATCCTCCGGCTTGCCATAGCTGCGCCCCTGGAAGCGGAAATAGCCCTTGCCGAATTCCACCGGAAGTTTGCCTTCCTCGGCGAGCCTCGCCAGCAGGCTGTTCTCCTCGATCCCGCCGAAGAGCACGAGGTCGCGGGTCTTCAAGTCCTGCTCTGAAACCTCCGCATCGGGGCGGATTTCGGGGAGCACCTCGGTAAAATTATCGGCCGCCTGATCCCGGAAGAGCGTGATCAGAGAACGGTTTGCTTCAACTTGGTGCGAGGTCCCCGGCACGTAGAGGAGTTTCTCCCAGTCGTCCTGAAGGTTCGCCAGCTGGGCACCGAGTGCAGAGGCTACGGGAATTTCGCTGCCGGCGTTGAAGGTGATGCGCAGGGGCCTCTCGGCACTCTTGAAGCTGAATTGCGCCTCGGCGCCTTTC
>CAIPUA010000107.1 GCA_903868115.1 uncultured Holophagaceae bacterium
ACGCCATCCTGCTGGTGGATCGTGCGCTCCAACTCATGCGCGAAGAAGGGCTCCCTCGCCGGGAAGCCATCATCGCCGCGGGCATGACCCGATTGCGTCCGATCCTCATGACCTCCTTCGCCATGGTGGGCGGCATGTTGCCCCTCTTCCTGGCGCTGGGCGCGGGCGCGGAGATGCGCGCCCCCATGGCGCGTGCGGTGGTGGGTGGCATCATCACCTCCACCCTGTTGACCCTCATCGTGATCCCGGTCTTCTTCGATATCCTGGACGATTTCACCTGGGCAAAAGCATTCCAGCGGATCTTGGTCCGGTTTCGTTCAGTCAGGGGGAGCGAATGACCGTACGCATCCTGGTCATCCTCGGACATCCCGACCGGGACAGCCTCTGCGGCGCCCTCGCCGAAGCCTACGCCAAGGGCGCCCAGACGGCCGGAGCCGAAGTGGAGATCCTTCGCCTGGGAGATCTGAGTTTCGACCCGTTGCTCCACCGGGGCTACCGGGAGATCCAGCCCCTGGAGCCCGACCTTCTCCGCGCCCAGGAGCGGATCACATGGGCCCAGCATCTGGCCTTCGTCTATCCCACCTGGTGGGGCGGTCCTCCAGCCCTCCTGAAGGGTTTCTTCGACCGGACCTTCCTGCCCGGCTTCGCCTTCCAGAGCCGCAAGCAAGGCCCCCTCTGGGACCGCCTCCTGGCGGGACGCTCGGGCCGACTGCTGGTCACGGCGGATTCTCCGGGCCTCTATGACTGGTTCGTCAACGGGATGCCGGCGGTCCGCATGGTCCGGAAGGCGGTCCTCGCCTTCTGCGGGGTCAAGCCGGTCCGAGTGAAGCGGTTCGCGATCGTGAAGACCGCCGATGAGGCGCGCCGTCAACGGTGGCTCGCCGAAGCGGAGCTCCTCGGAACCCGGGATGGGAAATGGGGCGCAATGTGACGGCGCCGATCGTCCCTTCGGATCTCAAGACCAGGGTCGCATTCAGAAATTTTTGAAAATTTGTACGAACCGCAGAGGACGTCGAGTCGCAGAGGAGAACCTGGAACGCTGGCTGTGCCTACTCTGCGCCCAGCTCCACACCAACGAGGGAGGCATCATTTCCATCGGTGTTCATCAGTGTTCATCGGTGGCGAATCGTCAGTTGGTTCATACCGCAGCCACGAGTAATTGTTCGGGCCTGCAACCAAGGGCCAAAACCCCATGGGAAAAAATTCTCGGCCACCGATAAACACCGATGGACACCGATCAAGAAAGTCCATAAGCACTTTCCAACCGCTGAGACGCAGAGGCAAGATTGACATTCCTCCATCCCGTTTCAACGCTGCGCCCTTGACGTCTTTGCATCCTTTGCGGCTCACCCGTCCATTAAGGCCACGACCCCATGACCGAACCCACCGAAACCGCCGCCACCTTCCACCGCATCGCGGAGGAGCGCCGCACGATCCGCGCCTTTCTGCCCGACCCCGTGCCCCCGGAGGTGCTGGACCGCTGCCTGGATAGCGCCTTGCGCGCCGCCAGTTCCAGCAATCTCCAGCCCTGGGAATTCGTGATCCTCAAGGATCCCGAGGTGCGGAAGCAGGCTAACGCCATCTGCTTCGAACAGCGCGGCCCCCAGACGGCGCCCGTGTTGCTCGCCATCGTAACTCACCGCGGAACCCAGAAACGCCACTGCCGTTTCATCCTGGACACGCTGCAGGAGCGCGGCATCCTGCGCAAGAGCCAGCAGCAATACTGGGGCAAGCTGATGCCTTTGATTTACGCCCAGGGCCCCTGCGGCATCCTGGGCATCTTCAAGAAGGCGGCCAGCCGCGTGACCTCGCTTTTCCGTCCCATGCACAACATGCTCAGCCGGGCGGATCTGCGGGTGATGACGCACAAGTCCACGGCCCTTGCGGCTGCCACCTTCATGCTGGCCCTGCGCGCCGAGGGCTTCGATTCCTGCCCCATGGAAGGCTTCGATCCCTGGCGGGCCCGCAAGCTGCTGAAGCTTCCCCGCGGCGCCGACGTGTGCATGTTCCTTGCCATCGGCAAGCGCGCCGAGAAAGGCCTGTGGTGGGAGCGCATCCTCGTGCCCCGGGAATGGACCGTGCGGGAGCTCTGACGATGCCCTTCTCCCACCTTTCGCTCTGTCCTGGGCTTGAACTCGCCTTCGCCTCGCTGGGCTACTCCAGGCCCTTCCCAGTGCAGGAGCAGGCGATTCCCGCGGCACTCGCGGGCCAGGATCTGGTCGTTCACGCGCAGACAGGCTCTGGGAAAACCGTCGCCTTCCTGGCCCCCCTCCTGCATCTTCTGGCCACAGACGAGGCCGGCACGCTGCCAAGCCACGCGCCGCGGGCGCTTGTGCTCGTGCCCACCCGCGAACTCGCGATGCAGGTCCGCGACCGGGCGACCGAACTGGCGAGGCATCTGCCGCTTCCCCTGAGAATCCGCACCGCCTTCGGCGGCGTTTCGGTAAATCCCCAGATGCTGGCCCTCCGCAGAGGGGCAGACCTGATCATCGCCACCCCGGGGCGACTGCTGGACTTAGTGCGCCAGAATGCCCTGAGCCTCGGAGCGTTGCGACATCTGGTGATCGACGAAGCCGACAAGCTGCTGGAGCTCGGCTTCAGCGATGAAATGGACGCGATAAAACGGCTGCTGCCAGCCCAGCGGCAGACGCTCATGTTCTCCGCCACCATGAACACCGCCGTCCAGGAGATCGTCCATGCCTTCCTGAAGGCTCCGCTGACCCTCCATGTCGAAGCCGGGCTGGACCTTGCCGTTGCCATTGAAGAAACGGCCTATCTCCTCCCCCAGGAGCACAAGGGGCCCTTCCTGCGCGAACTCCTGGCCCGTGAAAAATGGTCGCAGGTGCTGGTGTTCGTGGCTTCCGGCCGACGGGCCGACAACGTGGTTCGCAAGCTGGGCAACAACGGCATCCGGGCGCTTTCACTTCACGGTGACAAGAGCCAGAGCGCCCGCATCGACGCCATGGAGCAGTTCCGGAGCGGCAGCCTCCGCATTCTCGTGGCCACCGATCTCATCTCCCGCGGCATCGACATCAGCGGCCTTGCCTGCGTCATCAACTACGATCTGCCAAGGTCCCCGCGGGATTACATCCACCGCGTGGGCCGCACAGGGCGGGCCGGTCAGAGCGGCATCGCCCTCAGCCTCGTGGGCCCGGAAGAGGAAGCCCATCTGGGGCTCATCGAGAAAAAAGTTGGGCGGCGATTCCTCAAGGAACGGCTGGCGTTCAATGCTTGAACCATGGCCCCGTCTTCGCCCTTGAAGTCGGCCAGGGCTTCTGGACTCTCAGCGCGGCAGTGGCCAGCCCTGAGAGCCCGAAAGGATCTTCGTTTCAGGGTTTCGGCACCATCCGGAACTTGAAAGTCTTGAGCGGCGCGTCCAGTGTGACGCGAGCCTCGCCGACGTAAGTCTCGTTAGCGGTCTTCGCGCGGATGATGACGGAAGTGCCCAGGGGGTAGGCTGTGACGAGAAGGCGCGGCGCGGCATCACTCCAGGGTTCGCGTTCCGTCTGAACCTTGTCTGAGAAGGCGAAGGTTCCGTTGCCAGTGGCGGCACTCGTCTTGGCGCCGACGCTGACTTCGCCCCTGTCCAAGTGTTTATCCTCGGGGATGAGTTCAACCTTCATATTCCCCTGCATGCGCATTTTTATAGTGAGCGCAGTGTTCGCCCCCTTCGCACCCGAAAGATCTGGGGTCCAGAGGACTCCCTCCACCTCCCCGTTCTCCTGAGGGGCCGCTGGTTGAATGACCCTCTGTCCCGCCAAGGCGAGGACCAGTGCCTGGTATCGCGTGGCTTCCTCCGTGATCCTGCCTGCGTCCAGGGCCGCCTCGCCTGCGTTGTAGGCCGCCACGGCCTTGGCTACATCTCCTGGGTAGCGCACCAGGAGGGTCTTGAGATAGTGGGCCCCCGCCGCCGCCACCTGGGCAGGGTCCGTCAGATCCTGCACGCCGTATTTCTGGGCTGTTGCGGGCATGACCTGGAGCAAACCCAGGGCGCCCTTGGCGCTCTTGGCCTCGGGCCGGTAGCGGCTCTCCGCCCAGGCCACGGCCCGCAGCAGATCGCGATCGATGCCCTCCTTCAAGGCTAGGGCGTCGATCTGGGCCACCAGGACCGACGGTACGCCGATGGGCACGGGTGCTTCCGTGGCGGCTCGCAGGGCTAGGGCGGCACTGGGAATCAGGAGGGTGGCCAGGAGGCCTGGACCCCAGACGGGTCGAGCGGTCAGGGTTGGGTTCAGGAGACGGGCGATGCGAGGCAACAAGGTTCCTCCTTTGGCCGCAAGGGCCAGGCGAGATAGGTTCGGTTCAGGATTGCTGGCCCGGCGCAGAGCGTCGTCCAGGGCATCGAGGGCCAGGGCGAGGCACCGGCGCGCTTCCGGTGCATGACCTGGATCTGCGGAATCCTTCAAGAGACCCCGCACGGCCAGATCGTCCGCCACGTGTTCCCGTTCGGTCCGGATCCGTCGGGAGAGCCACCACACCACCGGGTGATGGAAGCACAACACTTCGAGAACGCTCTGGAGCAGATTGACTAGGTAGTCGTGGCGGCGCACATGGGCCAGTTCGTGAGCCAGGAGGGCTTCCACATAGGCCACCGGCATTGCACTCAGCAGCGCGAGCGGCACCAGCACGACGGGCCGCCAGAGTCCCACGACCACGGGCGTGCCGAGCCGTAACGTGGTTCTCAGAGCCGTGCGGGCGGACCTGCCCATCCGGCGGGCCAGCACGCGGAAAGTGGCCTCCCATTCCGCGGACGCGGGCTGGGATTCAGCACGCCAGCGCCGTAGCTCCCACCATCCCCCGAACAAGCGCAGCGCCATGGCACCTGCACCCAGCGCCCAGGCGGCTGTGATCCAGACGAGGCGAGTCTCCAGAAAACCCTGAACCCGCAGGGTCCAGGACAGTGCCACCGGCGCCATCGAGACGGGTGCTGCCACTGAAGTCACCGTGGAGATCGTCGCGAAGGCCTCCACCGGCAAGGCGACGGGTGCGACCAGGTGTTGCGCCAAGGTCAGGGCGGGCCATAGGGCGCAGGCCAGCAGGGCGGCACAGGCCACGGCGTACTGGGTCCGAGGGGAATCGGCCAGGCGCAACAACAAAGCGGCCGCGAAACCGATCAGCGCCAACTGCCAGAAAGAATGGAGCAGGGTCCAGCCGAGGGCGGAAATAAGCGTGGTCATGCCTGCTCCTTTCCCAGCAGCATGCGAATGGCCTCTTTCTCCGCCTCGTTCACGGTGCCCGTCTTCAGGGCAGCCTGAACCAGCGCCAAGGCCGACCCCCCGAAGAGGCGGTCCCGTAGATCGGCAACCAGGCCCTTTTCCATGGCTTCCCTGGGGTGCGCCGCGCGGTAGATGTGGGAGCGGCTGGATTCATCCCGCTGCACCAGCCCCTTCTCGAACATCACCTGCAGCATCCGCAAGGCCCCGGTGTAGGTGTAGTCCTGCTGGCGCGCCAGGGAGGCATGCACATCCTTGACGGTGGCGGGTCCCAGTTCCCAGAGAATCTTCAGGAACTTCAGTTCCGCTTCGGTGGGCTTGGGTGGCTTGGGCATGGTGGCCTCTGATACTCGGGTTTGTCTACTCAATTTAGTCTAGATAAAATCGCGCGTCAAGGCGATTTTTTTCGGGTACCCCGGTACCGACGCACCCTGAGATCCAGCAGGGCATGGAGCTTTCGCCTAAACCTGAAGACCTTTGTCGTGGGATCCTAAAGGTCTGGCAGCAAGTCCCCGGAGGTGAAGCGTGTCGCTCATGAAGTGGTTGTTGGCTCCGGCCCTTGCCTTCACCCTTCCCTTGGCCGCCGCCGAGAAGCGGGCCTTCACGATCGAGGATCTCTACCGGCTGAAGGGCATTTCCGGTCTCAGCCTCTCCCCCGATGGCTCCAGGCTGCTCTTCCAAGTGTCGGCGGCGGACCTGAAGAAGGCCAAGCGGAACACGCAGATCTGGATGCTGGAGCCGGGCACCGGAGCCACGCGCCAGTTGACCTTCGCCGAGACGGCCAGTACCTCGCCTCAGTGGTCCAAGGACGGCAAGACCATCTGCTTCCTTTCCAGTCGCGAGGACGGACGCCAGTTGTGGGCGCTGGACACGGCGGGTGGCGAGGCCCGGAAGCTCACCTCCTTTGGGCCCGGCGTCGGCACGCCCCGACTGCTGCCTAGCGGCAATCAGGTCGTCTTCGAAGCCCAGGTCTTCCCAGAGAGCATGGCCGATGGCGCCAAGCACAAGAAACTGGCCGAAAAGCTGGCAGGCGGCCCAGTTCAGGCTCATCTTTCCGACACCCTGCTCTACCGCCACTGGACCGAATACCGGAACTTCCAGTTCACGCACCTCTTCTTGGCGTCCTTCGGGGACGGGAAGGTGGAAGCCCTCACCACCGGCAAGCAGGACTACCCCGGCGATGCCAACAGCGCCACTCCCCAGAGCTTCGACCTCAGCCCCGATGGCAAGGAGATCTGCGTCGTCACCAACACCGAGGCCGTGCCCGCCCGCTCCACCAACCAGGATCTCTTTCTCATCCGCCTGGAGGGCGACCGCACACCCCAGCGCATCACCGGCGACAACCCCGCCTTTGACGGTGACCCAAAGTATTCCCCCGATGGCCGCCACATCGCCTACAAGCTCCAGGGCCAACCCGGCTGCGAATCCGACCGCTTCCGTTTGGCCGTGTACGACCGCGTTGCGAAGACGAGCCGTGTGCTCACCGAAGCCATCGATAACTGGGTGATCTCCTTCCAGTGGTCCGGGGATGGGAAATTCCTCTGGTTCACGCTTGACGAGAAGGGCCGTCACCCGCTGCTCTGCGTCGAGGTGGCCAGCGGAAAAATCCAGCGCATGTTGGAGGGTCATAGCATCGGTGAATTCGCCGTTGCGCCGGACCAGAAGTCCGTGCTCTTCACCCAGAGCCGCGTGGGTGAACCTGTGGAGATCTGGCGCTACGGTTTCGGGAAAAAAGAACTGAAGCGCCTCACCACCTTCAACCAGGCCGTCGCCGACGAAGTGGACATCCGCCCCGCCGAGGAACTGTGGGTGAAGGGTGCCGATGGCGCCGACATCCAGGTCTTCGTCGTGAAGCCCCACGGCTTCGATCCCGCGAAGAAGTATCCGCTCATCCTCAATGTCCATGGCGGTCCGCAGATGATGTGGGCGGACACACTGCGGGGCGATTGGCAGGTCTACCCGGGCGCGGGCTATGTGGTGGCCTTCCCCAATCCCCACGGCTCCACGGGCTATGGTCAGGCCTTCACCGACGCCATCAGCGGCGACTGGAACGGCAAGGTGATCACGGACATCGAGAAGGTGACCGATGCCCTCGCCGCCCTGCCCTATGTGGACCCGGACCGCCTGGGCGCCATGGGCTGGAGTTGGGGCGGCTACGCCATGATGTGGCTGGAAGGTCACAGCACCCGGTTCAAGGCCTTAGCCGCCATGATGGGCGTCTACGATCTTCCCAGCATGCATGGCGCCACGGAGGAACTCTGGTTCCCCGAATGGGACCTCAAAGGCACGCCCTGGAACAATCCCGAGGGCTACGCCAAGGCGAACCCCAGCGCCTTCGTGAAGAACTTCAAAACGCCATGCCTCGTGATCACCGGCGAGCGTGACTACCGCGTGCCCTACACCCAGAGCCTCCAGTTCTTCACCGGCCTCCAGCTCATGAACGTGCCCAGTCGCCTCCTCGTCTTCAAGAACGATGGCCACTGGCCCGACCACCTGAAGTCCATGCCCGTCTACTACAACAGCCACCTGGAGTGGTTCCAGAAATACCTGGGCGGCGGCGCCGCGCCCTGGAAGACCGAGGACATGGTGCGGAATCTGGCCTTCGAGGAAAAGAAGTAAAGCCGATCGAGGGTCCGCGCTGGATGGATGCAGAGCCGTCCGGCACAATGTCTCTCATGAAGCGTTCGATTCAGTCGCTGGTGGATGAATGGCGCGGGGCTACGGGCTCCGAGCGGGGGAACCTGCAGCGCTTCCTGCTGGAGTTCTGCGAAGCCCTGGAACTGCCGCGGCCAGGGCATACGGTAGAAGGCGCCCCGTACTGCTTCGAGGCTCCGGTGCCCACGGTGAATCTCCAGGGCGCCGCCGTGACCGACCACATGGACCTTTACCGCAAAGACTGCTTCATTCTCGAAGGCAAACAGACCAGCGAGCAGGTACGGAAGGGAAAGTCCAAGCGGGACACCCAGGGCCACCGCCCCCTCTTTGAGCTGCCTGAAACAGGCACCTACCACGCGACCCGCGCCTACGACGAAGCCGTGAACAAGGCCTTCGGCCAGAGCGTGGACTATGCCAAAGCCCTGGCGCTTCGAGGCGAGCGGGTGCCCTTCCTCATCGTGTGCGATGTCGGCGTGGGCTTCCATGTGTGGGATGCCTTCCGGGGCGGCTACGGCCGCTACGCCTCCAAGGAGTTCATCTCCCTGGACGATCTGCTGAAGACGGACAAGCAGGATTTTTTCCGAGATCGGAAGAGCACACGTCT
>CAIPUA010000108.1 GCA_903868115.1 uncultured Holophagaceae bacterium
TCGCCATCTGGAACCTTGAAGTGGTTTTGCTGGCCGTGGGTGTCGCTGAGACAAACAATTTGCATGAGAAGGCGCTCAGATTGGATTCGGTTCGGCGCGGTAAGAATGTTCTGATCGAGACGAAAGCGCTCAGTGACCGGGGCGGGCTTCGGATGGAACGCTACTCCCCCATCAATGAGTTCACGGCCAGGGCTGTGAAGAGACCGTGGAGGCGCTGCGCATGGTTGTCGCTCAGGCCGGGGTTGCTTAGGATGCGGGTGATGTCACGTAGCACTGCGTCCTTGACGGGCGACAAGGGCTGGGTGGTTGATTTTGCAGACTTGACAGCACCCGACTTGGCAGGAGCGGCGCCGACAGGCTTTGGAATTCTGGGTTTCCGGGTGCCCTGGGGGACTCCCTTTGCAACCGGCTTCGCATCAGTCTTAGGTACCGCTATGGGCGCAGAAACCACGGACGGCTTGCGTCCCCGCCGATTACGAGGTTCGGCCCGAACCAAGGAAGATGCGGGAACCTTGGCCTTTTTCGCAGATGCAGGGGGCACGGTCTTGGCGGCACCTGATGCCTTGGCGGTCTTGCCAGCCTTTGCTGAAGTGGCAGGGCGACCGGGCTTGGCAGGCTTTGCAATTTTTGCAATCTTTGCATTCTTGGTTGCACGCTTCGGCGCCGATTTCGCAGGCTTGGTTTCCTTTTTGGGAGTCGAGGTCTTTACGGCGCGAACATCGAGGGGGATCGAGGTGTCCTCGGGCTTGCCAATGAGTTCGAAAAAAAGCTTCCGCTCCAACGGCGTGAACTTGCGCCGCCCGGTTTCCACCCGGTTCATGGTGGTGGTCTTGGCCTTGATCACCTTCTGTATGTCGATCTGGGTTTTGCCCGCTCCCTCACGGTATGCCTTCACCTTCTTGGCCCATTCGGGAACCACCTTGGTGCCCTTGGAGACTGCGGTTCCAGTTGCGCGCGTTTTTGCTGCCATGAGGTGATCTCCGTGGGTGCAGTGACAAATATAGCCACGTTGAAACGCTGTATCGATGGGAACAGCGGTTTGAAGGCGGCGATGAGGATGCGGTACCCACTAGGCATTCTGCCGTCCGAATGTTGTAGGCTCAATCACGCTGGGAGAGGATTTGTGCGCATCGCCGTCTTCGGAGACATTCACGGCCACTGGATTTCGTTCAGGGATACGGTACTGCGTCTTCACGGGGAGGCCCCTCTCGATCTGGTGCTCCAGGTGGGCGACGCCCAACCCATCCGCAACGAGTTGGATTCGGCCTACATGCCCGTGCCTGAGCGCTACCGGGCACTCGGGGAATACGCGCTGATTCAGGACCCGTGGCCCGTGCCGACCCTTTTCATTGGCGGGAACCACGAACCCTGGAACGTCCTCGAAGCGCTGCCCGAGGGAGGCTATCTGCAGCCGAACCTGGAATACCTGGGCCGCAGTGGGCTGCGAACCTTCGGCCCCCTGCGCATCGCCGGACTCAGCGGCGTGCATAGCCCACGCGCCATCGACAACCCACGCCAACGATGGCCATTCCCCCCCGCGCAGGCCAGGGACGCCTCCTACTATCGGCGGGAGGACCTGAAGCGGTTAGCCAGATTGGCGCCTCTCGACGTCCTCCTGTTGCACGAATGGCCCCCGCAGATGGAGGACGCGCGGAAACTTGATTGGCCAAGGCACTGGGAGCGAGTCGGTTCTGAACCCCTGGGGCAACTTGTCTCCACGCTCAAGCCTCGATTCGTGTTCTGCGGACACATGCACTGCCCCGCGCAGGTTCAGGTCGGACCGTCCACCCTGGTCGCCTTGGATGATTTCGGTAGTCGTCCCGATCAGGCTGTCGCGGTTCTCGAAGGATGCCCACTGGCACTTCGCCCATGATTCAACGTATGGGCCAACAGCCTACAGTGCTGGATGGCCCTGCTTCCCAGGCTCTACCCCATGAATCGAACCCGAAAAAGCTCGATGTTTCGGCCCCGGATTGAAATTCCCGCGCAATCACTCAAAGCAATGGTAGCTACTGAGCCTCGATGAGCTTCAGCAGGGCCTCATCGCTGGGCAACTGCTTGACCTTCGCTAAGCGCCGGGCGGCGTCCCGCCACCTGGGTTCGCGGCGGAAGACCTCTTTGAAGATGGGCAGTGCCTCCTGCACTCGTCCACCATTCACGAGCGCCACGGCGTGCCAGTAGGGCAGCTCCACAATGTGAGGCGCCAGGTGGGCGGCGGCCGCGTAGGCCTCCAGCGCGTCCTTCCACTGGTTCCTGGACACAGAGGCATCGCCCTGATTCATGAGAATGTAGGCCCGCTGGAGTGTCACCAGGCGCGCCAGTTCGGTGATGGGATCGGCGTTGTCTTCCACCCGCAGATCGAAGAGCTTGTCGTTCCAGGGCTGCCCCGAGGGTTTTCCCTTCACGATGAGGATGGCTGCACTCTGCATGCCTCGGAAATCCCCGCCCTCATCCTGGGCCGCACGAAGGGCTGCCAGCAAACGATCGGCGAGGTCCAGCTTGGGATTTTTCGCAGCCTCGCCATAGGCCTTCGCCATTGCAGGCCAGACCGTATTCTTCCCCATCATGTTGGCCTGCACCGCGAAGCCTTCGCCCACGATCCCGCCCGCCTCGGGGATATCCATGTCGCCGGTATGGGAGGCGGCCCGGCCTTGAGCATCCACCATGCCCACCTGCCGGACAGAGGCTTCAAGATCCACGGACACCAAGGCTTTAAGAGCCTCCGGCGCGCTCTTTCCGGCTTTCATCAACTGCAATCCAAGGGGACCGTAGGCCGGATCCGGGACGCTCTGCGTGGCCACCGCGCCCACGCCGGGTTCCGCGTGGATCACCATCGCGCCCACATTGAACCAGTGGCTCTGCACTGCCACCCCAAGATCCCCCGTGACAGGATCCCGAGCCACGATGGAGAAAGTGTGGACGGGGCGTTTGGCCTGGCTCGGAGGAGCCGCGAACATGGCCACACCGATCAGCGCGGAAAGCAGAATGCATCGCATGGGCGCTCCTAGAGGTGCCTCCAGCATAGCGATCCCTGACCTATGGAAGGTTTTTGCGGTTTCTCAGAGACGTTCCTCGCTCGGATTCCATCCAGGAAAGTCAGGAATCCCGGGCACCGAGGGTCTGATTACCACAGCTTCATCCAGATGGGTTGCACACAATTTCCAGCATCCGAATGACCCCAACTTCAGCGATGCCGAGGTGGTCGTCGAACATGCCACTTCGAAGGACGGCACTCAGATCCCCATGTTCATCCTCCAGCGCAAAGGCACGGTCCGGAACGGCCAGAACCCGACCCTTCTAACCGGATACAGAGGCTTCGGCGCCAGCACCCAACCCTCTTACAGAGACCTCGCCCATGTGCTGCTGGAACAGGGCGTGGTGCAGGTGGACACGGTGCTGCGAGGGGGTGGGGAATATGGCGAGGCCTGGCACGATGCGGGTCGCTTGATGCGCAAGCA
>CAIPUA010000109.1 GCA_903868115.1 uncultured Holophagaceae bacterium
CTCAAGCCATCCTTCCTCCAACGCACCTTCACGGGGCCGCTGTGATTCCCTCCCCCTGCCTCGCTTTTCCTCCCGCGTGCTCCGCGTCTCCGCGTGAAACAGCTCTTTTCTCACGCGGAGACGCGGGGGGCGCGGAGAATGATCTTGTTCCGTGACCGATTTCTCACCGCGTGAACTTCCCTTCGGAGCATTCCATGGACCTCGATGACATTACCGGCACCATCGTGGATGTGGCCATCCGGATCCACAAAGACCTTGGGCCAGGTCTGCTGGAATCGGTCTACGAGGCCGTGCTCGCGCGGGCGTTGGAAACGCGTGGACTCAAGGTGGAGCGCCAAAAGCCCATTCGCTTTGAATATGACGGCCTCGTTTTCGAGGAGGGCTTTCGGACCGATCTTCTGGTGGAAGGCCGCGTCATCGTCGAACTGAAATCCGTGGAAAGGCTGGCCCCCGTCCATTCCAAGCAGCTCCTCACCTATCTGCGCCTCACCCACCTCCAGGTTGGCCTGCTCCTCAACTTTGGCGCCGCCACCCTCAAGGAAGGCCTCCAGCGCATCGTGAATGACCTTTCACCCTCTGCCTCCCCAATCCTCCGTGTGAACCAAGTCCAGCCTCACGCACACGGATGAAAAGCAAGAACTTGGGAAGTCGCGATTCCGCGTTGCCGCGTTCGGTGCGGTAGCTGTGCGAGTCGGCCTCCGGGAGTGTGCGGCCACCCAGAAGCATCTGCGTTTGGCCTGGGAAACCCCGAAAGGACCCAGGTCCGCCTGACGGCTCGCGGAAAAACGGCGCCCCGCTCGCGTGGGAAGTCGGTAAAACTAGAGGCATCCTCTCTCGCCCGTCCCCATGAACCTGTCAACCCCTCCGAGCCAGCCCGGTGTTGTCCCCGATTGGGCGACCCTGGGACCGTGCCCGCACCTGGAGCGCTACCTCCTGGGGCCGGAACTGGGGCGCGGGGGCATGGGGCGCGTGCTGGAAGCCTGGGACCCCATGCTGCGCCGGGTGGTGGCCATCAAGCTGCTGCATGGCAGCGACCCGGAATGGATCCTCCGCTTCCTGCGGGAGGCCCAGGCCCAGGCGCGCCTGGAACATCCCAACATCTGCCACATCCTGGACATGGGCCAGGCCGATGGGATGCCCTACATCGCCATGCAGCGCATTCAGGGGTCGAGCCTGTCGGAACTGCGCCCGGAACTGGGTCTGGACGACATGGCCCGCATCCTGGCGGATGTGGCGGGGGCGGTTCACGCGGCGCACCGGGCGGGGCTGATCCACCGGGATCTCAAGCCCTCCAACATCCTGGTGGAACGCCGAGCCGATGGGGCCTTCCATCCCTACGTGGTGGACTTCGGGCTGGCGCGGGATTTTCAGGCCACCGATCTCACGCTGTCCTGGGCCGCCCTGGGCACGCCCACCTTCATGAGCCCCGAGCAGGCCCGGTGCGAACCGCTGGGTCCTCCGGCGGATGTTTACAGCCTGGGGGCAACCCTGTATGCCTTGCTCACGGGGCATCCGCCCTATGAAAGCGCCACCCTGGCGGGCCTGCTCACCCAGCAATCCGCTTCGGGTGTGCGGGCTGTGCGGCGGCTGAATGCCCGCGTGCCCCGGGACCTGGAGACCCTCACCCTGAAATGCCTGGAGGAGGATCCCGCCCTGCGCTATCCCAGCGCCTTCGCCCTGGAGGAAGATCTGCGGCGCTACCTGGCGGGCGAACCCATCCGCGCCCGGCCCGTGGGGCCGCTGGGTCGCTTATGGCGCTGGGCTAAGCGCCGCCCCGCCCTGAGCGGCACCCTGGCGGCGAGCCTGGGAATCATCGTTTTGCTGGGGGCGTGGAATGTACGGACCCTGCGCCAGGCCCGAATCCGCGAGCAGGTGGCCCAGCGCTTCGCGCTGGAGATCCGCGATGCCGAACACCTGCTCCGCATCGAGCGCATGATGCCTCGGCACGATATCCGGCCGGCCGAGGCACGGTTGCGGGCGCGAATGGCGGGCATCCAGGCCGACATGGCCAGGCTCGGCGGCATCGCCCAGGGACCGGGCCACTACGCCCTGGGGCGCGGACTGCTGTCCCTGCGGGAATTCGACAAGGCGATCAAGGAGCTGGAAACGGCCTGGCAGCTGGGCTTCCAAGTCCCCGAGGTGGCCTACGGTCTTGGTCTGGCGCAATTGAAACGCTTCGAGGAACACCGCTACCTACTATTGGGGCAAGGGGGGGACAAGGAGGAGGCCAGGCGGAAATTTCATCAGGAACTGGCCGTGCCCGGCCTGCGCTGGATGGCCCGAGCCAAGGGCGCGACCGTGGACAACCCGGAGTATGGCGAGGCCCTGGCGGCCTGGGCCTCGGATCGGTACGAGGAGGCCGATCGGCGCTTTGCCCTGGCCCTCGAACAGGCCCCCTGGCTCGTGGAGGCCCTGGTCAGCCGCGCCAGGTGCATGTACATGCGCCCACCCCCTCCAGGAACCACGGCTGCCGCCCACCTCGCGAAGATGGTGGGCATCGCAGAAGCTTTCCTGCCTCTGGCCGAACGCTTGGCCCCGAGCGATGCGAGCGCCCTGGCGATCCACGGAAACATGTATCTCGGCTTGGCCGTCCTTGCCAGCTCCAGTCGGGAGCGGTCGGAGGTGCCGGTCCACCGCGCCAAGGAACTGATGGATCAGGCCCTGGAGATCACCCCCGGGGATCCCTACCTTGCGACCCTTTCCAGTGGCATCACCCTGCAACTGGGCTTCCTGTATCTGTCGAGCGGCCGGGACCCCGGTGCCATGGTTCGAGAGAAGGCCCGGTTCATCGAGGCATTTCAGAAGGAAAACCAAGAAGGAATGACCGAGCTGGACCGGATTGCAATCCAGTTGACCGTGCACAACCTCTGGTGGGTGGCCCTGGAGGCGGACTGCCGATTCGGACGGGACCCCCGCGAGGCCCTGGCCCAGGCCACCCGCGCGCGGGAGGCCATGGCCCCGAATCCCCATCATGCCTTCCCGCTGTTCCTGGAAGCCCAGGAACGACGCAGCCGGGGGCAGGATCCGGGCCCCCTCTACACCCAAGCCCAGGCCCTCAGCGAGGGGTTTCTCGCTACGAAAACATACGCCGACAGCGCCTTTATCCATACCATCCTGGGCCAGTGCCTGTTGGAAAAGGCGGCTTGGGAACTGGACAGGGGAAAGGGCGGCGCGGCAACTCTGTCCCGGGCCATCCAGGTGCTGCAGCGGGCCGCAGAGCTGGACCCCGCGCTGGCCTACACCTACTACTACCTGCCCCGCGCCCAGGCCCTGCAGGCGCGGAGCCAGCGCCGCGCAGGACAGCCTGCGACGAAGGCGCTGCAGGATGCCCGGGTCGCCGCAACCAAGGGCCTGGCCATCAACCCCCGCAACGCCCAACTGCAACTGGCGGCGGCGGACGCCTACCTGGCCCAAGCCCAAGGCCAGACCGAAGCCATCGC
>CAIPUA010000110.1 GCA_903868115.1 uncultured Holophagaceae bacterium
GCTTGGTATGGCTCCGCCAAGCCGAAAAGGAATTTTCACTGATGGGCGGCACGGTGCGGGGGGTGCACATGAACCGCAGCCTGAGGTGGGGATTCGCTAACCAATTGCCTCGTCGGGTGCAGGTCGTAGACCAGGCGCTCCAGGCTTTCGGTTCCGGTCCCATGAATAACGCGGAAAGAGAGGTCTTCGCTCGAGTGCTGGAGGATTGGACCCTGCTCCGCTCCGGACTGGGCGCGCTGGCTGAAAGGATCCGTACCAGGGATGGACTGCCCCTGGACCCCAAGGCCGATCTCGCGAAACTGCTCGAGAATCAGGAGCGGATGAATACCTCCCTGGCGACTCTCATCCACCAAATCGGGGCAACCTACTCTCCTGCCGCGTAGACCGATACCCCGTATCGCTCGGGATTGCGGGGCGGGGCGGCGTTCCAGTCGCCGTAGGCGTGGGTGTCATCGGTCTTGAAACGCAGGGTGTAGCCGCCCTTCGTCAAGGTGATGCGGGCCTCTACCATCCGGTTCTTGGAGCCCCCCCCGGCGGGCTGGGTGTCGCCGAATTCCATGGTCCAGACAGGCTTGCCGGTCTTGGCGTCCTCGATCCAGGCGTAGTCGGCCATGCGGCCCTGGACGCCCTCGCCAATGGCATGGATGAGCACGGCCTGGTCCTTGGCAATGGCGAAGGGCACACGGCAGTCCTGCTCGTCCCTGACTCGGAGCGTTTCGGCCAGGAGGGGTCCGGGCCCCTTGCTCTCTGTGAGCGCCACCCGTGGCAATGCGGCATCGTCCGGCACGGCGAGGGTTAGGCCGTACGTGCCCGGATCGCAGGGCGGTGCGCCGTTCCAGTCCGCGGGTGAATGGGTGCCGTCCGTGGCGAAGCTCGCGATGTAGTCGCCTGCAGGCAGTTGCAGGGTCTCCACCTGGCGCAAGTTCTTGGCCGCGCCGCCCGCGTACTGCGCGCGGTCCACGCTCATCTCCCACACCCGCTTGCGGGTCTTGGCGTTCAGAATCCAGCCGGAGTCGTGCATCCCCTCGCCACGACCGCCTTCGCCGATGGCGTAGATGTGCACGGCAACGGGTTTCGTTATACGGAAGGCCTGGTCCCATTGCCCGTTGTCCCCGGTCTTGGTGAGGGACAGGAAGATGTTCTTCCACCGCAGGGGTGCGGCAAAGGTCTGGACCTGGGGTGCGTCACCGGTCGCCACGGAAACCACCATGCCGTAGTTCTGGACCCGTTCCCGCCAGAACCGGAGCTGGGCGTGGGCGTCAGCGCCGAAGAGGCCCAGGAACCCGTGGATTTCCTCTCGGCGGCGCTTGCCCTCGAGTTCCAGGCGTCGGCGATCGATGTTGCGGTTCCACTGGGAGAACAGCGTGTCCCGGCCGAAGGCGTGGTTGCTGAAGTAGGCTTCATAGGTGCCTGCGGGAAGATCCAGATAGTGGTCCGCGACCCGATAGAGACCCTCCCGGTGGCTGTTGGCGCCGCTCATCTGCCAGACGACCTCGCGGGTGGTGGCATTGAGCACCCAGCCGTAGGCGAAGAGGTTCCGCTCGCCGCCCCAGGCTCGTTCGACCCCGCCTCCCCGGGCATAGACATGGACCTTCATCGCCTTGGGCAGCGCGAAGCCCTGCTGACGCACCTCCATCGAGACGAATTCCTGGAGCGAGACCACGGCCTTTTCCTGGGCCCAAAGGACGGGCTGGGCCTGGGGCAGCATCAGGAAGAGGAGGGCCGGCATCACGAAGCGGCCAATGGAGAGAGGGGATTCGGCTGTGAAGGCTGACATGACGGCTCCCGAGGAGTGGTTCCCTCAAGGTAGACCCGCCAGGGCACTCCGCCCGCCGCAGATCGGCGAATGGCGGGCCTGGGTCGGCGAATTCCTGGGGTGCCTGGGCGGGTGTCCGTTCCGCCCTGGCTGTCCCTCTCGCACCCGCTGGGCCAGGTGGATTGGCTCACGGGCTACGCGGGCGGGCTGGAGCTCAAGCGAGCGCTCCTGACCCTCGAAGCCCGCGCGATGGGAACCTCGGGCGCATGACTCACCGTCCATTCCAGCTTTGAGCCCTTACTTCCGCCGGAAGCACCCCGTCCCTTCGCAGGCGGGACAATCCGCCTGGAACTTGAGGTTGCCGCCACATCGCTTGCAGGGCACGGTCAGGGACCCGGTGCCCGCGCATTTGGCACACGGGGAGGAAAAGGCCAGCTGGACCTTGTGCCCCTTGCAGCGGGGGCATTTGTGGCCATCCGCCAGCACACCCATGGCTTCACAGCGAGCGCAGGGACCGGCTTGCTGCGCATAGGTGCCTTTTCCGGAACATTTCCGGCAGCTTACGACCATTTCGCCGCGACCGCTGCAGATATCGCAGCCCCGGGTCAGGTGGCCCGTGCCGTCGCAGCGCAGACATTTGACGCCAGAGCCCTCAAGGGGCAAGGCGGCCACTTTTTCGATTTTGTCCTCGGGCATTTCCGCCGCAATGCCCTTGATGACC
Organism: uncultured Holophagaceae bacterium; assembly: GCA_903868115.1. Lineage (GTDB taxonomy): Bacteria > Acidobacteriota > Holophagae > Holophagales > Holophagaceae > JAYREN01. The sequence continues at coordinate 2,478 of CAIPUA010000110.1, forward strand.
TTTTCCAGCTTCTTCCGCTTGTCGGTTTCCCGTTTCCGCTTGTCGAGCTGGGCATTCGTCTTGGCCACGGGGTTCCTCTTCGATCCTGGAGTTTCAAAGGATACCCGAGTATCGAAGTGCACCGAATAAGGGAAGACTCACAGCCCCGCCCAATCCTCCAATACTCTCTGGGCCTGGTGGATGGCGCCGAATTCATGGCCCTGGATGGGTAGCAGCACGGAGCAACCAAGCTTTTCCGCACGGGCAATTGAGGCCTTTGAATTACCTAATTGCGGGGATCATCTTGCGTCGCGGTTCACCTGGGTTCGACAAAGCGGTTGAAGGCAATCAAGGCAGCCATCACCAACGTAATGGCAAGCGCGAAATGCAGGGTGGCCAGCGAGTCCTTCCACTCAACCAGGTGTTCCAGGAAGGAGACCGCCATGACGAGCAGGAGGATGTGGCTCAGGCGGCTCTTGATGTCGTGCAGATCGTGGAACGTGAGCCACTCAGGCAGGCGCAACTCGCCAATGAAAAGTTCGTACAGACCCACCGCAAAAATGTAGAGACCGACTGCGATGAGGAACTTGTCCATGAGCTCGATCAACCGGACTACTGCCAGAGAGTCTTTGCCACCCGTGGCGACGAGGTTGGTGATCACCTGGCCCGTTTTCCAGGTACCCCAGAGGAACGTTGTGAAGGCTGCAGCGAGAGAAGAAATCACGCCTAACAGAACCAGATATCGGCTGCCTTCCAGGACCCTTTTTAGCACGTGATTCCTCCGTTTTTCCCGGCCATAGCTTTGCCAAGACCCTATCGCCCTTCCATCCAGGACGGCAAGAGGCTTCCATGGATGCGATCTAGAAAGAATTTCATCGTCTACAAAACCCTGGCGGGAAATCGACCTACACTGGTGCCCATTATGGGGGTGACATGCTTCAGTACGAACCCTTTCTCTCCCTGGTCCTAGCCCTCTTTGCTGGCTTGCTGATCGGCATGGAACGGCAACAGAACGCCGGCCTGGAAACCGAGAGGACTGAAATCCTTGGGGGCGCTCGCACCCATCCCCTGGTGGCACTCGTGGGCGCCTGCAGCATGCTGTTGACGCGCCAGACAGGACCTGCCCTTTTGCTGGTGATCCTCGGGGGATTCCTGGTCTTTCTCGCCCTGTCCTATGCCCATGATCTCCGGACCACGGGATCCCGGGGGTTGACCTCCGAGGTGGCCATCCTCCTCACCTTCCTGCTGGGCGCCTTCTCCGCGGCCGGCGAATCCATGCTGCCCGTACACCAGAAGATCATCGTGGTGTCCTCGGTGTCCGTGGTCGCCACCCTGCTGCTCTCCGTTAAACCAAAATTCCATGCCCTGCTCCGTAAGGCCACCAAGGATGATGTCTTCGCCACGCTCAAGTTCCTCCTGGTGGCATTGGTGGTGCTACCCCAACTACCCAACGAGACCATGGGTCCTCTGGCTGTACTGAATCCCTACAAGATCGGCTTGATGGTCGTGCTCATCGCAGGCATCAGCTTTACCGGGTATGTGGCAATCAGGGCCCTGGGAACGCACCAGGGCCTGGGCCTTACAGGCGTTCTGGGTGGCCTCGCCTCCTCCACGGCCGTTACCCTGTCCCTTTCCGGACGCGCCAAGGAGGAACCGAGGCTGGTGGATTCCTTCACCATGGCCATCGTCCTGGCCTCCTCGATCATGTTCCTCCGCGTGCTGGTCACCGTGGCCATCCTCGCGCCGGGCCTCGTTCCCTCGCTGGCCATTCCGCTGAGCGCGATGGCGGGGGGCGGTTTTGTGGCCAGCGCCATTCTCTGGCGGCAGTCCCGGTTGCGGAACGCCCCGGAAGGCGGGGAGATCAAGTTCACCAACCCCTTCGAACTGGCCACTGCCTTCAAGTTCGCTGCGGTTTTCGCTGTGGTACTGCTGGCGGCCAAAGCGGCGACCACGTACTTCGGGAACGGAGCCACGTACCTCACCGGCATCCTGGCTGGCAGTACGGATGTGGACGCCATTACCCTCTCCATGGCCCGCCTCACGCAGACCGGGAACATCGGCATTCCGGTGGCCGTCACGACCATCCTGCTGGGGGTGGCCTCGAACACACTGGTCAAGGCGGGCATGAGCGGCGTCGCCGGTGGTTGGGCCTTCGGTCGTCGCATTGCCCTCCTCTTCTCGGGACTGCTGGTGCTGGGAGCCCTCGGGCTGGTGTTCGTCTGGCGGATGTGAGGGGCCTCAAGGTTGGGGTTCCCTAACCGAGTTCCGTATTGGGGGCACCAGCCTGGACGTGGAAAGAAAAAATGCTAAGGCTTATGGAGGCAAATGGCTTTCTTGCTTCGGTTCACGATACAGGCGCAGGGTGGCCGCGAAAGAAATGGCGGGTTTCGGCCGATGGGCATCTGAGAAGACTCACAGCCCCGCCCATTCCTCCAGCACTCTCTGGGCCTGGTGGATGGCGCCGAATTCATGGCCCTGGATGGGTAGCAGCACGGAGCCATCCGGGGTGAGCTGGGCGTCCTTCTGGGCGCGCGCCCAGGCCAGGAGTTTGCCGGGATCCACCGAGGTCTGGGGGCTGACGCGCAGTTTGAGGCGGCCTTTGTCGAGGGATACTTCGCTGACGGCGATGGCCTGGGCACGGAGTTTCACAGTGAGGAGTTCGAAGAAGCGGGCGCTGTCGTCGTCGTCCTGGGGCACCTGGCCGAAGCGGTCCTCCAGCTCCAGGCGGTAGAGTTCCAGATCGCGCTCGGTCTTGAGGCGGGAGGCGCGCTTGTAGGCCACCAGGCGCTCGGCGGCCATGTCGATCCAGCGGCGTCCAAGCTGGGCGGGGCCCAGTTCGATCTTCACTTCGAAGGTGCCGGAGGGCTGGCCCTGCAGTTCCTGGAGCGTTTCCTCCAGCAGCTTGATGTAGAGTTCGAAACCGATGTCGTGGATGTGGCCCGACTGTTCACCCCCCAGCAGGTTGCCCGCGCCGCGCAGTTCCAGGTCCATGGCCGCCACGCGGAAGCCCGAACCCAGCTCGGAAAAATCTTCCAGTGCCTGCAGCCGCTTGCGGGCATCCTCGGTGATCTCGCCCTTGCCGGGGATCAGCAGGTAGGCGTAGGCGGGCACGTCGCTGCGGCCCACGCGGCCGCGTAGCTGATAGAGCTGACTGAGGCCGAACTTGTCGGCGCGGTGGACGATCAGCGTGTTGGCGTTGGGCACATCCAGGCCGTTCTCCACGATGGTGGTCGAGACCAGCACATCGATGCGGCCCTCCATGAAGCCCAGCATCACATTCTCCAGGGCATCGTCGGTGAGCTGCGCGTGACCCACGCCCACGCGGGCATCCGGCACCAGCGTGCGGATATGCTCGGCGATGCTGACGATCGTTTCCACGCGGTTGTGGACCAGATAGACCTGCCCGCCGCGGCGCAGCTCGAACTGGATGGCCGTGGCGATCAATTCGTCGGACCAGGGCGCCACCACGGTCTCGATGGCGAGGCGGTTCTTGGGCGGCGTCTCGATGAGCGAGATCTCCCGCAGCCCCGTGAGGCTCATGTGCAGCGTGCGGGGTATGGGCGTGGCGCTCATGGCCAGCACTTCCACATTGGCGCGGAATTTTTTCAGCTTCTCCTTGTGGCCCACCCCGAAGCGCTGTTCCTCGTCGATGACCACCAAGCCCAGATCATGGAACCGGGTGCGAGCGCTCAACAACTGGTGGGTGCCGATGAGGATCTCGACCTTGCCATCCTCCACATCCTCCAAAATCTGTTTCGCGTCCTTGGGGTCCACGAAGCGGTTGATCATCTCGATGCGCAGGGGAAAGCCCGCGAAGCGTTCCTTCAGGGTGCGGAAATGCTGGAAGCAGAGCACGGTGGTGGGACAGAGGATGGCCACCTGCTTACCGTCCAGGGCGACCTTCGCCGCAGCGCGCATGGCCACCTCGGTCTTGCCATAGCCCACATCGCCTACCAGCAGACGATCCATGGGCTTTGTGGATTCGAGATCCGCCTTGATGGCCTCGATGGCTTCGAGCTGGTCCGGCGTGGGTTCGTAGGGGAAGGTGGCCTCGAATTCCGCCATCTCCGGGCCATCCACCGCGTAGGCGTGCCCCTTCTCCAGTTTGCGCTTGGCATAGAGCTTCAGCAGTTCCTCGGCCATGTCCCGGATGGCCTTCTTGGCCCGCCGCTTGATCCTGGCCCAAGTGGCGCCGCCGAGCTTGTCCAGGGGCGGCTGGCTGCCGTCTGGCGAAACATAGCGCTGGATGAGATCGGCGCGTTCCAGGCTCACGTTCACGCGGCCATTGTCCGCGTAGCGGAGCTCCACTACTTCGTGTTCCTCGCCGCCCACGGTGAGCATGCCAAGGCCCAGGAATTCGCCGATGCCGTGGTCCATGTGGACGACGCGATCGCCCGGCTTCAGGTCTTTCAGGTCCGAAAGAAAAGCTGCGGTGCGGCTCTTCTGGGGCTTGGATGGGATGGCCTTGCGGCCGAACACTTCCCGCTCGGTGAGGATCAGGAGCTTCGGTTCCTTGAGAGAAACGCCCGCGCTGAGCGGCAGCAACACAGCGCGGCAGCCGACCTCGGTGCCGTGGGCCAGAGGCAGTTCGTACTCGGCAATGATCTCGCCCAGGCGATCGCGCATGCCCGTGGTGGAGCCCGCGAGGAAGACCCGGAAGCCCGTGTCTGTGAGTTCCTGCAGGTGGATGTACAGTTCCCCGAGACGCCCCTGGAATTCGCGCGTGGCCTGGGCTTGCAAAGGCACGCTGGCCTCCGCCTGCCACTCCGTGAGCAGCAGCGTCGTGCGGCTGGGATCCACATCCAAATAGCGATCCTCGAAGTCGGGGCAGACCACACCGCCGCGCCGGAGCACGGCCAGACTCTCGTCGATGCGCGCCTTTTCCGCTTCGCGCAGAGCGGCGGCCCATCCGGGTTCCAGCCTCACGCGCAGGCAAGGCGGTACCCAGTGGGTGAGCTGGCCCCTGGGCTGGTCGAGCATCGGGTAAAAGAGCTCCTCGCCGGGGAAGTGCCCGTGGCTGGCGAAGCGGGCGCGGCGGAAGGCGAGATCGTCCTCGGGCTCCGTGGTCTTGCCCGCGCGGCTGCTCACCGCGTCGAGCAGGGCCGCGCCGCTGCCCTTGGCGCCCTCGAAGCGAGGGTAGAGCGTGAGCACTTCCACAGCCTCGCCCGTGCGCCGCTGAGTGTCGGGATCGAAGGACGCGAGCTGCTCCAGTTCGTCGCCGAAAAATTCCATGCGCAGCGGGGTTTCCAGGTGATCGGGCCAGATATCCACTACGAGGCCGCGCGCGCTGAATTCGCCGGGCTCCGAGGCCAGATCGGTGCGCCGATAGCCCAGGGCCACCAGGGTTTCCAGCAGCAATTCCCGAGGCACTTCGGCGCCCTTGCGTAGTTCCAGCGTCTGCTTGGTGAACCAGGTGGGGTGCGGCAGGCGCTCGAGCGCTGCCAGGGGGGTGGCCACCAGGATCTGCACCCGGCGTTCCACCAGGCCGATCAGCGTGGCGAGGCGCTCCTTGAGGACCATGCCGGGAGGGCTCGATTCGCCCCCGGCGAAGGGCGCAAAGCCCGGGAAATGGGCCACCCCGGCCTCGGGCAGCAGCACGGCGAGATCGTGGGCCAGCGCCTGGGCCTCGGCCTCCGTGGGGGCATCCACCCACAGCGTGCGGGTGCGTCCTCCCTCGCTGGCCCAGCGCGCCAGAAGGAGCGCGAGGCCAGGCACCGTGGTCCACCGCAGGCGGGCCCCTTCGACCGCCAGGGCCTTCGCGGGTCCGTCCAGCAGGCGCAGGAGATCGTTCAGCGCGGCGCGGTCACGGGTTTCCATAGCTCTCCAGTGTGCCTCAATCCCTGCGATCAGCGAGGCCGATTCCAGGCCCCGAAAGTGCCTTGCATGCGCTGGAAATTTTTCAAGACGGCTAAACTCATCCTCATGCAGAAGCCCCTCCTTCCTGACCGGATCGCCGCGGATCTCCCGGATCGGCTCCGGGAGCGCTTCGCACAATTCGGCGTGGTGGAGGGCTGGGGCCTGGAGATTCTCGAGATGGGCCCGGGCCGGGCGGTGGCGCGAATCCGTGCGGGGGAGCGCACGGCCAACCCCGATGGCGAGATCATCAATGGTGGCGTGCTGGCGGCGCTGGGGGATATGTGCAGCGCCCTGGCGCTCTCCACGGCTTTTGATGGCGCCATGCCCTTCGTGACCTCGGACATGAACATCCGCTACCTGGAACCCGCCCGGGGCGATGTGGAGGCCGAGGCCACGGTGCTGCGCCTTTCCCACCGCAGCGCCATCATCGCCTGCGAATTCCGCTGCGGGGACAAGGTGGCGGCCCTCTGCACCAGCCACTTCGCGGTGAAGCGGAAGCGGGTGGAATGATGGCGCTGCCCAAGAGTTCTCCACCCCTCGAGCGTCTGCGCCACACGCTGCTGCTGCTCACTCTCGTCGTCCTGGCAGGCGCGCTGGGCTACCACTTCCTGGCGAAACTGAACTACCTCGACAGCTTCTACATGGCCATCACCACTCTGTTCACGGTGGGCTTCCGCGAACTGGGCGAAGTCAACAATGCCACGAAGCTCTTCACCATCGTCTACCTCATCACGGGCCTGGGCCTGGCGACCTACGCCATCTCCAACCTCACGGCCCTCATCGTGGAGGGAGACCTCCAGGGCTACCTTCGGGAGCGCCGCATGGAAAAACGACTTGCCACCCTTCGCAACCACATCATCGTCTGCGGCTTCGGCAAGATGGGCTTCCAGGCCGCCTGGGAATTGAAGCAGGTGGGCGTGCCCTTCCTGGTCATCGAGAAGGAACAGGGCAAGGGTTTGAGACAACCCCGTTTCGAAGGCGATATCTTCCTCTATGGCAATGCCATGGATGAATTGATCCTCGAACAGGCGGGGATCACCCGGGCCCGGGGGCTCATTACGGCCCTCACGACCGATGCGGACAATGTCATGGTGACCCTTACGGCCAAACAACTGGCTCCGGACGTGCCCATTGTCGCCCGTTCGGCGCAGCTCGGCACGGAGAATAAACTGAAGGCCGCGGGCGCCAACCACATCGTGAGCCCGTACGAGATAGGTGGCCGCCGCATGGCCGCTCTGTTGCTGGATCCGGCGTTGATGGATTATGTGGATGTCGTACTCGACCACAAGCCGATGGAAATGGCCATTGAGCACATCCAGGTGCAGGCTGGATCTCAACTCGTGGGCCTGTCCATGCGGGAGGCGCGACTGCGGGACACGACCGGCGCCCTCGTCGTGGGCATCCATCGTACGGAGCAGGGGCTGCTCTTCAACCCCCGCGGGAACGAGACCTTCCAGACGGGTGATGTGCTGCTGGCCATGGGCAGCCACGAAACCCTGAATGGCCTAGTGAAGGTGGCCCGCGGAGAAACTCGCCTGGCGGCGGGAATCCCGTAGGCCACGAAAAAATTTTCCAGGCACAACATTCAGCATCCGGCATCGAATAGTTCGATTAGCGCGGAGCCCCGAGAGAAAGTGGATCGCCGCGTCGCCTCCGGGTTCGGAGGATGGACTGTCCGGGAACACGATCCCGGGAGGTGGCTGACATGCACAAGTTCAACGATCAGGTCACGGACGCAGAACACGACTTCATCATCAGCAAGTTCAACGACCTATGCGAAATCGTCGCCCTCGAGGACTACGATCAGCCGGCCCGAGAGGAGTTGCAGGGCCTCTTCCTGCACTACACCTCGGAGCATTTCTCCAGGGAGGAGGCGGTGATGCGAGCGGCAGGCTACCCCTACCAAGCACAGCACGCAACCGCCCACGCCAACATGCAGGACGAGTTCGGCCGCGTGCTAAATGCCATGCCCGTGGGCAGCCCCAATCTCCAGGCGGATCTCGTGCTCTTGCGCCAGATGTTTCTCCACCACATCCTCACCTACGACGAGGCCTATGGAGAGTGGCTCGCCGATGGCTTACGAGGCCCGTGACGCCACGGTCGCCGTTTGTACAGCCCTCATTCCACGCCCAGCAGACTGCGCGCATGGGCTTGGGCTTCGGCGCCTTCGGGGTGTCCCGAGAGGAGCCGGGCCAATTCCTTCACCTGTTCCTCGCCCTGCAGCCAGGTAAGCTCACTGCGGGTGCGGCCGGCGGTGGTGGCCTTGCGCAGGCGGCCGTGATGTTCGGCGCGGGCGGCGACCTGGGCGAGATGGGTGGCGGCAAGAACCTGATGACGCTGGCCCAGTTCGCGCACGGCTGCGCCCACGGCCAGGGCCGTGGCCCCGCCGATGCCCGCGTCCACTTCGTCCAGCACTAGCGTCAGGCCCTCCTCCGTGCGCTCGCCCAGGGCCATGCCCGCGCCCAGGAAGGCCAGCATCACGCGGCTTAATTCACCCCCTGAGGCAATCTTGGCCAGGGGACGGAAACCCTCGCCAGGGTTGGGTTCTATCCAGAGAGCCAGAGCGGAAAAACCCGCTGCGGAGACTTTCACGGGCTGGCCGGCCTGTTGGACGGGGCTGCCGGGATCCGCCACGAGACTGAGTCGGGCCTGGAGGCGGGCGTTGGACATGCCGAGCTTCTGGAGGCGGGCGTGGACTTCCTTTTCGAGTTTGGGAATCCACGCATTTCGCCGCTCGTGCAGAGCATCCGCGGCAGCACGATAAGCTTCGGCGGTCTTGCCCAGCCGCAGCTCAAGTTCCTTGAGGGACGAAGACCCGGCCAGGAGATCACGCTGTTCCTCCTTGAGAGTCTGGAGCTGGTTCGCCAGCTCCTCGGGCTCACAATGATGGCGCCGGGCCAGTTTCTCGAAAGCGGCGAGGCGCGTCTCCACGACCTCGATGCGCTCCACGCCGGACTTGGACCAGTGGATGGCCTGGTCCCGGCCCAAGGCCTGGAGATCGTCCAGTTCCAGCAGGGCCGAGCGCAGGCGATCCACCTCGATCTGAGTATCGGGCAGCACACTAGCCGCCCTGATGAAGGCGCGATGGGCGGTCTCGATCTGCGGAAGGGCCTCGCGAAAAGCTTCGGCGGCCTCCCGGAAGGCCTGTTCGAGCTGGGCCGCGTGGCGCAACGGCTCCCGCTCCCCACGCAATTGGACCCATTCGTTGGGCTTCGGCGCAAGTTTGTCCAGATCCTGGACCTGCTCGGCGAGCCACACCAGCCGCGACTCCCGTTCGGATTCGCTCTTTCTCCTGGCCTTAAGAGCGGCCTCGGTCCCGCGCACGGCGTCGGCTTCAGCGGAGAGATCCGCATGGAGGCCCAGGGCCTCGTCCAGCAGGCTCAGATGCCGTTCCTCGGAGAGCAGGGACTGGTGATCGTGCTGGCTCGTGAGGCGCATCCAGAGTCGTCCAGCTTCCCGTAGATCGCCCAGGTTGCAGGCGGCACCGTTGATCCAGGCGCGGCTGCGGCCCTGGATGCCCACTTCCCGGCGCAGCACCACGGGCTGTTCCGCGGGCAGGCCCCGGGCCTCGAGAAAGGCCTGCCACCCTTCGAAGCCATCCTCGATGACACCCTCGACGACAGCCCTTTCCGAACCCACCCTTACCAGTTCACTGTCGCCCCGAGCGCCCACCAGCAGGGCCAGGGCATCCACCAACAGAGATTTCCCCGCCCCCGTTTCGCCGGTGAGCACCGTAAAACCGGCCTCAAAGGGCACCGTGAGGTCCTCAACCAGGGCGAGGTTTTGGATTCGCAAAGAGGTGAGCATCCCACCAGACTAGCCCAGCCGATGCCTTCCGGGGTGTCAGTTCATGGGGCCCGGCTCTTGCTGCCGAGCCTCAGGTTCGTCGCGTGGCCAGGAGGTGCCCGATCGTCCCGCCTCTGAGAGCGCAGGGCCGCAGGCCCAAGCGAGCAGGAAACAGGCTCCTGTGGAGCCTGTGATAGGCGGGAGATGGCGAGCGGGGCTCAGACCCGTCGGGTGGCCAGCAAGTGGCCGATCGCCACCGCCGCCGCGTCGGCCGCGTCCGAGGGCAGGGGGTCCTTCAGGTTCAGCAGCATCTGCACCATCTTCCCGACCTGGTTCTTGTCAGCCCAACCGTAGCCGCTGACGGCCTTCTTCACCTGCATGGGGTTGTAGTCCCCCACTGGCAGGCCGTGCAGCGCCGCGGTGAGGAGGATGCCGCCGCGGATCTGGCCCAGCTTCAGGGCCGTGGCCGCGTTTTTCTCCACGAAGGGCGATTCCACGGCCATGAAGGTGGGGTGGTGGGCGGCGATGACGTCGGTGAGCTTCTGGTGGATGAGCAGAATGCGCTGATCGAAGTCCGTGCCGCGCGGATTGCGGATCACCCCTGCGGCCGCGAGTTCCATGCGTGAACCGAAGCGCGACACGACCGCCCAACCGCAGGCCAGGGAGCCTGGGTCGACGCCGAGACAGAGGGAGGGAAGAACAACGGAGGGAGGCATGGGCGTTTCACCGGACAGAACCAGCAAAGCACGGATGGCCCGGGCGACGGAAGCCTGCCGCCGCAATGCGCCCGGGCGCTGGGCCCCGGAGGGCGGGCGAGGCACGGGTGAAGGACTCCGTGAAACCGCCATTCTCTTAGCTCCATGCCATGGTTGATGTTTCCCATGCTCCCCGCGGGAACCACCCAGATATTCATTGGAAACAAATGGGACCGTTGAATTCTAAAATCATCCAAATACCGGGAGCATCCATGACTCAGAATCGTCGCTCGTTTCTTCAGTCAACCATTTTCGCCGCCATCACGGCTCAGTTCGCGCCCTCGCTCACCGCAAAAAGCGCATCGGGAACTTCGATCAAACCGCGCCGACTCGCGGTGGGCGACACGGTTGGACTGGTCAGTCCTGCCAGTGCCACTTGGCTCACCGAAGAGATCGACATCATCAAAGAAACCGTTGCGGCACTCGGCCTGAAATTCAAACTGGGACGGCATGCGCTTGATCGCTATGGGTATCTGGCGGGCAAGGATGTGGACCGGGCCGCCGACCTCAACGCCATGTTCGCCGATGATTCCGTCGATGCAATCTTGTGCATTCGCGGCGGCTGGGGATGTAATCGCATCCTTCCCCTGCTCGATTACAAAGCGATCGCCGCCCATCCGAAAATCATTCTCGGCTATAGCGATATCACCTCCTTGCTGACCGCCATCCACGCCAAGACTGGGCTTGTGACTTTTCACGGCCCCGTGGGGGCCTCAACCTGGAATGTGTTTTCGCTCGATTTCGTCCGCCGGATTCTTTTCAACGCAGAACGAGTCGCCATGGACAATCCAAAAACGACCGGCAACAGCTTGGTGGTGACGAAAGACAGAATCCAGACTCTCACACCCGGGACCGTTTCAGGTCGGCTCGTCGGAGGCAACCTGACCGTCCTGACGGCCATGCTCGGTTCGGAATATTTGCCGGATTGGTCGGGCACAATCCTGTTTCTCGAGGACACCAACGAAAATATCTATCGCATCGACCGGATGTTGACCCAGTTGAAACTTGCGGGAGTGCTGGACCAAATTTCCGGATTCGTTTTTGGGAAATGCACGAATTGCGCCCCCGGCGAGGGGCACGGATCGCTGACCTTGGAAGAAGTTCTGAACGACCACATTCAGCCGCTGAAGATTCCCGCCTGGTACGGTGCGATGATCGGGCACATCGAGAACAAATTCACAGTTCCCGTGGGTGTTCGAGCGGAGATCAATGCTGAGCGTGGAACGATCACGATGCTCGAAGCCGCCGTCAGATAGGGAGCCGATGTGCAAAGAGCCTTTCTGTTCGTCGCCCTTGCACTGTGCGTCCCAGGTGTCGCCACCCAAGGGGCGCCACCGACGCCTGCCACCTGGAAAGCCCATAGGCTCTGGGACGCTTGGCCCCGCGCCCGCGTGTCTCCTGCCGACCCGTGGGGCCTCAAACATGCCGGTCTTCGCGTGGCCCTGGGCGATCTCCAGGCCCGGCACCCAGGACTCTTCTCCATCGTGGAGGAAGGCCTGTCCTCCGAGGGGCGGCAGATCCCAGTCCTTCGCCTCGGCAGCGGCTCGACGGGCGTTCTCCTCTGGTCGCAAATGCACGGCGATGAACCCACCGCCACCTCAGCGCTCCTCGATGTCCTGAACTGGCTCGGCGCCAGCCGCGCCGATGCAGCCGTTCAGAAACTCCTGGCGAACCTCACGCTCTGGATCGTCCCGATGCTGAATCCGGACGGGGCCGAACGGGCCCGGCGCTGGAACGCGCAGGAGATCGACATCAACCGCGATGCTATGCGCCTCTCGACGCCTGAGGGTCGATTCCTGAAGGCAGTCCGAGACCGAGTGCAACCCTTGATTGGCTACAATCTCCACAACCAGAACCCCAATCTCTTGGCCGGAAAGGCGGGGAGCCAAGTGGCGATCTCGCTTCTGTCGGTCCCGGGCGATGAGGACCTTTCGGAGACCCGCGGCACGAGACGGACCAAGCAACTCGCCGTGAAGATTCAGCGCCTCGTCACCGTCTTTGCCACCGGACGCATCTCGCGGTACGACATGGATTACACGGCACGAGCCTTCGGCGATTCGATGACCCGCTGGGGGACCGCCACGCTCCTGGTCGAAACCGGCGGCTGGGCCGGACCGGACGAAGCCCAGCGGCTCGTCCAACTGAATTTCGTGGCGTTGGTCGGGTCGCTTATGGCCCTCGCTGACGGCTCGATCGATGCGATCAACTCCCAGGACTATGCACTGATCCCCCTGAACCTGAGGGATTCACTTACCACCCTTGTGGTGCGGAACGCCCGTCTCACGGGAGGGCGCGGCCTGCCCCCGTTCACGGCCGACTTGTCGTTCGTCGTGCCGGGTGCTTTTGCGGACGAGACCATGCGCTACCGGGAGCCCGCCATCAAGGAGGTGGGGGATCTCTCGTATGCCCGGGGCCTCACCGAAGTGGACGCGACCGGGATGCTGGCGGTGCCGTGGCCAATGCCAGGGCCCGCAGAAGACTGGCCAGCCCTGAGGGAGTCCCTGCGCGCGCGCGGCTTGGTCGAGGTGGACGAGGCCAAGCTCCTCGCGGCTGTCCGCGCCCTCGGGGAGGCCGCAGTGGCAAGGCCTGGCTACACGGGAGCCGTGCTTCTGTACCGAGCGGGGAGCGCGGGCACCCTGATGCTCGAAGGCGCGGTCGCCCGTGGCAGGGTGCTGGGCGAGAAGCTGGTCACTGCCACCGAAATCCCCACAGCCCCGGTGAGGTGATGATCGGGTGAACCGAATCGGCCAGTGTATTTTGGCGAACGAATCAGCTCTTGACGCTCTTCACTTCTTCTTCCGCACCGCGCCCCGCACGCTGCCTTTGGGGGCCTTGGCAGGTCGGTCGCCTGGGCGTGCCGGTCTGGCGGGACGATCGCCCGGCCGCGCGGGTTTGGCACCCGGGCGAGCGGAGCGTTCTCCTGGGCGTGAGGGTCTACCGGCCTCACGGGCACCCTTGGGCGGTCTGCCTGTGGGCCGTTCCTCGCGTCGACCTCGCTCACCCCCCGGTTTTGCCTGGAATCCCACTCGTTTTTCGGGGACGAAGTCCCCCTCTCGCAGTGTCGCGGGCGCTGCCAGGCTCGGCACGAAGACCGTGCGCTTGCCCTTGGCGTCGGAGGCCTGAGCCTCGATCACCCAGGCCGAAACCCGGCGCAGATCCTCGTCGACACCAGTGATCTCGACTTTCACCGAATCGCCAATCTGCAGCACCATCTGGCCGCCCATGCCGGTGGCACGGGTGCGATGCTCATCCACCATGAAATTGCCACCCAGGGCACCGAGGGGCACGCCCACTTCGACGAAGGGGCTCGTGAGGCGCACGAAGGCCACCTTCAGCGAGAAGCCCTGGATGCGGGCCTCGAATTTCTGCCCGATCTTGGCTTTCATCAGCAGGCAGGTCTTCCACTTGTCATTCTCGCGCTCGGCCTCGGTCGCGGTCTGCTCGGTGTCGGAGCATTGCTTGGCCGTCATGGCCAACTGCCCGTGGAGGCCCTCGGGAATGATTTGGTTACGGAGGATGCGCCGCAGCCAGCGATGCACGATGAGATCGGGGTAGCGGCGGATGGGGCTCGTGAAATGCAGGTAGTCCTGCAGGGCCAAACCCGAGTGGCCGATATTGTCCGCGCTGTATTCCGCGCGCTTCAGCGAACGCACCAGCATGGTGTTGAGCATGGCCTCCAGTGGCCCACCGCGGATCTTGTTCAGCAGGGCATTGAGGACCTCGGGTTTGGGGGTGTCGTGAGCCCGCATCAGGCCGAGGCTGGTGGCGATTTCCTTGAAGACTTCGAGTTTCAGAGGGTCGGGTTCGTCGTGAACGCGGTAGATGGTGGGGATCTTCCGTCGCGTGAAGAAGGTGGCCACGGCTTCGTTGGCCAGCAGCATGTACTCCTCGATCATGCGATGGGCGTCGTGGTGGGTGTATTCCCGCGCATCGATGGGTAGGCCATCCTCACCGAAGACGAACTCGGTCTCGTCGGTGTCGAGATTGAGCGCACCGCGGCCCAGGCGCTGGGTGGTGAGCTTGCGGGAGAGCACGAGCGCCTGATCCAGCATCTCGCAGACCTCTTCGCCGATCTCGAGGCGGCTGCGCGTGTCCAGGTCCAGGCAGGCCACCTTCACCTGGTCGTAGGTGAGGCGCTTGCGGCTCCGGATCACGCTTTCGCTGAAGCGCGTTTCGATCACTTCGAGATCGGGCGAGAGGGTCATCCAGGCCGTCAGGGTGAGGCGGTCGACGCCTTCGCGCAGGCTGCACAGTTCACCACTGAGGCGTTCGGGCAACATCGGGATGCATTCGTCTGGGAAGTACACGGAAGTTCCGCGGGCGTTTGCCTCTGTGTCCAGGGGGCCGCCTTCCTTTACATAGTGGCTCACATCCGCAATGTGTACGCCCAGGATCCAGCCGCCGCCTTCGTTGCCCGGCAGCACTTCCAGACTGATGGCATCGTCGAAATCCTTCGCGGTGGGCGGATCCACCGTGACCGTGAGCAACTGGCGCAAATCCTCACGCGGCCACTCCGTTGGCCGCGCCCTTTGGGTCGAACCTTCGGTTCGATGGCCCTCCGCTCCTGCTTCGGCCTCACGCGGCCACTCCGTTGGCCGCGCCCTTTGGGTCGAACCTTCGGTTCGATGGCCCTCCGCTCCTGCTCCGGCCTCACGGCCCTGGCACCATTCCTCGGGAATGACGGTCGGCAGCGGCGCCAACTCGTCCATCACGGCGGTGGGGAATTCCGTGCGCAGGTTGAAGAGAGCCGCCGTGAGCCTGTTCTCGATCTTGAGGTCCGTGGGGCGGCCCAATCGTGCTATCACCACGCCTTTGAGTTGCTGCAGTTCTGGGTTGGGATCCAGCTTGACGCTGACCAGATCGCCATCGGCGGCCAGGTCCGTGGGCAGCACACTGACAATCTGCTGCATGCGCGGTTCCAGCGGTACCGCCTGCAAGCCCCAGGGTTGCAGCTGCAGCCGTGCGGGAATGGGGTGCTCTCCGCGGGAGAGGACCTTGACGATGCGCCCCCGCAGGCGCCCGTCCCGGCTTTCGCCCGAAACTTCGGCCAGCACCTTGTCACCGTGGATGGCGCTGTGCGCGTCCCGCCAATCCACCAGGAGATCCATGCCCGCGCCCTTCTTCATGCCGACGGGGCGCAGGAAACCGCCCGTGCCTTCGGGGTGACCGAGGAAGGTGGCCTCGAAGGCCTCCAGGGATCGCGGGAAGGCCTTGGGCTCTTCGGAGTACCGAGGTCTAGGGTCGGAATCCCTGCCCTTCTTCGAACGCGACGGCTGGGGGATGAAGGTGTGGTTTTTGCGGGCCATGCCAAGAGCCTAGCGGAAAACGAGGTGCACCACGGAGAAACGAAGAGGCTCGTGGCTCCCCTGATGTTCGGCTGTTCATTCGCCCATCGAACTCCAGTGGATCGCGTTGAAGAGCAGCTTGAAGGTGTGCTCGGTCTGGGCACGGTGCTGCACGCGGAAGCCGAAGAGCACCACTTTGCCCTTGCCGAGTTCCACACTGACGGCGGAGGCTTTGCGCTCCAGTCGTTCCGCGCCCTTGATCCAGCCGCTGGCCAGGATGTCGCGGGCATCGTCGGGATAGGACGCGATGACGGCTCGGCGATTCTGGGGCGAAGCCGGTGAGGTCTGAAAGGCGAGGCGACTGTCCATGAACCCGTGGTCCTCCGCAGCCATGCCGTAGGCCACGGGGTGCGAAGGATCGAAGCGCATATGCAGAAGGCTCCCGGGGCAGGAGAAATCGTCTCCGCCGCGACTCCCAGCGAGGGCGTTGCGCACGGGCAGGTCCCACTCGTCGATCAGGAGTTCCGAACTCGCGGCCAGCGCAACGACCGTACCGCCCTGCTCCACGAATTCCTTCAGGGCCTTCATGCCCTCCTTGCCCAGGCCGCCGGAATACTCGGGCGGCACCGCCTCCGTGAATCGGCGCACATTCTCCCCTTCGGGGCGGGCCCGCCCCTCCAGGAGCACCGCCTTGGCCACATCCGGCAGCACGATGACATCCAACGATTCCCTGAGCTTCCCTGCCTGCACGGCCTTCGGCTCGAGGCTCTTCGGGGCAAAGCCATACTGTTCCAGAACCCAGCGGGTCCAGCCCTCGTCCATCGACGCCGACCAGGGCTTCAGCAACCCCACCCGAGGCGCCTTCAGGGCGGCCTGCTTCACGGCCGGTGCCGCTTTGAGGGTGTGCAGGGCCACATGGTGGCGGGAGGCGATCCGGTCCAGGCCGGGGCCCGCCGCCAGCAGGACGGTACCTGCTTCAAAACGCGTGCCCTCGGCCTCGAACGCTTCCAGAGCCACCCGGGCATTCCCGGTTTTCAGCGCCTCGTTGAGCAGGCCCGCAGCGGCCGTGACGCGCCGGTCCAGCACGGCCACCGTGCCGTTGCCGATCAGGCCGCCCTTGGGCCAGTCGCGGGCCTCGAGGAGGCGGCTGTCGCTGCGCTCGGTCTTGCTGAGATTCGCCTTCTCCACCTCCACGCCCATCATCAGGGGCAGGGTCCAGGCGGCCACATCGTAGGGTGCCATGGGCGCAACGCCCGCCGCCGGACGCGTTTCAGGATAGCGCTGGGGCTCCAGCATCTCCTTGACGAAGCGGCCCAGGGGTTGCGCGGTGGGCAAAAGGTAGGCGCCATTCTTCGCCACCCGCACCTCGGCCCCGTTCTCCGCCATGAGATGGGCCAGCCGGGCGGCCGCCACGGGATCCCGCTGGTCGGCGGGAAGGCGGTAGTGCAGCGCGGGGTCGCCGGCCTGAATGCTGGCCTGGGCCATGCGTGCACGGTTGCGCAGCAGATCGGCCTTCAGGTTGGCGCAGGATTCAAGCAGGGCATCGGAGGCGATGCGTTCGTAGTCCATGATGTCGCGCAGCCGCCAGAGGCCGCCCTTCCATGGGTTCGGGAAGTTCACCTGAGGCTTGTATTCCACCAACCCTTTGCCCCCGCTGGAGAGTTCCGTGGGATCGATGTTGGCCGGACTCGCCAGGCGGGCCGAGGCCACTTCCGTTAGCAGCCCGATGACGTTCTTCCACCAG
Organism: uncultured Holophagaceae bacterium; assembly: GCA_903868115.1. Lineage (GTDB taxonomy): Bacteria > Acidobacteriota > Holophagae > Holophagales > Holophagaceae > JAYREN01. The sequence goes on from CAIPUA010000110.1 coordinate 19,883, forward strand.
CCGGTGTTCTTGGTGCCGCCGGGCCAGTAGGCGTCAAACATCGTGCCATAGGCCACACCGGCCTTGCCCGCCTCCTCCAGACGCAGGCTCATGGTGCTGCCCAGCAGGTCCACGGTGCGCCATACGAGGGGATGCACTTCCTTCGCCACGGGATTGGCATAAGGCGGCACGAACATGCGCGGTCCCGTGCTGCCCATCTGGTGTTCGTCCAGCCACACCTGGGGAAACCATCGGTGGTAGGCCATGCGGTTCACGAGAAGGGATTCCTTCTGGGTGAGCATGTACCAGTCGCGGTTGTTATCGTGGCCGACATAGGTGTGGTAGAGCCAGGGCAGTCGACCGCCTTCGAACTTCGTCCCTAGGTGCTTCCGGTAATACTCGGTCTCCATCATCTGGCCATCGGGATTCAGGCTGGGCATCAGCAACAGGATCACCCGGTCGAGGCGACGCAAGGTCTCCGCATCCTTCGCCGTCGCCAGGGCGTGCGCCCACTCCATGGCCATCTGGGTGGCAGCGATTTCCGAGGCGTGGATGGAACAGGTGACCAGGACGATGGCCTTGCCCTCCTTGGCCAGCGCGTCGATCTGCGCCTCACTGAGCCCGCGAGGGTCCGCCATCCGTTTCGCGATCTCCTGGTATCTCGCCTTGTTCTTGAGGTTCGCCTCACTGCTGATGACCGCCATGATCAGCGGTTGGCCGTTGGTGGTCTGGCCGAGATCCTCGAGTTCGACCCGGGGGTTCGCCGCGGCCAGAGCCCGGAAGTAGGCCGTGATCTGCCCGTAGTCCGCCAGGGTCCGGTCGGCCCCCACCGGCAGCTTCAGGAATTCGCTCGGAGTGGGTATTTCCGCGGCGCCCAAGCCCAGGGTCAGACAGGCAAAGGCACGGAGAAGAATGTGGCGCATCGAACCTCCCAGATATTGCAATGATGCTTGGACGCAGTCCTAGAGATGGTAGGTTTTGGCCAGTTCAGCCAAGACCTTGGCCAGCACCTGGGCGGTGGCTTTGCGCTGGTCTTCAGTCTTGCAGTAGTCGGCGCCGAATTCGAACTGGATCGCATCGGTGCTGGAGACATCACTGCCGTATGTCTGAGTGATGAAACCCCCAGAGAAGCCAGCCTGCTCCTTGCCGCCCGGATCGGGGTGGACATTCCAACCCAGCGTCTTGAGTCTGCCCAGAACGCTGTCGGGTCCGTCGTGAATACCCTCGCCTAATTTCGCGCGCAGGGCCGTCACACTTTTTCCGTTCTTGGTGCCGCGGTAGACCGTGTGCGCGGAGGTCCCCTGGCGGTGCAGATCGACCACCAGGCCACTTCCGAACCGCGCCACGACCTCCTTGCAATGGTCCCGCAGGGAGCCATGGTAGACCTCGTAGACCGCCTGGGCCGCCGCATCCGAGTACGCGATGGCGGGGCCGCGATTGCAGTCCAGGAAATTGCGCTTGAACGAGCCCACCACGACATAGGGCTTCTTGCCGGTCACTCGGAAAATTTCAGCGGCCAGTTCAAAGGCCAGTTCCTCCGTGCCGGCATCCCAGGCGGCACTGAAGCCTTTGCCACCCTTGACCTGGCCTTCGCCGGTGCGAGGCGTCGAGCCGGGGATGTCCTTCCGGCCTCCGTGAGGAGCCGAAATGATGATCGGGA
>CAIPUA010000111.1 GCA_903868115.1 uncultured Holophagaceae bacterium
CCCGCTGTGTCCTTCGAGCGGGTGATGCGAGAGGTTCGCGCACGGTATGTCCTCGGGCTCACCGCCACTCCCTATCGCAGGGACGGACTTCAGCGTCTTCTGCACTTCCAATGCGGTCCTGTGAGATTCCAGTTGACTGCAAAGTCCAATGCCGCAGAGCAGCCCTTCGCAAATCGACTCATCATCCGGGAGACTCGCTTCATCGGACAAGGCAATATCCAGGATCTCTATGCAGCAGTAGTGGTGGATCCTCACCGGAACACCATGATCATCCGTGATGTTCAGAAGGCCCTCGCGGAAGGGCGATCCCCCATCGTCCTTACCGAACGACGGGAACACTTGGATCTGCTGGTCGAGGCCTTGAAGGAAGCTGCTCCACACGTGGTGGTGCTTCATGGCGGTGTCCAGGCCAAGGCACGCAGGGCAGCCCTATCGCGGCTGGCCGAAGTGCCGGTGGACGAGCCACGCCTCATCCTGGCCACGGGCCGCTATATCGGCGAAGGCTTCGATGATCCACGATTGGACACGCTCTTCATGGCAATGCCCATCGCGTGGAAGGGCACGCTGATCCAATACGCCGGGCGCCTCCATCGTCTGCATCCTGGCAAGCGCGAGGTCCAGGTCTACGACTACCTGGATGGGTCCATGCCCGTGTTCCGGAAGATGTTCGAGAAGCGGATGAAGGGATACCGCGCCATGGGATATCAGGCCGACGAGTCAATTGCTCTGGATTTCCCGATCGACGACCCACCCTCAATCGATGAGGCACTTCCTTGATGACAGGACGCCAGGGCCGACACCACTATCACGACAGGTCGGGATTGTTGTGGTGTATGTGTGGGGCTCCCCCCAATCACCCAATGTAAATCCTCGCCACCACTCATTCTCCCAACTTCGATACCTTTCTTGTGATTCCAGTTGTCGCGGGTTCGAGTCCCGTCAGCCGCCCCAGATCAAAAAGGCCCCGCGTAGCGGGGCCTTCTGATTTCATGGGGGTCGAGTAACAGGACTCGAAGTCGCTGAAATGCGGGCTGGTAGCCGCAACCGAGAGGAGGGCAATCGGGACGGTTCCGCTCAAGGCACATACTCCAAGATCTGCTTGAGGTTCATCGTGCTCATCCATCCACTGGCTCCATAATCGGGTGATCGCCCCATCCATCCGACGCAGCGGCATGACTTCCTGAGGAGGCCCCATGTGGACCCGCAAGAAAATCATCCTGACCAGCCTCGCTGTCCTCCTGGCGATCCCTGGGGTCTATGGCTACAAGCTCATTTGGGGCAAACCCCTCGTGTTCAACCATTTCACAGAACGCGTGCTGCTGCGTGCCCTGCTGGATGATCCCGAGCTGAACACCTTCGTGGGAATGCTCGATGGCACATGGTTCGACTTCCACAGTGGCGCGCTCACGGATGCCTCACCCCGGCATGAAGCGAAGGTTCTGGCCCAATGGAAGCGGGAGCTGGACATGCTCCAGCGTTACGACCAGGCGCAGCTGAGCAGCCCGGAACGCCTGACTTTCGATGTGCTCCGGAATTACCTGGAAGCCCGGGTAGAGGCGGAGCCCTTTCCCTACCACACCTTTCATGTTTCGCTTCCGGGCCCTTACCCCGTAACGGTTCTGGGCGGCCCTCAGGTGGACCTGCCCGAGTTCATGGCCACCAAGCACCGGATTACGGATGTTCGCAGTGCCAAGCGCTACCTGGTGCGGCTGGCGGCCATCCCCGGGAAATTCGATCAGCTCAAGGAGAGCCTTCGGATGCGGGAGGCCACGGGCGTAGTACCGCCGCGGTTCATCCTGGCCCGCAGCATGGAGCAGATCCGGGCCTTCATCCACCAGGAGCCAGAGCAGAATCCGTTCTTCCTGGGGCTGGAGTGGGGTCTCGGAAACCTCCAGGGGCTGGATCCGAACATGCGTCGCGATCTCCTGGCCCAGGCGCGGGAGCTCGTGAACGGAAAGATCTATCCTGCCTACCGAGGTCTGGAGGCCTTCCTCCAAGGCCAGCACTCTGCTGCGGACGACCGTGCGGGGGTTTGGAAGCTTCCGAACGGGGAGGCCTACTACCGCTACCTTCTGAAGCTGCACACGACCACGGACCTAGGCCCCGAGCAGCTCCAGGCCCTGGGACTGCGGGAGGTGGCACGCCTCGATGGGGAGCTCCGGGAGGCCTTCTCCCAGCTCGGTTACGGAAACGTCGCGCCTGCCGAAGGATTCGCGCGCTTGGTCCGCGATCCCCGGCAGCATTACACCAATGACGCGGCGGGGCGGAAGGCACTGCTTGCGGATTGCGAGGCCATCACGGCCGAGATGGAAGGGGGGCTGAGAAAGTTCATGCCCACCCCGATGCCGGGCCGGGTGGCGATCGTTGCGACTCCCAAGCACCAGGAAGCCACCTCCCCCATGGCTTTGGCCGTTACCCCCTCGCTCGACGGGAAACGCCCCGCCACCTTCGTCATCAACCTCCGCAACCCCGCAGAGTTCCAGAAGTTCTCCTTGCGTTCCCTCGCCTACCACGAGGGCCTGCCCGGACACCTGTACCAGATGAGTATCGCCCAGAGCATGAAGGGCCTCCCCACACTGAGGCGTCTGGTGCCGTTCAACGGGCATATGGAGGGGTGGGCGCTCTACGCGGAGCGATTGGCCTGGGAGCAGGGCTTCCAGCAGGATCCCTGCAGCAACCTTGGCCGACTGCAGCAGGAGCAGTGGCGGGCGGCTCGCCTGGTGGTGGACACGGGCCTGCACCACTACCGGTGGACGCGGGAGCAGGCCATCGCCTACCTCCGGGAGAAGACCGGCCTACCCGAGGCTGAGGCGATCATCGAGGTGGACCGCTACATCGTGAGCCCCGGCCAAGCCTGCGCTTACATGGTGGGAATGCTCAAAATTCTGGAGCTCCGCGAGGAGGCGAAGCAGGCCCAAGGCGCCGCCTTCGACCTCAAGACGTTCCACCGGATGGTGCTCGACAAGGGCTCGCTGCCCTTGTCGCTCCTGGAGCGCGAGATAAGGGGGGAACTGCGCCGCTAGATATCTGTCACGTCCCAGGTCAGACGAACTGGAATCTCCTCGCGCGTGATTTTTGCTTGGCCTAGCCCGGAGCGGAGTGGAGCCTTCGGTTCGACGCTTTGGTGGCACTGCCAGAGGACATGTACAATCTTCCACTGCCCATCCAGCTTTGCGGCGTGTATCAGGTCCACATCCTTCCCGGAGGTGACCCGCAGGGCCACGAGATCTCCTAGGTGATCCAGGATGCTGATATCTGGTGGGGAGGTGGGCGCCATCTGCGAAGGGTAATCTCGGACCAGTTCCACCAGTGCCGAGGCTCCCATTCGTTCCATCACCCAGGTGCCTGGTGGTTCAAGGCGGGCCGGCCTCACCTTGGAGAGTTCGGGATGAAGGGCTCGCTCCACGCGCTCGGGATCGTTGGAATAGTAGTCCTCCACGCAGGCCCTTATGGCGGCAGGGTTGCCAGGTGCAGGGGCTGTCGAAGCCTCCTGCTTGGCTGTCCCGCATAGGATGTGAATGATCTTCCATCCGTCGTCCAGGCGCGCCAGGTGAAGCAAAACCTGTTTTGATTCGAGCCCAACTGTGACGCTGGCTAGTCCATCGTGAATTTCAACCACCCGGACTGAAGCACGCGGGCCGAGGTGCCCCGGGGGCAATGTGCCTGTGGAGTATTGCCCGATCAGGCTGGCGGCCCCCATCCTTTCCAGGACCGTTCGGGTTTTGAACCTGCGCAGCGTGGTGCGTGTCAATTCCGGGTGAAGGCTGCGGGACAGACTTGAGGGGGTGCCTTCAAGATAGGCCTGGACGCTATTAAGGACAGCGGGTGTCACCTGGGGTTCCTTGGCAGACGCCATGCCCAGCGAGAGGGAGAGTGCGAGGATTTGTGGGCGAACCGGAATGCTGCGGAGGGCCTGCCGGAGATCGGAACCAAGTGTGGACATGGGGAACTCCTGGGTATGGGCGCTATTGGTTGCGGGGGGCAACGGTGTCGCTCATTCCCCCTGAATTTGCAGGAGTTGCTGCCAGCGGAAGAGCCATTTTGAACGGTTGTCGTTTCCAATAGGTGAGCGAGCGCCAGGCCCACTCCGCAGGGCCAAATTGATAGCGGGTCAACCACCAGCGGCTGAAGAGCGCTTGGAGGGTAAAAAAGACCACGCTTACCCCCACGCCTTCGAGGGGACTTAGCTTGTGGTAGAGCCCAAGTCCCCACCCATTGAAGAGGAAGGTCATCACCAGGCTCTGGGCCAGGTAGTTAGTGAAAGCCATACGACCCACGGCCTTGAAGGGCTCCAGAAGCTTCTTCCAAGTCGCCCTTTGCAGCAGCAAGATTACTCCTGCCGCCCATCCCATGCCGAGAAGCGTCATTCGGAAGCTCTGAGACAAACCGATGATGGGAAGTAAGTACCGAACATGGCGCCAATGGACCAGCGTCCACTCGCGGGTTTCCCCCCAGAGGGTCACGATGATGGCGCAGGCCAGACCCGCGGAAACGGATGCGATGAAGAATTTTCTGATTTTCGGAAGATGGGCTGAGGGATTCCGCAGGATGCCACTCTTCCAGATCGCAAGCCCCAGCATGAATTTCAGGAAGATATCCACCATGCTGGTGAGCTCGCCCCCAAGGCCTTGAACTCTGGCAAATTCCCGGAGGCGGAACCAGAACTCAGCCACCCAGGTGCCTGATCCTCTCACCTGCAGAGTTTCCTGAAGCCATGCCTGGGTCTGTGCGATGTCGGCAGCACTTCTAGGCGAGGGCGCCGCACCCATCGCTTGTCGGATGCAGACGATCAGAACCCCGACGATCACGAGGCCATACAGGCTTCCCAGCCAGATCAGGATGGTTTTCAGGTTCCGCTTCAGGAAGCCAAGGGCCAGCATCCCAACCAAGGCGTAGTTGTGGAGGATGTCCCCATTCCAAATCAGCAGGAAGTGAAGTAGGCCGAACAGGAAGAGTGCTCCCAGACGTCGGAAACCGAAGCCCCAGAAGCCCGAACCCCTTTCCGTGGCGCGTTCCACCTGGATCGCCAAGCCCACGGCAAAGAGCATGGCGAAGATGGTCATCGCTTTCCCTTCCACCAAGGTCAGAAGCGCCCAATCGGTTCCTATATTCCACCAACCACCCCAGGGATGGCTCTCCAACCGGTACCGGCCGATGGAATCCCTGAAAAAGAAATGCAGGTTCATCACCAGGACGCCGAGAAGCGCGATGCCCCGAAGGATGTCGATATGCTCCAGGCGCTCCCGGAGGGTGACTGGAGCGTCGATGTATTCTTGAACCATCGGCATGCTGACTCCTTTAATAATTTATCAGACCTCGGTGTTCCGTAGCATCCCGAAGGGAACCTGCCTCCAAACTGAGAAATTCCAAGCTGCTTATGTGAGTCTACGGGGCCCAGGCTGTGCGGTTGGCGCCGATGTTCCGAACGTTGCGCCTGCTGTTCCCGGTGGTACCCGTGGTGTCGCGAGATGCGCATTCAGCGCCACGAGAGGGCCACGAATTCATTGCTGCCATGAAAGGTGCTGGGATCATGGAGGCCCGGGGGGAACGGCGTGCGCAACAACCAGACAAGGAGCGAAAAACCAGCAGGTGCGCGCAGTCGTCCGATGTGGCTTCGCCAGATGATGCCTGTGATGGCTATGTTCACGGCGATTCAGGTGATGTTTGCCTTCGAGTTCTATTCCCGTCGACTCGCTCAGGGGGCACCCATTAGTCTATGGAGGGCCACAGCAGGCTATGTTCCAGCATGGTTTCTGTGGATGTTGGTTTGTCCCGGCCTGTATCTCTTCGCTCGGAAATTCAGGATCGACCAAGAAATCGACTGGTGGAATCTGTTAGTCCACACGGCTTTCTTTCTGGGGTTTGTCCTGGTTTTCTTTTCCCTATACCAGGCCTTCCTGGTCTTGCTCTCGATCACAATTCAAGGACTGTCCGTTCGCCAAGCACTCGTCGGCCTCTCCAAAGAACCCCTCCTTCAATGGTCTGTGTTGGGCATTCGCATCCTCGGGAGTTACGCCCTCACCCTGGCGGGCTACTACTACCTTTTCAGCCGCCAAGAATCCCGGGAACGTTTGCTCTCAGAATCCCGCCTCCAGGCCCAGTTGGCTACCACCACTCTGAATGCGCTTAAGAGCCAACTGCACCCCCACTTCCTGTTCAACGCTATGAACGCCATTTCCACCCTGATCCGCACTGAACCTCGTGGCGCGGAGCGCATGCTGAACCTGCTGGCTAATCTGCTGCGCCGTTCCCTGAAGGAATCCAAGTTCCAGGTGGTTCCCCTGAACCAGGAGGTGGATTTCGTGCGGAGCTATTTGGAGATCGAGCAGATCCGCTTCTCGGATCGCCTGAACGTGGAATACGATCTCGCGCCAGAGATCCTGGATGCCCTTGTGCCCCATCTTATCCTTCAACCGCTTGTGGAGAACGCCGTCCGCCATGGTCTAGCACCCAAGGCGGAGCCGGGAACGATCCGCATCCAGGCACGGAGAGCAGGTGACCGCCTGAGTCTTTCCGTATCCGATGACGGAGTCGGATGCCAATCCAACGGCAGGAGGCCGGAATCCGAAGGACTCGGGCTGCCCAACACTCGGGCGCGGCTTGAACAATTGTTCGGAGAATGTTTTGAAATGCAGGCTGGGCCTCAGACTCAGAGAGGGTTTTCGGTGCAGATATTCCTGCCTCTGAGCTTGGAAAAGCCGACAAATGGAGGCCTCTCGTGAGCATCCGTGCCCTTGTTGTGGACGACGAGCCCCTGGGCATCCAGGGTGTGTGCTCCCTTCTGGCGGATGAGCCTGATGTGGACGTAGTCGGGGAATGCCGCAACGGCGGGGAAGCTGTGAAGGCCATCAAGGCCCTTCGCCCCGATCTCGTGTTCCTGGATATTCAGATGCCGGTGATGGATGGCTTCGAAGTGCTGGAGGAACTGGGCGAAGATGAAATGCCGCTGGTGGTTTTCGTCACCGCCTTTGATCAGTATTCCCTCCAGGCTTTCAGCGTCCATGCCCTGGACTATCTCCTGAAGCCCATCGAGCGGGAGCGCCTCCAGGAGGCGCTGAAGCACATCAGGAAGATTCTTACGGGGCGTGGGCAGCCGGAAATGATCAGGAAGATGATGTCCCTTCTCGAAGATGTGGAAACCCATCGCAGGAAGCTCGATCGTTTCGTAGTCCGCGACCAAGGACGCATTTTCTTCGTGAAGGCGGAGCAGGTGGACGCCATCGAAGCCACGGGCGTCTACATCCATCTTTACCGCGGCAAGGATTCCTTCATGCTGCGGGAGCCTCTTTCGAGCCTGGAACAGCGCCTGGACTCGCGGAAGTTCATCCGCGTTCACCGATCCTGGATCCTGAATGTGGATCGGATTCAGGAGATCCAGCCACGGCCTGGTGGCATCTATCTTGTCAGATTGGAGGGGGACCGAGTAGTACCTGTTAGCCGTGGGTACAGGATGAAGATTGAGGCACTGCTGGATCCTGAGTAGCGCGAATCCCATTCTGGAATCAGGGGCAAATTCCGCATCGAAGGTGCCCTTTTTCTCATGCACCGAACACGTGTGCACGCAAATTTGGGTCTGCTTATGATCCACCGCGACCTTCACCCAGGATGTCTATCCAAGCCTTTGGTTCAGTGCGAAGAGAGACCGAAAAGAGCACTCGCCCGTGTATCTCAACGATGGCAATCGGATTCTCTGCGCCAAGCTCAAGATCAAGTGTGGGGACTGCTCTAACCGCCGGTTCGAAGCCCTGGACGATCGCGAGATCCAGAGTCTCCGTCATCGACGCACGGGCCAACTGCCCCTTGAGGGGATCCACGGGATCCTCGTTGTCATTCACTGTCATAGGTATCCAACCAGAACCCATGCCGCCGAAGGGCGGAGGCACGCTCCTGGTGGTCGGTGATGACCCCATTCTTCTGAACGCAACGCTCGGCGGTTTAGTGAGAGGCTCCGGCGGCCGATAGGCTTCCTTGTAGCCTCGGGGGTTCCATGGTCCGATCGTTTCGATACGGCTGGAGCGAAAGGGCGGCCCGCATCACCTTCCTGGCGCTGTTCTGCCTGAGCCTGATCCAGTGTGGGGGAGGATCGGCAGCGCCGACAGCGCCGCCGCCGTCACCTGCTCCTGTGATCTCCCATTTCACCGCTTCCCCGGGTCTTCTCACTGCGGGCGGGTCCTGCATCCTTGAGTGGTCGGTCTCCGGCGCCACGACCCTCAGCATCGACCCCAGCGTGGGCGCGGTGAGCGGCACGACCGCTCAGGTGATGCCCACCACGACCATCACCTACACGCTCACCGCCACGGGGGCGGGCGGCATCGCGACGGCCCAGACCACTGTGACGGTAGTGCCACTTCCTGCCATCACGAGCTTTGCCGCAAGCCCGACCACCGTGGCCACCAGCGGCGCCTCCCAACTCACCGCCACCTTCACCGGAGGCACGGGCCTCGTGGATCATGGCATCGGGACCGTCAGCAGCGGGATGCCCGTCTCCACGGGAGCCCTGGCCGGGTCCACGAACTTCAAACTCACGGTCACCAACGCTGTGGGTGCTCAGGTGACCGCCACCGCCGCAGTCACCGTAGGATCCGCAGTGGTCATCACGGGCTTCACGGCCGCGAAAGCGACGATCACCGCGGGCTCGAGCACCACCCTGACGCCCACCTTCGTGAATGCCACCCGCGCCTCCGTGGATCAGGGTGTGGGGGCTGTAACCTCTGGCCTCCCCTTCACCGTGTCCCCTGCGACCACCACCCAATACACCCTCACTGCCGAGGGCATCGGGGGGCCCGTCACGCTCACCCTCACTGTTGTAGTGGTGCCCTTGGGTAGCATCGCGGCGTTCACCGTTTCGCCTGCGCCGGTGAGATTCAGCACCAGTGGTCAGCTCACGGCCACCTTCAGCGGTGGCGCAGGAAGCATCGACCATGGGCTGGGTGCCGTGAGCAGCGGCATCCCGGTCGCCACAGGCTTGCTGTGGGCCGACACCACCTACGTGCTCACCGTGACCAATGAGGCGGGCGACAGCGTCACCCGGTCGCTCACGGTGAACATCCTGCTGCTAGCGCCCACGGCAATGACCTATCCCACGCTGGGCTCAGCCTTCACCGTGGGCAGTGATATCGGAATGCATTTCCCGTCCTACTCGGGGGATAGCCCCGATGATTGGGAGATCTCGCCGGCCCTGCCTGCCGGGTTCTGGTTCGACACGGAAAGCGGCATGATCATCGGGACCCCCGCCGCGGCGGCCCCCACCACGACCTACACCGTCACCGCCCGCAACACCGCCGGCAGCACAAGCTGCCAGATCACCTTCGCCGTGAAGGACATCCCGCCCCTCATCACCTACGGCGCCAGCCATACCTTCACGATGGGAGAGGCCATCACCAAGGTCACCCCCAGCAGCACGGGCGGCGTGGTGGTCACCTGGTCGATCCTGCCGACCCTGCCCACGGGCCTGGCCTTCAGCACGCTGGACGGCAGCATCAGTGGCACACCCACGGTCGTTTCCGCGAGTCAGACCTATGCCGTGACGGCCACCAACAGCGGCGGTACACATCAGGCGAGCTTTAGCGTCACCGTCAACCCGCCGGCGCCCACCATCCTCACGCAGCCTGCCAATCTCACCGTGGACATTGGAGCCACGCCTACCTTCACCGTCACCGTCAATGGAACCGGTGCGCTCACCTACCAGTGGTCGAAGAACGGCACGCCCATCGTCGGTGCGACGGGGAGCAGCTACACGACCCCCGCCCTCACCTACGCCGACAACGGCGCGACCTTCACCGTGGTCGCATCCGACACCTACGGGGGCAGCGTCACCAGCACCGCCGGCGTGCTCACGGTGCGTCCCGCCCTGTCCACCTGGCTCGCCGCCCATCCCACTGTGGCGGCAGCCATCAAGTGGCAGTTCCAGTACCCGGCGGGCGGCAACGCATACACGCCGCCGGGCGACGCGGACATGATCGCGTGGACCAACTGGTCTCAGGCCCAGAAGGACGATCTCGATGCGGCCTACCTCGATGCCAGGGCGTGGCTCCTGCAAAGCCCAAAGACCCCCATCACGATGCCCTATCGTGGGGTCTCGGACGCCCCCACCAACTGGTACTCCCCTCAGAGTGACGGCGGCATTGCCATGCAGTGGACGAGTCCGACGGACATGTGGAACCTCTACATTGCCCACATCGGCTTCTCTCTGGCCCTGGAGACAACCGGCAGCGTCCCGTGGAGCCTGACCACCTACGATGCCGAGAGCCTGCGCTACCTGCTCGACAGCAGCACCATGGGCTGGAAACTGCCCTACGGCCCTGTCTCCTTCAGCCTGGGCACCTACGGCGGAGCGAACCTTCCGGCGCTCCGGGCCGACAACCGCCCGAAGACCCCCTTCGCCCATCCCATGTGGATCTACCAGTGGATGACCCAGGCCGGGATCCCGGCGGACACTCGGTTGAACAGCATCGGTGGCGTGCTGGACTGGATGCGGCACAACATGTCCCACTTCTACGGCACGGACGACTTCGGCACCTGCAACGCCGTGTGGCAGTACAGGGGCTATCCGCCCATCTCCCGGATCATCAACGGAACCACGGATGTCAACGTCAGCCAGTTCGCCCACTGGACCCTGGGCTGCCACGGCAGCGTGGGGTTCCTGAACGCGACGCTGCGGGCGCTGAACATCCCGGTGCAGCCCATCTGGGTTGGCGGCCATGAACTGGCCTGCTTCCTGACCGAACGCATGTACCTCGACCACGGCGATGATCCGTACAACGCCGTCGTCCGGGTTACCTATCCTTCTTCGCCGATCCTGAACGTCCTGATCGACGAGGCCACTTACAAGGCGCGCTTCACTAGCGATCTGACGGTGAACCTCAACGCGCCCAGCGCCGCGGTCATGGCCAACATCGGCAAGGCGGCCGCTGATTTCAAATGAGACCGGTCAAGGCTTTGATTGAGCCAGCACCCGCTCGCGGTCCAGGGCGGGGATGATGCGCCAGGTGTTGGCCAGGGGAATGGTCAGCGTGGGCTGACTCAGCACCCGCTCGAAGATCAGGTTGCGCAACGACACGGGGTTCAGCACCTCGGCCTGCCCTTTGAAGTGGATGGCCTCCAGGTAGCCCCCCCCGCCGCTCAGGCGATAGCTGGTGGTGGCCAGAGTGAAGGGCTGGTTTTCTTTCACGGGCTGGCCCTGATATTTGAGGTCCACCACCCGCTGGCCCAGGGGCTTGGAAATATCCAGCGCGTAGCTGACGCCGTCGATCATGTCGAAATCGAAGCCCGCCACCTCCCGGTTGATGAGTTCCGGCAGGTGGCTGAAGGTGTAGTACCGGGCCGCGTGTTCCAGCCAGAGTTTCACCTGCAGGCCCGTCACCCGGATGCGGGCGACCTTGTTTTCATAGGGCATCAGGGGCCAAAACTGACGGATGGAAGTGGGTCCCGTGGGCACGAAGTAGCGAGTGGAGGGACTGAAGGCCGCCGAAAGCTGCGCGCCCACGGCCCTTTTTTGCACGGAGTGGAGGAGTTGCACCAGGGCTGAATCCTCCATGCGGGACCAGCGTCCATCCAGATCCACTGCCAGGTTGGTGGCGAAGGTATTCAGATACTCATCCGTGAAGGCGCGGAGGGGCGCCGTGAGTTCCAGGATTTGGGGGTCGCTGGGCGTCTCCGCCGTGGGGCGCACCACCCGAGCCTCGCTGGAGGTCAGCCTCCAGCGATCCCTGTCCTTCTTCAGGACGAGTTCCGCAACGCCGAGGGCGCGGCCCGCCGATAGGCTCTGGAGAACGGCTACCCCCTTGTGGCGTGTGGCAATCACCTCGTGAGTATGGCCCGCGAGCACGAGATCGATGCCTGGGACCCGCTCGATCAGCGCCAGGGCCTGGTTCTCCTCCAAGATCCCCGCACCAGGGCTGCCGAGCCCCGCATGAAGGGCCACGACTACCACATCGACCTTCTCCTTCTCACGCAGCACGGGCACCAGGACCTTCGCGGTTTCCACTGCATCCTGGACGCGCAGTCCTTCGAGGTTGGCGGGGTCGGCAAAGCGGGCCAAACCGGAGGTAGTCAACCCCAGAATACCCACCCGGGCGCCGCCCAGTTCCACGACCGCATAGGGCGTGAAGGCGCTCCTGCCATTGGTGGCGAGCAGCACATTGGCCCCCAGCCAGGGGAAACTGGCCTGTTCCTCCGCCTTTCGGAGCACGGCTTGACCCCAGTCGAAGTCGTGGTTGCCCACGGTCATGGCGTGGTAGCCCAGGACATTCATGATGGCCATGGAAGGATCGGGCAGTTCCGGGCGCAGCCGCGCCTGCACATAGGCCAGGGGCTCGCCCTGGATCGTGTCGCCACAGTCGATGAGCAGGGTGTTCAGGTTCTTGGCCTTGAGTTCCCGAATGAGAGTGGCGACTTTGGCCCAGCCCTTCGCGGCGGGTTGCAAGGTGAAGGCATCCTCCGGCAGCACGGCCGCGTGCATGTCGCTGGTGGACAAAACCTGCAGACGCAGTTCCTGGGCCGACGACAGGATGGAAACGAACAGGATGCAAATCCAACGGATCACGGGTGCCTCCAGGGGCTCGTTCAAGATACTCTGGAAGGCCGTCGGGGCTGACTTTCCAGGCTTTGGTTGGAAAAGAACCTCGTCTGAAGGTAAACTGATCGTTCACTCAGGAGATTCTATGCAGGAAGTTCAAATCAAGGCCCCCAAGCACGAGTTCACACTGCTCTGCGACGATATCCGCCAGGAGATGGGGGGCAAGACCTCGCTCATGGGCATCTACGACCACCATATCGTGGTGCCGCAGGTTCCCTTCGTCCTGCCCAAGGTGTGCTTCTACACCCGCTTCAGCCGCATGGACGGCCAGTTCAAGTTCAGCTTCTCCATCGTGAGCCCCAACGGCGAGCGCAAGGACATCATCCGCGACAGCGATGTGCAGATCCCCGACGGCGCCAAGGAAGGCACCTTCAATGTCATCGCCAGCCCCTTCGAAGTGAACGCCGAGGGCGTCTACGAAGTGATCATCGGCCTCACCAAGGGCACGGACCGCTTCGAGTATGTCTACAAGTTCGCCATCTCCGATGCCAGCCGCCTCCAGGCCGAGTACGAGAAGGCCATGGCCGAGCAGGGCGCCACCCAGCATTGAAATTTGCTTCAATTCAAACAACAGGGACGGGCGTTTGCCCGTCCCTGTTGTTTGTTCTTCGCTATTTTCCGGGAAGGCCTTTGTCATGGCGGGTTCGGCCCATGGGCAACCGCGAAGAGAGGCCAGGGGGAGAAGGAATTCACTGCGGAGATCGATACCGTACACTTCCCAGCATGCTCACGCCCACTGTCGCGGCCCTCTTGTTCTCGGTATTCGCCCACGCGGGTCCCGGCGAATGGACGTTTCTCTACGAGAAGGCGGGCTTCAGGGCCTACGAGCACAAGGGTTCTCCGCTCGCCTACAAGGCTGAAGGCACGGTGGATGTGCCTCTGGCCGAGGTCGCGGCCGTGCTGGTGGACATCCCGCGCCAAAAGGAATGGGTCCACCGTCTGGCCGAGAGCCGCACGCTCGAAGGGGATCCCCTTGCACGCAGCGTAATCTATAGCCGCTACAGCCTGCCCTGGCCCGCCAAGGACCGGGACGCCGTGATCGAGAGCGTGGTGGAAGAAGATGTGCAGCAGGCGGAGGTGCGCGTTCGCTTCTGGAACACGACCGTCTCTGCCGCTCCCCTTCGCCCCAACTGCCTCCGCGTGCCCTTGAGTGAGGGCACCTTCACGCTGCGGGATACCGGGCGAGGCTCCGTCCTGGTGAGCTACACCATCCGCCTGGATCCGGGCGGATGGCTCCCGGACTGGATCGTGCGCCTGTTCGTGCGGGATGCCCCCCTCGCCACGCTGCAGGCCTTCCAGGCTCAGGTGCTGCGGACGCGGGGGCAGTATCGCGACTTTATCGCGGCCCAGAAGGCTCGTTGGGACAGGCTGCAGGTCGCCCCGCCCACCCGCTGAACTCGATCACAACTCGGCCAGCAGGCCTTGAAGCCGCTCGAAGAAGATCTGCGGGACCTCGACTGCGGGGAAGTGTGCCGCACCCTCCAGATGCACGGCAGTGGCCTGGACGGGGTGGCGCTGGCCCCAGCATGGAACCAGCACCTTGACCGCATGTTCCCCCGCTAGGTGCCAGCAGGTGCGCGCTGAGGCATGGGGCTCCCGGGGGGTCGCGAGGGTCTGGGCATAAGCCCTGAAAAGTCGGAGATAGTGCAGCGAGGTTTTCGGCTCGAAGTCGAACAGGACCTCCAGGAAGGCCTGGGGATAGGGGGTTTGCACCTGGAGGATGGCCCGGCGAACGAGCCAACGCCCCAGGGGTGTTCCCTGCGCCAGACGGAGGATCACCCGCCCCAGGCCGGGCACCAGCAGGGGTGCAAGCACCAGGGGAAAATGCAGGGGAGTCTCCACCAGGACTGAGCCGTTGACGGAGTCTGGATGGCGCTGGGCGAAGGCCCAGGCCGCAATGCCGCCCAGACAAAAGCCGACCACGGCGACGGGACGCACAGCTAGGGCCTGATCCAGCGCATCCAGGAAGGCCTCCAGGCTGTCGGGCAGCGGATCCTCGGCGGCATCGCCCAGTCCAGGCCATTCCAGGATGCCGCAGTGGTATTGCTCCTGGAACGAGGCGGGGAGCCAGGAGCGCACCGCAGCCGCCGTGGTGTTCCACCCGGGCAGCAGCAGGACCGGTGCGCCGGTGCCCGACCAATGGATCTGGAGTCGCATGGATAAGAAACTACCACTCAATCGACGCGCGTCAGGGTTGCCTGACCTCGCCCTGGAAAATGGGAAAGAAGGCCCGGTCCTCTTGCAGCATGTGCTGGGCCACCACCTCATAGGCCAGGAAGGCGAAGAGGTCCCCTGTGCTCAGTTCGCCCTGCCGGTGCTGCTCTGCCAACGCCAGGCCGCGCTGGAGCAGGCCCCGGTGGAGTTCGGCGTGGGCCTCGACCTCCTGGTAGTTCGCCTCCCTTAACAACTGTAGCTCCGCATCGAAATGGGCCTCCACCGCCCCCAGGACCTCCGCGATTCCGGCCCCAACCGCCTCGGGAGGACGATGCTCCAGGACTGCCTGGAGCAGGCGGTTGGCCCCCTCGAAGAGTTCGCGGTGCTGGCTGTCGATAAGGGGCTGCCCACAGGCGTAGGCCTCACTCCAGACCAGGTGCAGGAAACTACCGGCCGCGGGTTGCGGTGGCTTCGCTTCGGCCTGAACCTCGGCCTCCACCCTGTTGCGCCCCCCGTCTTTGGCGCGGTAGAGGGCAGCGTCCGCGCGGGCCACGAGACTTTCCCAGGTGTCTCCGGGGCGGCACTGGGCGACCCCTAGACTGGCGGTCACGGTCCCAACTTCGGGGAAGTGATGGGCCTCCATGGCACTGCGGATGCGCTCGGCCAGAGGCAGGGCACTGGCCAGCCCCGTGTCGGATACCAGCAACAGGAATTCCTCGCCGCCCCAGCGCCCCAGGAAGTCCGTGCCGCGCAAGCAGTTCTGGGCCACCTCACAAAAACCCCTCAGAATGGCATCTCCCGAGGCATGGCCGTGCTGATCATTCACCCGTTTGAAGTGGTCCAGGTCCACGAAGACGACCGACAGGGAATGTCCGTAGCGCTCGAAGCGCTGCATCTCGAAGCGGCCCAGTTCCTCCAGCCGCGCCCGGTTCCAGACCCCCGTAAGGGTATCCGTGGCGGCCCGAGCCTTCAATTCTTCCTGCAAGAGCCGCCGCTCCGTGATATCCCGGGTGACCCCCAGGATGCCAATGAATTTCCCCTCCTTGTTGGTCATGCCGGTGGTCGTGACCTCGGTCCACACGGTGGACCCGTCCTTGCAGGGCTGCTCCAGCTCGACCCGATAATGGGGAATGGGCTGCCCCATCTGGACGGCCTCCAGGGATCGGCCCAGGCCCTCCTGGGCGACGCGAGCGGATTCCGGCGTCAGGAGTTCCGCGAAGGTCTGCTGCATCACTTCCGTCGGCGTAAAACCCCGCAGGTTTTCCACCGAGGGACTCACATAGGTCATGCGGCCGTTCAGAGCCATGGTCCAGATGACATCTTCGGCATTGTCCGCCAGGAGCCGATGGCGCTCCTCACTGACGCGGAGGGCGCGGGTGAGGCGCAGGTAATAGAGGGCGATCCCTCCCACCAGAAGGATAAGGATCATGGCCCCCGCAAAGACGCGCTGGGTCCAGGCTAGGTCCACCCGAGGGTTCGGATCGTAGAGGAAGCCGGCCAGGGAGACCCCCCGCTGGAGCATGCCCAGGTCGGCGTAGGTTTCGGCGATATGGCGCCAGCGCCCGGGATTCATGTAACCGATCTCGATTAGGTCGGGCTGCATGAGGGCGACCATCTGCCGGGCCTCGAAGAGCAGGTGCCCCCGGGTGTGTCGCGTGGAATAGCGGGTGAGGATCAGGTCGGCCAGTTCCTCGGGATGGGCCATGGCGTAGTGCCAACCCCGGAGGCTGGCCTCCCGGAAAGCCTTCGCGCGCTTCGGATGTGCCTTCAGTTCCTGCTCGGTGGTGAACAGGTTGTCTCCGTAGAAATCGATGCCAGCGGCGCGCGGGGTGAACATGAAAGTAGGGAAGTCCAGGTGGTCGAAAAACTCCAGTTCGTCGGTGACATAGGCGGACTGGGCATCCACCCGACCCTCGAGCAGGTCCCTGGGGTCGAGGGTGTGAGCCACCCGGATGATCCGGTCCAGAGGAACGCCTTCCTTCTTCAAATAGGCGAAGATCTCGTCGGCATGGGGCTCGATCATCACCCGCTTGCCCAGCAGGTCGTGAAGGTGCTGAAGCCCAGCCTGGGGCCGAGCCAGGAGCACCACAGGAGAGTGCTGGAAGATCACCGCCAGCACAACCACGGGCTTCCCGGCGTGCCGCAAGCGCAGCAGACCGCTGGTACCAACCCCGTACTGGGCCTTTCCCCACAACACGCTCTCGATGGGATCCAAGCCGGGCACGGCTTCTTCAAGGCGGACCTCGAGCCCCGCCTCTCGGTAATACCCCTTCTCCAGGGCGGCATAGTAGCCGGCGAACTGGAAGGCGTGGGTCCATTTCAACTGCAGGGTCACCGACTCCAGGGGCCGAGCCTCCACGGCACCCAGGGACTGAAGACCTCCAGCGAGCAGGACCGCAAGGAGGAATGCGCCAATTCTCTGAATGGTGTTCATGCCCTTGGGAGGGCCTGGAGAGGCGGAACAGTCCAAGATGTCACCCCCTTCCATTTTCGTTCCGGGTTGCGTTGGAGGGATCATGACATAGGTCGCTCTATTCAGCGCTAGCCCCAATTCGGAGAGATGCCTGAAAATATCGGCTCCGGCCCGGTAATCTGTTGACCATGAACCGGTACGCCATCCAGCGCATTCTTTTGGTATCGCCTGCGGCGATACGCGAGACTCTCTCTTCCCGGTTGCTGGCGGAGGAGGGGCAATGGCTTCGATGAGGGACCGGTACGCCAAGCAGCGCATTTTCCTGGGCCCCGAGGCCGAGGCACGGCTCCGCTCGGCGCGGGTCGTACTGGTGGGCCTGGGCGCCACGGGGTCGGTCATCGCGCCTTGGTTGGTTCGCGCTGGCGTGGGACATCTGACGATCCTCGACCGGGACATCGTGGAGGAGAGCAATCTCCAGCGCCAACTCCTCTATGGTGAGAGCGATCTGCTGCGACCCAAGGCCGAGGCCGCTGCAGCCAAGTTGCGGGAAGCCAATTCCGAAATCGAAATCACCCCTGTCATCGCGGATATCACCAGCGGCAATGCCCAGGGTTTGCTGGCGGGTTTCGACCTGATCATGGATGGCACCGACAACTTCGAGGCCCGATATCTCATCAACGATGTGTCGATTCTCACTGGCACGCCCTGGATCTACGCCGGCGCCTTGGGAGCCGAAGGCATGGTCTGGCCCATCCATCCGCCGCGCACGCCCTGCCTACGCTGCCTGATGGAGGAACCGCCGGTTTCGGGCGATGTGGATACCTGCGATAGCGCGGGCGTGCTGGGCCCGGCCGTGGGCGTGGTGGGCAGCTGGGCCGCCCTGGAAGCGATCAAGCTGCTCACGGGGAAGGAACCCCATGCCGAACTGGCCCGCTTCGATTTCTGGTGCAATGAGCGCCAGTTCATCCAGCCTCCGAAAATCCGCTGCCGCTTCTGCACCGAAAAGCTCACTGAATTCTTGAATGCCCGTTGGAGCCTGCGCACCTCCCGTCTGTGCGGCATGGAAGGGGTTCAGATTCGAGTCAACCCGCCGAGCAACCTCGATCTGGAAGCCATCAAGTCTCGCGTGGAAGCCCGCACTGGCAACGCCTGGAAACTCAGCAACCTCGCCCTTTCCGGCCTGGAGGGCCCCTGGCGCATCATGCTCTTCCGCGATGGCCGCGCCCTCATCCACGGGGAGATCACCCCGGAAAAAGCGAGAGTCTGGTACAGCGAAGTGGTGGGCTTCTGAAAAGCGGTATCACCGCTGTCCAGAAAGACACGAATCGGATTCCTTGAAGGAGCTACGCAGCGGCGGCTTCGTGGTGGTCTTTACTAGCGACGGCAGCAGGCAAGGCGAACTGCCAAGGCTGCGCTATGATGCTGGCATCCCGCTGGCCAGAATTAGCGCCCACGAAGGAGCCTCCATGACCACGACGATCGACACGATCATCACCGAAGCCAAGAAGCGCATGAAAACATCCCTGGAGACGCTCCGGAAGGAACTGGCCACGGTCCGAACCGGCCGCGCCAATCCCTCGATCCTGGACACTATCCAGGTGGAGTACTACGGTTCCCACATGCCCCTGAACCAGATCGCGGGCATCAGCGTACCCGAGCCTTCGATGCTGATGATTCAGCCCTTCGACAAGGGCGCCATGAAGGCCATTGAGACCGCCATCCTCAAGAGCGAACTGGGCCTGAACCCCGGCAACGATGGCAACGTGATCCGCCTGCCCATTCCGGCCCTCACCGAAGAGCGCCGTAAGGAACTCACCCGGGTCGTCAACAGAATGGGTGAAGAGATCAAGACCGCCATTCGCAATGTCCGCCGCGATGCCAACGATGACATCAAGAAGCTGGAGAAGAACAAGGACGCCCACATCAGCGAAGACACCGCCAAGACCGCCCTCGACGATACCCAGAAGCTCACGGACCAGTTCATCAAAGAGGTGGAAGAGACCGTGAAGCACAAGGACGCCGAGATATTGAAGGTCTGACTCTTCCGGCGAGCAGGGTTCGAGTCGGTAGAATTTTCTCATGCCTACGCCCACCATCCTCGCCTTCCTCGTGTTCGCAGCCTTCCTGGCGGGCTTCGTGGATGCGGTGGTCGGCGGCGGGGGGCTCATCACGATTCCGGCCCTGTTGATCGGCCTGCCGGCGGGCACGCCCTGGCCTGTGATCTCGGGCACAAACAAGGTCGTCGCCAGCACCGGCACAACCATCGCTGCAGCCCAGTTCGTGCACTCACGCATTTTGCGCTGGCAGGAAATGGTGGGGCCCGTAATCGCCGCCATGGGCGGAGCCGCCCTGGGCGTGGCCCTGGCCTACTATCTTTCGGGGCGCTTCGATCCCTTCCTGCGTCCAGCGATGGTCCTGCTGATGCTCGCCATGCTGGCCTGGACGCTGCTGAAACCCGATGCGGGCCAACTCCATGCTCCGAAATTCGGCCTTTCCCATCAACGCATGCTGGCCGTGGTGATCTCCTTCGCCTTGGGCTTCTACGATGGCCTCTTCGGCCCCGGCACGGGCAGCGTCCTGATCTTCCTCTTTGTGGCTGTGCTCGGCTTCGACTTCCTGCGGGCCTCCGCCCTGGCCAAGAGCGTGAACTGGGCCTCCAATGTCGCCTCGCTGGCGCTCTTCCTCTCGCAGGGCAGCTGGGTTCCCACGGTGGCCCTCTCCATGGCCGCAGGCAACGGTCTGGGTGGCTACCTGGGGGCCCGCACGGCCCTTTCCAAGGGCAGCGGCTGGGTGCGGATCGTCTTCATCGTCGTCGTGAGTGCCCTGATTGTGCGTTTGGGGTGGCAAATTATGTCGGGTGCAATGCGCTAGGTCTTTCCTGGCTTCAGCAGATCGGATAGGATTTGCAATAACAAGGAGCCAACATGACCGACATGACCCTCATCCAATATCAGCCCGGAACAGGGAAAGGGCAGCGCGCAGCCTTTCTTTGTGGCAACGCGACTATCCCCACGGCACTGTTTTCCCGCCTTCTAAAAGAACTTAAAGGCAAATCCGACGCCACCAAGACCCGCATGTTTATTTCCAAACTTGCGCCTCGTCATGGTGCTTTTCTTGACGCCTTGGAGAAGGCAGAGATTGGTTATACGGATGCTCTCCAGAAGATGATTGAGCTTTCCCCTATCAAACAAGAGACTACACCGCGCATCACCAAGGAAGCTTTGGCAGTTGCGAAATTGCTTTGTCGGAAATACACCAACAAGGCGGCCGAGGAAATGTTCACGGCTTTCATCGAGACGGTGTTTCGCCCTGAGTTCAAGGCGCTCGTCATCGAGCTGACCGGCGAGAACGAGCAGAAGTACGGCCGGAATGCTCAGGGACGAATTCGCGTGCGTCCAGAGCGCAAGGACCTGGCGGGCAATGCGGCGAAGGCCCGGGCCGGGCGGAAGAAGAAGGGATGACCTTCGGCAAGATCATCCCCACCAGAATCAACTCCCGATCAACTTTTCGTTAGCGCCTGCTCCAAGGCCACAGCCACGGCTACGCTGGCTCCCACCATGGGGTTGTTGCCCATGCCCAGGAACCCCATCATCTCGACATGGGCGGGGACGGAACTGGAACCGGCGAACTGGGCGTCGGAGTGCATGCGGCCCATGGTGTCGGTCATGCCGTAGGAAGCGGGACCGGCGGCCATGTTATCGGGGTGCAGCGTGCGCCCCGTACCGCCACCCGAGGCCACGGAGAAGTAGGGCTTGCCCTGTTCCTGGCATTCCTTCTTGTAGGTGCCGGCCACCGGATGCTGGAAGCGGGTGGGATTGGTGGAGTTGCCCGTGATGCTCACGTCCACGCCCTCATGGTGGTTGATGGCCACGCCCTCGCGCACATCGTCGGCGCCGAAGCAGCGCACCTTGGCCTTCTCGCCTTTGGAGTAGGCGATCTCCTTCACGATGGCCAGCTTCCCGCTCGCGTAGTCGAACTTCGTCTGCACATAGGTAAAGCCGTTGATGCGGCTGATGATCTGGGCGGCGTCCTTTCCCAGGCCGTTGAGGATCACGCGCAGCGGTTCTCTCCGGGCCTTGTTGGCACTGCGGGCGAGGCCGATGGCGCCTTCGGCGGCGGCGAAAGATTCGTGGCCGGCAAGGAAGGCAAAGCATTTGGTTTCTTCCTTCAGCAGCCTGGACGCCAGATTGCCGTGGCCCAAACCCACCTTGCGATCATCGGCGACGGAGCCAGGAATGCAGAAGGCCTGCATGCCCTCGCCCAGGGACAGGGCGATGTCCACGGCCTTGGCCTGGCCTTTTTTCAGGGCGATGGCGGCACCCAGGATGTAGGCCCAGCAGACATTCTCGAAGGCGAGGTTCTGGATGCCCTTCACGATGCCATAGACATCGACGCCCTTGGCCTCGCTCATCTGCCTGGCGGCTTCCAGGGAAGCGATCCCATGCTGAGCCAGCACCTTTTCGATCTGGGGAATCCTGCGTTCGTAGCTTTCGAATAGAGCCATGGTCATATCTCCTACTGATGCCGGGGGTTGATGGTCTTGGCGGCCTCGCTGAAGCGACCGTAGTTCGCGGTGGCCTTCTTCAGCGCCTCAGCGGGTTCTGCGCCCTTCTCGATGGCTTCCATCATCTTGCCCATGTGGACGTATTCGTAGCCGATGACTTCGTCGTTCTCGTCCAGGGCCATACGCGTGACATAGCCCTCGGCCATCTCCAGGTAGCGCACGCCCTTGGCAACTGTGCCGTACATGGTGCCGATCTGGCTGCGAAGGCCCTTGCCAAGGTCCTCCAGCCCGGCGCCGATGGGCAGGCCATCCTCTGAGAAGGCCGTCTGGGTGCGGCCGTAGGCGATCTGGAGGAAGAGTTCACGCATAGCCACGTTGATGGCGTCGCAGACCAGATCCGTGTTGAGGGCTTCGAGGATCGTCTTGCCCGACAGGATTTCGGCCGCCATGGCGGCGCTGTGCGTCATGCCCGAGCAGCCGATGGTCTCGACCAGGGCCTCCTGGATGATGCCGTCCTTCACATTCAGCGTCAGCTTGCAGGCGCCCTGCTGCGGAGCGCACCAGCCCACGCCGTGGGTGAGGCCGGAGATGTCCTTGATCTCCTTCGTCTGAACCCAACGACCCTCCTGAGGGATGGGTGCTGGACCGTGATCGGGCCCCTTGGCCACCCGACACATGTGTTCGACTTCAGTGGAGTAGAGCATCGATGGACCTCCGTTGGGTGTTCAGGTGTGTTTGGGCGTGTGGACGCGATGGCCGCCATAGATGCCCCGGTGACCCACCAGGACATAGGCCAGGAAACAGGTGATGACGAGGGGACCCGCAAAACCGCCTCCGAAGAGCTCGATCCCCATCAGTGTAGAGGCAATGGGGGTGTTGCTGGCAGCGGCGAAAACGGCGATGAAACCGACCGCCGCCACGAAGGGCACCGGCAGTCCCAAGCTCGGGGCGAGGACCGCACCCAGCAAAGCCCCCATGACGAAGAGGGGCGTGACCTCGCCGCCCTTGAAGCCGAAGGCCAGGGTGACCACCGTGAAGAGGAATTTCACGGCAAAGGCCCAAGGCGGAACCGGGCCCGTGCCCTCGAAGACCCTGGGCAGCCAAATCGTCCCAAGGTTCAGATAGTCCGTGCTGCGGAAGGCGAGAGCGAGTCCGATCACCACAAGGCCGCCCAGGGCGGCGCGCAGGTAGAGATTGGAAAAGCGCTGGCGCGTCCAGAGGGCGAGGCCGTGGGTCAGTTCCGAGAAACTGCCCGCCACCAAGGCGACAGGCACAGCGAAGATAGCCAGTTTAAGGGCCAACGGCAGTGACATCGCCACTGCTCCTATGTGGTAACCGACATGCTGGATGCCCAGCCACCGGCAGACGCCATCCCCCACGAAACTGGCGGCCCCACACACCAACAACCCTTCGTAATGCAGCTTTCCGATGGCGATGACCTCCAGGCCAAAAATCGCCCCCGCCACCGGCGTCCCGAAGAGCGAACCGAAGCCTGCCGATACGCCCGCCATGAGCAGGAGCCGCTGCCGGGATTGGGTGAGTCCCAGCCAGGGCCAGGGCAGCTTCCCGATCGTCCGGGCGAGGCTGGCCCCCATCTGGACGGCCGTGCCTTCACGCCCCGCAGATCCACCCCCCAGATGGGTCAACAGGGTTCCGAGGAGCACCAGTGGAGCCATCCGAGTGGGCACACGCCCCTTGAACTCCAAGACTTCGTCCAGGATCAGAACATTACCGCGTTCGGATTCCAGCCCCCAGCGCTGGTAGAGCCAGGCACTGATGATTCCGAAAATCGGCAGCAGGGCGATGAGCCAGAGGTGCTCCACGCGAAGCCGGATCACCCGGTCCAGAAGCCAAAGGAACAGGGCCGAGGCAGTGCCCGACAGGATGCCCACTGCGGACCCCATAGTGAGATCCCATCCGGTCCTGAGCAGCCTCCAGCGAAATCCCTGCATGCGTTCCCCTATTCATGATCCAGTGAGCCTATTCTGTCGGTCTTGGTGCATTGTGGCTCATTTCGTTCTCCCCCTCTGGATTCCCTGGGCCCTGCTCGCCGAGGGCCTGGGTGTTTTTCTCCTTACGCTCCTGAGACTCCGGCAACTACCTCGCCTGCCCGAAAGCGGAGGCCAGGGCGAACTTCCTGCGACCTGTCTCTGCATCCCCGCCCGCAACGAAGGCCAGGAGATCGGCCGCGCTCTTGATTTCTGGCTCGCCCAGGAGCATCCGAACCTGCGAATCGTCGTGGTGGATGACGGTTCCACTGACGCCACCCCCGCACAACTGGCCACCCGCGTCACTGGGCATCAGGACCGGTTGCGGGTCCTTCGGAACGATCAGCTCCCGGCAGGATGGCTGGGCAAGAACCATGCGCTTCACCTTGCTGCCGCCACGCCCGAGGCCCGGGACGCAGAATGGTTGCTCTTCGCCGATGCAGATGTGCAGGCGACCCCCGATTTACTGAGGCGAGTTTTCGCTTTGTTGGAGTCTGCGCCCGCCGATATCCTCGCCTTGCTACCCGCCGTGGATGTAGTGAGTCCCGGAGAGCGCCTTCTCCTGCCCACCGCCGCAACTTTCTTCCTGTGGCTGGTGCCACCTCATCGCGTTGCGGACCCGAGGAGTGCGTTTTTCTGCGGGACGGGCGCCTTTACGCTTCTGCGGCGGAGCGTCTACGACGCCATCGGAGGTCATGGCGCCGCCCCCATGGAGCCCATCGACGACATGATGCTGGCGCGTCGTGCGAAACAGGCAGGCTTCGTTAACCGCATGGCCCAGGGCGGACCCGACCTGCATCTGCGGATGTACGGCAGTGGCTGGGAGGTGATCCGGGCCATGCGAAAAAACATCCTGGGCATCCCCGGGCTGTGGGTCTTCGCGCCACTCCTGATCGTGGGCGTGCTGGTAATCTTCCTCTGCCCAATCTGGTTGGCGATCCTGGGCCGACCCGGTTTTGCCCTGATCGAGTGGCTGCTGTGGCCCCTCGTCGTAGGGCTGGCTCATTGGCGTATGACAGGAAAGCCCTTCGACTGGATCTGGCTTGCCTGGCCCCTGATTGGCCCCGCGGCCAGCGTGGGCATCGTTTGGGCCTTCTGGGATCGCCTGCGCGGTGTCAACCACTGGCGGGGCCGCACCGTGCCCCTCCGAGGCTCTCAGTCTGCGAAGAGCTGAATCATCGCATCGAGCTGCTTCAGCAGGCTGAGGATCTTGAAGGGCTCCACCGGAAGGTAATCCACGGCGCCGGCCTCCAGGGCGCGGACTCGCTTCAGGTCCAGATCTTCATCGGTCCCCACCAGCACGATGGGCAGCGTGCATTGCTCCTGCTCGACCAGCAGCTTAGTGAGTTCCAAAGGACTGGCGAGGCGAAGGCGGTGGTGGACCAGCACGAGACGCACTCTTCCCCACCCCTGCTTGGTCGCGCCCCAGTCCTTGAGCAGGGGACGGACCGAGCCCTTGATGTAGTCCAGGCTGAGGAACCCGAATTTGCGCCCCAGGCTCTCCGCGATTCGCTTGGCAAAATCCTCGTTCTCCGTGAGCACCAGAATGAGTGGATCCCGGTCCACCCACATCCGGGCCGCGGGTACTTCCACGGAACCTCGGCGCTGGTGTCTGCGGCTCCCGCCCGCCTCGAAGCTCTCCCGGTCGCGCTGGGCTTGAAGATGCTCCTGGCCCTCGAGCCAGGTTTGGTAGCTCCCCAGCAGATCCTTGTCGGTATTCTCCGTGAACTGCAGGCCGACCACACGGCCATCCAGATACGCCACCCGCGTAGGGGCGACGAGTCGGAGGTTGCCCCCCAGGGGCAGGTCCAGCATGGATTCCTCCCCCATGCGGAAGTAATCCTGGATTTTCTGCCGCGGGTCCAGCAGCGACAGTTCCAGGCCTTCCCGACCGAAGCCGGTCACCTGTCCATCCAGCAGGACATTGCGAATGTTCGAGAAGGTGGCGCGCGGCAACTCCAGGTCTGGGGCGAACTCGACCAACCGGTGAGAATCCGCCCGACGCAGGCTGCGCGGCAGCTCCAGTCGGCAGGCCGACATGCCTTCGGCCTGATCCAGCCCCATGCAGGTGGCCACGGCCTCGTATTTGAAGCCCCTATCCTCCAGATTCAGGGAAACCTTCTCGCCTGGCTGCAGCTTCCAAACATCGTACTCCGGGCGCTCCATGGCGAGGGAAAAATGCTCTGTTTCGATGGCCAAAAGCGAAAATTCACTGCGCTCCGTACGAAAGGCCATCGTGAACTTGTCGTTGGCGACGAGGAGACGCTGAAGCACCATTCGGATGGCCAGACTGTCTTCGATTACGCGTTCGGAGGGAGGCATGGGCGGGGGTCGTCAAAAGGTTACCGAACCCGCGGGCAGCCATTGCCGGAGGGCGTTCTTCAGGCTATCGAGGGTGACGGGCTTGGGTAGGTAGTCGTCCATGCCGCTCTCCAGGCATCGCTCGCGATCCCCCTGCATGGCATTGGCCGTCATGGCGAGAATGGGCACATGGCGGGAATCCCCTTCGTGCTCGCGGATCTTCCGCGTGGCCTGGAAGCCATCCATCTCGGGCATCTGGCAGTCCATCAGGATCAGGTCGTATTCCTTGTCACGGAGGGCTTCGACGGCCTCCCGCCCGTTGGCGGCGAGATCCGCCTTGAGGCCAGCTTCTTGAGGACTGCCATCGCCACATGCTGGTTCACGAGGTTGTCCTCGGCCAGCAGGAGCTTGAGCGGGAGGAATTCGGGAGCGGCCGCCCCTGGGATTCGGAAGGCCGGACTCACGGTGGGCTCGACTCGCGAACTGGGCTTAACTCGCCGGTCCAGCAAGGCCCGAAGATGGGATTTTCGGAGCGGCAGGGGCAGCGATTCCTGGGGGCCACTCTCGGGCGTGCCGGCCTCCTCTTTCTCGTACAGAGAGCGCGCCGCAACCGGACGGAGGTGAGAAAAGACCTGGTATGCCTGAATGCTGCTGAGCAGATCCTGCGCGAAAGGACTGGGTGGGTGGTAGAGCAGGATGCAGTCTTCCTCGCCGGTGGCCCGCAGGCGCTGCAGGGCTTGGTCCGTGTCCAGCAGTCTCTCCGCTTCGAGGCCCCAGGCCCGCAGTTGAGCCTCCAGGATTTCGCTCGTGACCCGGCGCAACCCCGCCAGGAAGAACCGGCAGGGCTTTTCGGGTCTCCAGTCCAGGTCAGCGTGCTCCTGGGGATGGAGCCTTACGGTGAACCAGAAGAGGCTGCCCGTCCCTGGCTGGCTGTCCACGCCGATTTCTCCACCCATGAGTTCGGAGAGCCGCTTGCAAATGGCAAGCCCGAGCCCAGTGCCACCATACTGCCTGGTCGTACTCGTGTCCCCCTGGAAGAAGGACTGGAAGAGCCTTGCTGCGACCTCTTCCCGCATCCCGATTCCCGTATCCTGGACTTCCACGCGCAGCAGGACACTCGCTTCATCCCTGGATTTGAGTCCCACCCGAATGGTAACGGAACCCTCCGCCGTGAATTTCAGCGCATTGTCCGTGAGGTTGGTGAGTACCTGTCGCAGGCGCACGGGATCACCCTGGAGGCGGGTCGGAGTATCAGCGGAAATCAAGGTGGCCAGCTCGACCCCTTTCTGGTGGGCCTTCACGCCGAGCACCGCCAGAAGATCGTCCAGCATCTCCTGGAGGTCGAAGGGAATGCGCTCCAGATCGAGCTTGCCGGCCTCGATTTTCGAAAAATCGAGGATGTCGTTGATGAGATGCAGCAGGGTGCCGGCGCTGGAGCGAATAGTGCTCGCGTAATCGGTCTGCTCTTCCGAGAGGGCCGTGGACATGAGGAGATCGGTCATGCCGATGATCCCGTTCATGGGCGTACGGATCTCGTGGC
>CAIPUA010000112.1 GCA_903868115.1 uncultured Holophagaceae bacterium
AGACATTATGCGGCTTCGCTTCACGCGTTTCGTCTTTGTCTGCCTCTGGATGATCATGGGCCTGCAGGTTCTCGGGGCCGCGAAGCCATTGCCCCCATGGGGGTCCAGGCCGGTGCGTGTGATGGCCTACAACATTCGAACGGCTTTTGCGGATGAGGAGGATGCCCGTCTCCATAATGATTGGCCTCGGCGAAAATCCGCCGCCCTCACTGTGCTGAAGAAACGGGACCCGGATGTCATCGGGGTGAAGGGCTGTCGGGTGCTCCACTCACAGGTGGTCACCCGACGCGAGCGGATCGACGGTCAGTGGGTCTATCCCTCGGACCATTACCCCGTTGAAGCTACACTCGCACTAAAAGAAGCCAAACCGAGGTTGTCACCATGAACCGCTTGCGTGTCCTTCCGTTGCTGTGCTGCCTCATCGCGGCTCCTGTTGTTTCGCAGGAGGGTCTCCATGCGAAATGGGAACACCTGGGGGCCCTGCCGTCAGAACCTGGTGGCGAGGGCGGTTCCGGACTCCGGCTCCACCTGGAGAACCGCGGGCGGAAGCCGCTCCCTGAGCGGGGCTGGTCGATCTTCGTGAGTTCCGGCCCCGTGCTTCACGCAGCCTCAGGATCCCCCTTCACGATCGAGAACCTGGGCGGCGATTTTCATCGGTTGCGCCCCACCGCCACCTTCAAGGGACTCCCACCCGGAAAGGTGGAGGTCCTGACCTTTTCAACCCGCTCGACGATGGGGAACATCTCCGCGGCCCCTTCGGGCGCCTATCTTGTGGAGGATCGGCGTCCTGCTCGCTGCTTCCCCTTGACGGGTGAGGTGGTCCAGCCTTTTGCACCGTCTGGTTCCAGAGAGAAACGGGCGGCGGAGAGGGAGGCCGCGGATCGTTTCGACCGGAATGCCGCGGTCACGGACTTTCCCCTCCAGGATCTGCCACCGGTGTTTCCGACCCCGGCCTTTCTGCTCAGAGGCATCGGCGAAGTGCGCTTTTCGGCGATGCCCCGGATCACGGCCCCTCCGGGTCTGGCCTCGGAAGCCCGCCTGCTCGCCTCGTACCTGCAGCCCTGTTTCAAGGGCCCGACTTCACGGAAGGGAATGGGGATCCAACTCGAGGTGGGTGACGTCGACGGTATGCCTGGGGATGAGGCCTATCTGCTGGCCATCGACCCCCAGGATGGCATTCGCATCCGCGGGCGCAGCGCGGCCGGTGTCTTCTACGGCATCCAGACCCTGCGCGGCCTGCTTCCGCCGGGGCCGGATCCCGCCGGTCTGAGCCTGAAGGCCCTCACGGTCAAGGATGCGCCCAGGTTCGGCTACCGCGGGCTCCACCTGGACGTGGCGCGCAATTTTCAGCCGAAGGCCTCGGTTTTCCGTGTGCTGGATCTCATGGCCCGGTACAAGCTCAATGCCTTCCATTTCCACCTGACCGAGGACGAGGGCTGGCGCCTTGAGATCCGGGGGCTTCCTGAGCTGACGAGCGTGGGGGGCCGACGCGGTCACACCCTCACGGGGGATCAGTGTCTTCCACCGGCCTACGGTTCCGGTCCGCAGACGGATCGCCCCTTCGGAAGTGGCTTCTTCACGCGGCAGGACTACCAGGAGATTCTGCGGTACGCCCAGCGCCTGCACATCGAGGTGATCCCGGAACTGGAAATGCCCGGCCACGCCCGGGCCGCCATCAAGGCCATGGAGGCCCGATACCGGACTCTCCTGAAACAGGGAGACCGAACGGCGGCGGAACGCTTCCGCCTCGTCGAGGCCGAGGACACCTCCACCTACACTTCGGCGCAGAACTTCCACGACAATGTGATGAACCCGGCCCTGCCAGCGACCTACGCATTCATCTCGAAGGTCGTGGCCGAGGTGGTGGCCCTCCATCGGGAGGCGGGAGTCCCGCTGAAGCATCTGCACATGGGTGGCGATGAAGTGCCCACGGGCGTGTGGCAGCGGTCGCCCCGGGTGCAGGCCCTGCTCAAGGAGCGGGGCTGGCCCTCTGTGGATGCGCTGTGGCCCATGTTCTACCAGCGTGTCGAGGAACTCCTCCGGCCCCATGGGATACCCATTTCGGGCTGGGAAGAGATCGCGTTAAGGAAGATCCAGTCCAGTGGGCAAACCGTACAGGAGCCCAACCCAGCGTTCGCGGCACGGGGCTGGCGCACCTATGTCTGGAACAATGTGCCGGGCTGGGGCAACGAGGATCTGGCCTACCAGCTTGCCAACGCCGGATACCAGGTGGTGCTGTGTCCGGTGACGAACCTGTACTTCGATCTGGCCGCGACCCCGGAACCTGAAGAACGGGGCCTTCGCTGGGGCGGGTTCGTCGATGTGGACAAGCCCTTCGACTTCATCCCCCTGGACTACTACCGCAGCACCCGGCAGGACCACCTGGGACGGCCGCTGGACCTCAAGGTATTCGATGGAAAAGCCCGGCTGACCGCCGAAGGCCGAACGCACATCCTCGGCCTTCAGGGCTGCCTGTGGTCGGAGACCCTGACGGAAGACGGTACGCTGGACCATATGCTGGTCCCCAAGCTGTTGGGGCTCGCGGAACGGGCCTGGGCGCCCGATCCTCCCTGGGCCACCGAGATGAACGCCGTCGAGGCGCGGCGACTCCACCAAGACGACTGGTCCAGGTTCCTGAACATCCTCGGCAAGCGGGAACTGCCCCGACTCGCGCAAGAGCATCCGTCCGTCCGGTTTCGCATTCCAGCGCCGGGCCTGAAGGTGGCGGATGGCAGGGTGCGCGCCAACATTCAGTTCCCGGGGATGACGCTGCGCTACACCTTGGATGGCACAGAACCTTCGGAAGGCAGCCTCGTCCTCTCCGGAGACCTGCCTGCCCTGGGCACCGTGAAGGTGGCCGCCTTCGACGCCGTGGGTCGGAAGGGACCCACGGTGACAGCTGAATCTCACCGTGCTGAGCCAACGTCGACCCTCAAGCCAGCAGCACGGTAGCCGGCCAGCGGAGGACCCTCAGACCTCTGGCGTGCAGCGGCCATGGGCACTTCCTGACATCACTTCCGGCCTTCGAAGTGGGCCTCGATCTCCTCCAGCGTCTTGCCTTTCGTCTCCGGCAGGAAGAACGCTGCGGTGACGAAATAGACCACCGTGAAGCCCGCGAAGAGCAGGAACATCGTGCCGTAGCCGTACTTGCCCACGGTCGGCAGGAAGGCGGCGGCGATGGTCGTGGACACGGCCTGGTTGATCAGCAGGGCGATGCTCATGCCGTTGGAGCGGATGCGGGTGGGCATCAGCTCGGAGAGGGCCAGCCAAACACAGACGCCGGGCCCCATCGCGAAGAAGGCAATGAAGAGGAAGGTGCAGATCGCGATGATCCAGCCGTTGGTCGCGCTCGGCACGGGCGTGATGAGGGCGGCCTCGATCTTCAGCGGGGCCGTAAGAGCGGCCTGGGCGTCGGCGGTGGGGTTGGAGATGCGCGCGGCGATCGCGCCGGCCTTGTCCTTGGGCACGCAGCTCTCGCGAGTGATGGCAAAGTCAGAGAGTGTATCGGTGGAGCGCACCACCTTGGTGGCGGCGCGGAAACCCCCGTAGGAATAGATCGCGATGAGGGTGGAGGGTTTCTGCGCCAGGGCCGCGTCCTGCCCGGCGGACAGTAGGAGTTGCCGCGCGGTCTCGGGCGTGAACTTCAGCGAGACGGACTGGTCCTGGGTCACCCGTGCCTGCAGGGCGGGGGCCACGTCGACCCGGTGCTTCTCGGTGCTGCGGAAGATGAGGCCCGTGCAGACGAGGGTGAGGATGATGCCCCCGCTGCCGACGGACAGCAGGAATTTGCGGCCCTTCTTGTCCACCAGGGCCACGGCCACCATGGTCATCAGGAAGTTGACCGCCGTCAGCAGCACATAGCCGAGGTGCGCGGCGTTGTCGCCCAGGCCAGCCTGGATGAGGATCGTGGCGTGATAGCCGATGATGGAGTTGATGCCAGTCGCCTGGTTGCAGGCCAGGATGATGCAGGCCAACAGGAAGGGGATGACATACCTTCGGCTCAGGAGGGAGCCCTTGGCCTTCTCTCCCGTGCCCTTCTTTTCGGATTCGGCCGTCTCGGCCATTTCCTTCAACTCGAGCTCAGCTTCCTCGACCGTGCGGGTGTACAGCAGGGCGGCCAAGGCCTCCGCCTTCTGGCCGCGCCGGAAGATCCAGCGGGGGGATTCGGGCACGAAGCAGGCTCCGCCCACAAAGAACAAGCCAGGCGCGATGCTGACCCAGAAGATGCTCCGCCAGGCGAAGTCCTTGAAGGCGAAGATGGCCTGCGCGTTGCCGGCCTTCTCCAGGTGGTCCACCCGGAAGCTGAACGCGTAGGCGATGATGGCCGCGGCCAGGATGCCGAGGGTCAGCAGCCACTGGAAAACTCCGGTGCCTTTGCCCCGGTTGGAGGCGTCGAGGCACTCCGCCAGGTAGAGCGGTACCACGACGCCCACGAGCCCGGCACTCACGCCCTGCAGCAGGCGGCCCAGCACCAGAGGCCCGAAGCCTTGAGCCAGGGCGATCATGGGAATGCTCACCACGAAGCACAGACCGCCCAGGATCATGAGCTTCTTGCGCCCCAGAAAGTCCGCCAGCATGCCCGCGAAAAGAGTGGAAATGACGCTGCCGAGCAGCACGGCCGCCACGATGATCGAAAGCTGATTGCTCGTAAGGCCGGAGGTCGCCTCCAGGTAGGGCAAAGCCCCGGCGATGATGCCCACATCGATGCCGTAGAGGAGACCGCCCAGTCCCGCGATGAGCAGGAGGTAGCGCATGTTGAAGCGGAGTCGCTTGGGATCAGGTGTGGACGGCATGGAACCCCCGGAGTGATCAGAATTTTCGAGTGGTGTTGAACCCTGGACAGCTCAACCCTGCTGCCGGAGCGCGGTGATCCGGGTGAGAACTTCAAGCCTGAAATGGTCGATGAAACCCAGCGCGAAATCCAGGGGATCCAGGGTCTCATCGGTGAGGAGCGGGCTCAGGTCCATGGCGAAGGTGAGCCCCGTGGTCTCGTCGAGGCCGTGGCTGGAATGGTAGGTCGCATGGGCCTTCCGTCGGCCCATCGTGGCGAGGTCGTAGCGCTTGCCGCCGGAGATCTGGCTGTCGAAGACACCCAGCAGCGAGGCCTGGAGATTCTCCTGGGCGCTCACGTCCAGGGGGGTTTTGTCCTTGTCGGTGAGCCAGTCCAGATCCCGCCAGACCTCGCAACCCAGCAACTTCGAGGGCCGCTGGTCCCGGGGCAGGGACCGCAGCGCGGCGATGGTGGCCAGCGCCACCGCCACATGGGTGTCGTGCTTGTCCGCGAGGTTGTGGGTATAGACCACCTCGGGACGGGCGGCACTCAGGAGCATGGCAAGATCCTGCGTCGGCTGGAGATCGTCGGCCTTTTTCACGGCGGAACTCGGGTAATCCAGCAGCGCGCATGCGCCGAACTCGCCGACGATGGCGGCCTTCTTCTGCTCCTTGCGACGCACAGTCATCATCTGGTCGTTGGTGTAGTCCTTGTACAGGCCGTCCCGGGCCGAGCCGGCGCCATCGGTGACCACCACGCCGAGGAACCAGGCGTGCTCGCGCTGGAAGCAGGCCTGGATGCCATGAAAGGCCATGATCTCCAGGTCGTCCTGATGGGCGCTCACGGCCATGTGGGTGGTGCGCGCCAGGGCGGCAGGGACCTCAATACCATCGGGAATAAACAGTTCGGAAGTCGGGACATGAAAGCGCATGGGCTCCTCCTTCAGTTCAGGGCCGGCAGGCTGGCGGCGGCGATGCTTTGGCCCACCCGCCGGCTCTTCTCATCCGGAAGCTGGAGGTTGAGATGGGCCAGTTCCGGGAACTCGCGTCGGAGGACAGCCTGGGCGGTTGCCAGGATCAGGTCGCCGCCCTTGCCGCTGGTGCAGCGCCCCAGGATCAGGAGATGCTTGATCTCGTAGAAGTCCGCGTAATGGGCGATGGCATAGCCCAGATACACGCCGATGGATTCCCAGATCTGCGTGGCACCCGGATGGCCCGTTTCCAGCGACTCCTGGACGAACTTGAGCTGGTCCGCGTCGGTGAGGCCCTTGGGGATTTCAATTCCGGCCCGAGGCGCCAGGCGGAACACGCATTGCTGGCTGAAGTAGAGGGCGCCCACCCCCAGATCGCCGCTCCACTCGTCAGCGGGAGCGTCCGGGCTGTAGTCCACCGGCGCGAAGGCCAACTCATTGAGCCAACCCAGGAGATTGCCCTGCAGGTTCACATAGCCGGCCGCTTCACTGGAGCCCAGCGCGATGCCAAGGACGCCATTGTCCCCCAGGCTCATGGAGCCTGCGAGTGCGGTCACGTCCCCATCGTTGGCCACCTCCAGCGGCACCCCGAACTCCTCCCGGAGCCGCAGGAACACGTTGCGGATCTCGTGGTAGCGGTCCTTGGGAATGCCCCGAAAGAGGCTCGCGATCCGGACCTGGTTGTTGACGTAGATGCCAGCCGAGCTGCCTCCGATGGCATCCACCCGCGGCATGTGGCTGGCAGCGGTCTTCAGGGCCTTCTTGATCTCGTCGTAGTGATAGGTTGGATCCGCATGTTTCCTGGGTTCCCAGACCACCTCCTCGCTGAAGATGGCCTCACCGTCCACCACAGCGCTCACCTTGCGGTCCGAGGCTCCGAGATCGAAGCCGATGCGGCAACCATCGAGGTGCCTTCCGAGCGGCTGCCCGGTTTCACAAGCCGTCGGGACCTCGGCCGGAGTGCACGAGAGGACCTCGAAAGGACGGTCGTAGACATCCTCGCCCATGAAGTGGAAATCGAAGGCCCGCGCGCCGCTGGGAGCATAAACCGACCGGAGATGGTCGGCG
The DNA here is from genome assembly GCA_903868115.1 of uncultured Holophagaceae bacterium. Taxonomy (GTDB): domain Bacteria; phylum Acidobacteriota; class Holophagae; order Holophagales; family Holophagaceae; genus JAYREN01. The sequence continues at coordinate 6,810 of CAIPUA010000112.1, forward strand.
ATGGACGTGGGTCCACCGAGGTAGGTCCGGTAGCCGCCCCGCTGCCAGAGCAGGAACTTGAAGAGCCGTTCGGCGTAGGCCAGATTGGCTTCCGCCCGGGGGTGGCCTTCGGGAAAGGCCACCGTCTCGAAGCGGGAGATGGACCCATCGGGGCGCTCCATACCGAAAATCAGGGGCACCGCGCCTGCGGCCTTGGCCTCGGCCACAAAGGCTCGATTGGCCAACACGGCGGGCCGGAAGGCGTCGTCGAGGGGTGGAAGGAAAGCGGGTTTCACCAAACGGAAGGCTGCTGCCACGACCGTACTCCTATAGAAATTCAGTGCGATTGGACCAGGATCCCCTGCCGGCTGGGCGACGACAAGAGCGAGAACTTCTCAACCCTCCCTAGTGGTTTTATTCGGAATCAGCCTGGACCGATTCTCCAAGGCGAACTTCAGAAGGCTGTAGCTGCCGTGGATGGAAAGCTTCGCGCTGATGTGGGCTCGATGATTCTCCACGGTGCGCTGACTGATGCAAAGGTTATCGGCAATTTCGCGGCTCGTCCTGGACTCAGCGATCAACTTCAGAATCTTTCGCTCCGTGGGCGAGAGCACCGTGAGAGGCAGGTTGCGGAGGGCCGGGGTTGCCTGGGCACGGCGGGCCACCATCAGATCCATGAGCGAGGGGCTGATGAAGTGGCGGCCACCTACGACAGTGTCGATGGCCGCCACCACATCGTTGACGGCGGATTCCTTCGAGACGTAGCCCATCACGCCGAGATCCATCGCCTCGTTGAAGGTTTCCTCATCGTCGTACATCGTCAGGAAAATCACATCCGTGAGCAGATTTCGCTGATGCATCTCCCGCAGCACCTGCAGGCCGCTGAGCCTGGGCATGCGGATATCCAGCACCGCGAGATCCGGCCGCCGGGTCTCGATCTCGGCGAGGGCGGTCGCTCCATCCGAGGCCTCGGCCACTACCTCCAGGGTCGGGACACCCTCGAGGGCCTTCCGGACGCCGGCGAGAAAGAGGGGATGGTCGTCGGCGATCACCACGGAAATCCTGGTCATGGCGCCCCCTGGATGGGTAGGAGAACGGACACGGTAGTGCCGTGGCCCGGTTCCGAATGCATCTCCACTTCACCTCCAGCCATGTGCGCCCGCTCGGACATGATCATGAGGCCGAAGCTGGCATGGCGTTCGGCGCCCTTGGTCAGGGCTTCCACATCGAACCCGCGACCGTCGTCCACGATCCTTAGCAGCACACTGTCCCCCGCCCGCCGCAGGACGACCCTGAGGCTTTGCGCCGAGGCATGCTTAAGCAGATTGTTGAGACTCTCCTGGGCGATCCGGTAGAGGTTGATCTCCGCGGCCGTCGAGAGCAGTCGGTCCACAGGCTCGATATCGGTGGTGAATGCGATCCCGGTGCTCTGCGCCAGACGCCTCACCATGGATTCAATGCTCTTGCTGAGCCCCAGTTCGTCGATCTGGTGGGGCCGGAGCGTATGGGAAATATCGCGGACATCCTGGAGTGATTCGGTGACGAGAGCGATGGCATCGTTCACCGCGCTGGAAGGATCCTCCCCCTGCTGAACGGCCCGCAGGCCCAGCAGCAGCTGGTTCTTGACCAGGAGGAGCCGTTGGCCGATGTGGTCGTGCAGTTCGCCCGCGATCCGCTTGCGTTCCCGTTCCTGGGAATCGATGAGCTGGCGCGCGAACTTACGATGCACCTGGCTCTCGCGCAGCGCCTCTTCCATCTTCTTGTGGGAAGTGATGTCGCGACTCAGGCCCACGATCCCGATGACATCGCCCTGAAGATCACGCAGCGGCACGGTGGTGGTCAGGTGCCAACCCCAGGAATCCGTCAACGGGTAGTAGTTCGGCTCCTCGCGGCTGATGAGCGGCTGTCCCGTGTCCATCACCCGCTGTTCGTCCTCGTAGAACTGCTGGGCAAGGTCCTTGGGGAAGAAGTCGAAATCCGTCTTGCCGAGGACCTGCTCCGGCTGGCAGCCCAGGTTCTGTGCCACAGCCATGTTGTTGACGACGAAGCGGCTCTGCCGATCCTTTACGTAGATGTAGTCCGGCACATTGTCGATCACCGTGCGCAAGAGCCTTCGCTCCAGGCTGAGTTCGTCCTCCCGACGCTCCCGTTCCGCGATCTCCGCTGCGAGTTCCCGGGTGCGCTGTTCCACCAACCGCTCAAGGTCGGTCTGGGAGTCCTGCCCGGAGTTCATTGGTTCATGCATGCCCAACCCCGGAAGCGTTCACCCGATTCTCCATGCGACAGACCTCGTAGTTGAAAAATATTGTCCACGGATAAACACGGATGAACTCGGATGGAAAATCGGGGTTTCAGGGTCCATTGCGTAGATTCTTGGCCAATCTTTTCTTTCTCTTATCCGTGTGCATCCGTGGCTACTTTTTCATTAATCGCAACCACTTCCGCCCGCTTGCTGGAAGCAACGATTCGACTCAGCGAGGTTTCAGGAGCTCCAGGTCCCTGAACTCAGCCCATTCGGGCTCGTTGGCAAAAATCCACCGGTAGTAGTCCTGGCCCCCCAGCGAGGTGGCAGCCTCTTCGTCTACCACCACTTGGCAGCGAGGATGCAGTTGGAGGGCCGAGGCTGTCACCATGGCCGTGATGGGGCCTTCCACCGCCTGGGCGAGGATCGCAGCCTTGGACTTCCCGGTGGCCAGGAGCAGGCAGCGTCGACAGTCCAGGATGGTTCCCACGCCCATGGTGATGGCCCGGCGCGGCACCCGCGCTAGATCCCCACCGAACATCTCGGCGTTCTGCGCGAGGGTGGCCGGCGTGAGCGCCTTCTCCCGGGTGCGGGACAGCAGCGCGGAGAGGGGTTCGTTGAAGCCGATGTGACCATCGCCGCCGATGCCCAGCAGTTGAAGATCGATGCCGCCCAGTTGGCGGATACGTTCCTCGTAGGCTCGACACTCGGCCCCGAGATCGGATGCCCCGCCATCGGGCAGATGGGTGTGCTCGGGGCGGATATTCACCTTCGCGAAGAGATGCTCCTCCATGTAGTGCCGGTAGCTGCCCTGACTTCTCGCGGGGAGTCCGATGTACTCGTCGAGGTTGAAGGTGTGGCACCTGGAAAAATCCAGCCCCTCGTTCTTGTGGAAGGTTGCGAGGAAGGCATAGACCCGCTCCATGGTCCGTCCCGTGGCCAGCCCCAGCACCAGATTGGGTTTGGCACGGAGTTCCTTGGCGAGGATGCGCGCCGTCAAGAGTGCCGCCCTGTCGCGATCAGGAACGATGATGACTTCCACGAAACCTCCTGAGTCAGCCCAGCGCGTCGAGACCGAGCGCCGCTGCACCCAGGATAGCAATCTTGGGCTCCTCGCTCACGCGCACAATGAGGCGCTGCAGGGCCCGCTGATAGGAGAAATCCGCCAGCACCTTCCGCATGCTCTTCTCGAAAAACGGGAAGGCCTTGGAGACCGATCCGCCCAGGACAATGACCTCGGGATCGAAGGCGTACAGCGTGGTCATCATCGCCTGCCCGAAATCCTCGCCGAAGTCGGAAAGAATCTTGAGCGCCTCGGGGTCGCCCTTGAGGGCTCTCGCGTGGATGATCGCCCCGTTCTGGCCGTGGTCGCGGGGGAATACCTGGCCGCTGGCGTAGTATTCCAGGGTCTGGCCCCGGTAGGGAATGCTGCCGATCTCGCCCGCGCCGCAGTTCGCTCCCGAATACAGGTGACCATTCAGGATGACGCCCGCGCCGAGCCCCGTGCCCAGTGTCAGGCCCACAAGATGGCGGAAACCACGGCCCTGGCCGAAATGGAACTCTCCCACGGCGAAGCAGTTCGCATCGTTGTTGACGTTGACGGGAACGCCGAAACGCTTTTCTAGGATTTCCTTGAGGTGGACTTCCTCCCAGGAGGGAATGTTCTCCACGGTGTAAACGATGCCCCGCTCCACATCCACCACACTGGGCACTCCGATGCCGATGGCGGCCGTATCTGGCGTCAGCACTTCACTGATGGCCGCGCAGAGTTCCTCCAGAACGACCTCCGCAGAGGCCTTCGAGGGTGTGTCCCGCGTCGCGTGGGCGGCGATGGCCCCGGCCTCCACACGCCCCACGCGCAGGTGGGTGCCGCCCAGATCAACTCCGATGAAAATTCGCGCATCCATGCTGCACCTTCAAGCTGTTCCGGGCTCTGGTTCCTTGGCCTTCCCCAGCGTCGCGTTGGCGATCAGGGGACGCGCCCAGAAGGCGATGCCGATGATGTAGGCGAAGGTGACCAGCAGCGTCAGCAGGCCGAAGCGGAGCCCGAAATGGTCTCCGAGCCTGCCGATGAGGGGAGGCAGGATGGCGCCGCCCACGATGCCCGTGCAAAGGATCCCTGCGAAGGAACCGTGGTGCTTCTCGACGGAATTCAGGGCCAGGGAGAAGATGATGGGCCAGCCCACGGAGCACCAGAAACCCATCAGGGGAAGGCCGACAAGGGCCACGGACCTCGGTCCGAACAGGGCCACCAGCAACGTGATCACGCCGCAGGCGAAGAAGACGCCGAGGATCTTGCGGGAATCGAAGAGCTTGAGGAGCAACAGGCTCACGGCGCAGCCAATGGTCATGGCGCCCCAGAATCCCGCCACGGCGATTTTGTCTACGACGCTGGGATCCACCTGGTGGCAGTCCAGCAGGAACTTCTTGATCCATACCGCGATGCCCTGCTCGGTGCCCACGTAACACACGATGCCGATGAAGTAGAGCCACACGGTCTTGGACTTAAGCAGCAGC
>CAIPUA010000113.1 GCA_903868115.1 uncultured Holophagaceae bacterium
CTGGTTGCGGGACCAGATCGAGGGCGGTAAGGCGGAGCCCAACTCGGGGTTGGGACAGGCCATCACCTACATGCGCAAGCACTGGACCGAGCTCACCCTGTTCCTCCGCGAGCCTGGAGCGCCGCTGGATAACAATGCCTGTTATGCCGCGCGCGGCATAACAGGCATAATGCCGCGTCCCGGATTATGCCGCGTCGACCTTGCTCAGAATGGGGAGGGCCCTGGTGGAGCTGGGTTTCGCCGATTTCGAACTCGGCATAATCAAAGGCCCTCCAGAAAGGCGAGAAGTGGATCAGACGGCTTGTACCGGCCTGGAACCAGCCCGTCCAGTGTCGCGTGGGCGAGGGCCTTCTCCTTGATGCCCATGTCGGCGTGCAGGTAAATCTGGGTCGTCTCTGAGGATTCGTGACCCAGCCACAGGGCAATCACGCTGAGGTCCACGCCCCGGCGCAATAGGTCCATGGCGGCCGTGTGCCTCAGCGTATGTGGCGTCACATGCTTTTTGGCCAAGGTCGGACAGGGTTCGGAGGCGGTGGACACATGCCGGATGACGAGACGCTGGAGGGCATCGGCGCTCAAAGGCCCACCCCTGGAACTCGGGAACACCGGTGAGGCCGGAACCCCCCGCTGCTCCGCGAACCATTGTTGGAGGGTCTCGGCGACATCGGGGCGCAACGGCGTGCAACGGGTTTTCCGCCCCTTGCCCAGGCATTTCACGTGGGCTCCGACCCCGAACCCGACATCCTGCCAACGAAGTGAGGTGATTTCGGTGTTTCGCAGGCCGGTCTGGATTGCGACCAGGAGCAGGATCCGGTCCCGCCTCCCCATCCATGTCCTCCTATCCGGCGCCGCCAGCAGCGCGGCCGCCTCCTGTTCATCGAGAAATGCCACAGCGTGTCGATCGTAGCGTTTGGCGGGAACCGCCAGAACCTGCTGGCACTGCAGAGCTAGGCTCGGTTCCGCCATGGTGACGAAACGGAAAAAGGCACGGAGAGCGGATAGACGACCGTTCCGAGTGCGAGCGCCATTCCCACGGTCGACCTCCAGGTGTCGTAGGAACTCCCCCAGGAAGGCCGGTGAGAGTTCCTCCATCGTGATCCCAGAGGGTGCCTTGTGCAGGCGTTCTGAGGCGAACGCGAGCAGGAGTCGGAAGGTGTCCCGGTAGCTGGCCACGGTGTGGGCGCTTGCTCCCTGTTGCTGTAGGAGCCTCTCCGTGAAAAAGCCCTGTAGGAGCGGAGCGAGGTTTCCGGCCTTCATGGAACCACCCCCTCTCCGGTGACCCCCAGGCGGCTGGCGGCGAGTTGAAGCAGTTCCGGAATCGCCTGCAGGTACCAGTAGGTGTGGCAGATATCACTATGGCCCAGGTAGGTCGAAAGCTTGGGCAATTCTCGGCTCACGTCCAGACCCGCACGGTACCACTCGATCATGCGCAAGGTCGCAAAGGTGTGGCGGAAGTCCTGGAGACGCGGGCCCCTTCCCAGGCGCCTGCCCATCTGGGGTTGCCTCAGCCCAATAGCGCAGGAAAGCTCGGCCAGCGTCCGGCGCGCCGATTCTCCCCTGAGCCGGTTCCCCCGCGGGGTCAGAAGGAAGGCATCGGTCCGGATCCGTCGGCATAGGGATTCACGCCGGGTGGCGTAGTCCGCGAGGGCTGCTCGGGTCGATTCGGACATCGGGACGAACCGGGTTTTTCCGAACTTGGTTTCCCGGATCGTCAGGATGCCATTTCCAAGGTCCACATCCCCCACATTCAGTGCCAGCGCCTCCCCGGGCCGAAGGCCGGTGGAAGCCATGAGGCCCAGTAAGGTTCTAAAGGTCCAGGGTCGGATTTTCCCTTTCGGCAGCTTTTCCGCCCCGGCCATTAACGCCTGCACCTCCTCCTCGCTGTAGATATGGGGTGGATTTCGCTGGCGGCGGGCACTCAGCGCACCGTGGGGAGGAATTTCCGTCTGCGGGTCGAACGCGTTCCGCCAGGCAGCAAAGCCACGGACCTGGCCAAGGCGTCGGGCCCAGGTGGCCCTTTGAACACTGACTGGCAACATGGCCCAGCGCAGGGCGATCGGGAGGGTGATGACATCAGCGCCCTCCTGCTCCATGAAATCCAGGAAATGGCTGAGGGAAACCCCGGTTTCGTGAAGTTGCGAACCCAGGGCACGCCGGATAGCCAGATATTCGGGGAGGGCATCGCGGAGGGACTTCATCGGCATTCTCCTTCCGCTGGCCACGGTCGGGCCACCTCGCGCAAGGCCTGGAAGGCGACCTTGGCATAGATCCCAGTCGTAGTCTGGGAGCGGTGCCGAAGCACCTCGGCGATTTCCGAAATGGATGCGCCGTGGCGGATCATCCTGGTCGCCAAGCTGTGGCGGAACAGGTGTGCTGCGCCCCTGCTGCTGCGGCTGACCCCCGCATGGGCCATCACTTTACGGACAATGTGTCCCACAGCGGCTGGACCGGTCAGGCCCGCCCTGGGTGCCTTCAATCGCAGGAAGGCCCTGCGGGAAGTGCTTTCGCCTCGATCCAGGCGGAGGTAAAGGGCCAAAGCCTCCCCAACGTCGGACGGCAGGGGGAGGTGGTCCCTCTGCTGGCCCTTGCCCCGCACGAGAATTTCACCGGTGCGCCAGCCAACGTCCCCCAGTTCCAGGGCGACCACTTCGCCCGCACGCAGGCCGAGGCGGGCGAGGAGGAGCAGGACGGCGTGATCCCGCCTGCCCGTTGGGGTGGACAGGTCGCAGGCAGACAGGACCATTTCTACTTCCTCGGGCGACAAGTGGGTTGGCACGGTGGCCAGTTTCCATTTCTGGAAGCGGGAGACTCCCAGGGAAAGGTTGATCACCGTCTCCCCTCGGAGGTAAAGGAATCGCAGCAGGCTTCTGAGCGTCACGGCAATCATGCGCACGCCTTCGCTGGAACGATTTCGGGAGTGTCCCAGCAGGAAGGCATGGACCGTTTCAGCGCTCCAATCGCAAGGGCGCTGGGACCCGGAAAGCTCCGCTAGTCTGGCAATGGCGGTCCGGACGAGGGGCGTGTATACGTAGACGGTCTGCTTGGTCAGCCCCCGTTCGTTCAACAGGAAGTCCTGGTACCGGGCGAGAATTCCAGAGGAATCTGAGCCATTACATAATTCCAGGGGACTGGCCTTTCGATCGTCCTGGTGGAGAAAGGCGAGAAAACGGAGAAGGATGCCGCGGGCATGGCGCCATCGCGAATTTCGCCCAACCCTACATCCCCCCAGGAATGCGTCCAGATGGGCCTTCCCAAGGTCAATGCAATGGACATGGCCATGTAGAACCCATCGCAGGAAGGAGGCGACGATGGTCCTTTTGCTACGCAGCGTTTTCTCCGCGAACCCCGCAGAACGCAATTCCTCGATGAATCCAAGGACCAAAGGATCCCGATGTGAGGTGAGCAGTTCCTCCGGGGAAATTTGCTCGCCTGTGTGAATGATGTGGATCGGCATGGGCCACCTCCCTCCCTGGCTTGATTGCCAGGCCAGAAAGATGGTCCTTTTTATGCCGCCTTGGCGAAGGAAGAGGGGAGCGGAAACGCTCTCCACTCATGGATGTCGCCCCACGGACGCGGCATAATCCGGGACGCGGCATTATGCCTGTTATGCCGCGCGCGGCATAACAGGCATTGTTATCCAGCGGCGCTCCAGGCTCGCGGAGGAACA
>CAIPUA010000114.1 GCA_903868115.1 uncultured Holophagaceae bacterium
GGCAGTGTGGGCTGGAAGAAGGCCTGAGAACGTGAGCATCCCCGCCGCACCCCGTTCGATCTGCCTCCTGCGCCTTTCGGCCCTCGGCGATGTCACCCACGCAGTGCCGCTGGTGCGGACCCTGCGCCGGGCCTGGCCCGAAGTGCCCATCACCTGGATCATTGGCAAGGGTGAGGCCAAGCTGCTCGAAGGTTTGGAGAATATCGAATTCATCGTCTTCGACAAGAAGGCTGGCTGGGCGGGCATTCGCGAATTGCGGCAAAGGCTCGCGGGCCGCCGTTTCGAGGTGCTCCTCCAGCTGCAGCTCGCCCTGCGCGCCAATCTCCTTTCGTCCCTGATCCACGCCGACCGGCGGATCGGGTTCGACCGCGCCCGCAGCAAGGAAGGGCACGGCCTCTTCATCAACGAACGAATCCCGGAGGGCGGGTATCACGTGGTCGATGCCTTCGGAAAATTCTGCGAACCCCTGGGCCTGAAACAGGAGCTCGTCGAATGGCGGCTGCCGGTGCCTCCCGAAGCCCGGGCATGGGCCCAGGCACAGTTCCCCGGCGAGCAGCCGACCCTGCTGCTTTCGCCCTGTGCGAGCGATACCGTGCGCACCTGGGCTCCGGAACGCTACGCGGTCGTCGCCGAGCACGCGGCCGCGCGGGGCTGGCGCATCGCCTTGTGCGGAGGGCGCAGCCCGCACGAGCGCGCAACCGGCGACGCCATTCTGGCGGTCATGAAGGCTCCGGTGATCGATCTGATCGGCAAGGACACGCTGAAACAGTTTCTGGCGCTGCTCGAACGGGCGACCCTGGTGCTAACGGTCGATTCGGGGCCGACCCACATGGCCAACGCGATGGGTACCAAGGTCCTGGGGCTGCACGCCTGCACCGATGTGGAACGCTCGGGTCCCTATTCGGATGTGCGTTATTCCGTCTGCCACTTCGATGAGGCCGTTCAGAATTTCTATGGTAAATCCGCCCGCGAAATCCCCTGGGGGAAACGCGTGGAATACCCCGGAGTCATGGACCTGATCCGCGTGGAGGAAGTGATCGCACGCTTCGAGGCGTTCCGCGCGGAAAGCGGTAGCTGATTTTTCGACCCTTGCGCTGAAAAGGCACCATACTGCCCAAACAGTTTTCCGTTGCATGCCGCCTGGTGACCTGTGAAACCAGTGTCCACTTCCTTTTTAGCTCGGGGTCTTGCCCGGTTCGGGTTGGCCTTCGGAGTGCTGACGGTGGGCCTGGTTTTCACCTGCGGCTTCTGGCAGCGCGCCCGCACCGCCCACCAGCGGCAAGTCATGGCCGCCTTCGACCGGCACAGTCAGGCGGCCCTGTCCCAACTCGAGGCTCGCCTGCGGCAGTACGAACGCCAGCTGTGGGCCGCCCGTGGCCTCTTCCAGGCCAGCGAATCGGTCAGCCGCGCGGCGTTTGCCACCTTCGTCGCCGACCTGGATGTGGAACCGGGCATCCAGGGGATCGGCTTCGCGGTGCTCGTGCCTGCCGCTGAAAAGGAGCGTCATCTGGCGCAGATCCGCAGCCAGGGCTTTCCCGACTACCAGATTCGCCCGGCCGGGGAGCGAGAACTCTATTGCCCGGTCATCTACCTGGAACCCTTCAAGGGCCGCAACCAGCGGGCCTTCGGCTACGACAGACTGTCCGAACCCGTGCGCCTGGAGGCTCTGAATTGGGCTACGGATACAGGCCGCATCAGCATGTCCGGGAAGGTGCAGCTGGTGCAGGACACGGACAGTCAGGCGGGGTTTCTGCTGAATCTCGCCGTCTTCAAACCCGGGCGTGCCATCGAGACTCTGGAGGAGCGGCGGCGCAACCGCATTGGCTGGGTGCACGCACCCTTCAGGATGGACATCTTCATGCAGGGCGTCCTCGGCGATGCGGATAAGCAGCAAGTCGATGTCGAGATATTCGACGGTGCGCCCAGTGCAGGCACCCTGGTTTTCGACCGTGACGGCAGCCTCCATGCCCTTCCAAATGCCTCCGGCACCTTGCAGTCGACCCGCACGCTCAGCTTCGGAGGGCGTGCCTGGACCGTGGTGGTCCACGCCTTGCCAGGCCTGACCGCCAGTCACCGAGACACCTCCACGACGGTATTGCTCCTGGGCGGTCTGGTCAGTCTGCTGCTTGGGTTGCTGGCCTTCTCCAGCAGGCGACAGCTGGAAAGGATCCGCCAGCTCAATGCGTCGCTGGAACAGCGGGTGGCTGCGCGGACCGGGGAACTGCAGGCGAAGAGCGCGGAACTGGAACGCTATTTCACCTCGAGTCTCGATCTGCTCTGCATCGCGGATCTCGGTGGGCACTTCCTCCGGCTGAACCCCGAATGGGAGAAGGTGCTCGGCTTCTCCACTCAGGATCTCGAGGGCCAAGCGTTTCTCGATTTCGTGCATCCGGATGATCGGGAGAGCACGCTCGCCGCCCTTTCGAACCTCGGTGACCAGAAGCAGGTGCTGCGCTTCGAGAACCGCTACCGATGCAAGGATGGTTCCTATCGATGGATCGAATGGCGTTCGCAACCGCAAGGCGACCTGATTTACGCCGCCGCCCGCGACATCACCGAGCGCAAGCAGGCGGAGGCTAAAAGGGCCGCACTCGAGGCCCAGAACCGCCAACTCCAGAAGGCCGAAAGTCTGGGCCTCATGGCGGGTTCCATCGCCCACCACTTCAACAACAAACTGCAAGCCGTGCTGGCCAATTTGGATCTGCTGACCATCCTTCCCGAAGGTGCGGACCCGGCCAAATTCGTGGCCATGGCTAGGCTGGCCACGGAGAAAGCGGCGGAGGTGAGCCGACTGTTGCTGGTCTACCTGGGGCAACATTCGGGCACAGGAGAACCCATTTTCCTGGCGGAATGCTGCCGCCAAAGCC
>CAIPUA010000115.1 GCA_903868115.1 uncultured Holophagaceae bacterium
GGGGGGTGGGTTGCCCTCGAAGGGAAACTCCTCCAGTTGGGCATCCGTGGGAACGGTTTTCCGGCTCAGCGGTTCGGCCGTCTTCAAGAGCCTCCCCGTCCAGCGACCTTCGAGTTCCACGCGGGCGCTGCCCACCAAACGTCCGTCGGCCCGGACCTTGAAGACTGCGAAGAAGGCTCCCGTGGGCTGCCGCTTGCTGAGGTGAGAAGGTTCGAATTGGATGTCGGTTCCCTTCAGCTTGGGCAGGACGGGGGGTTTGGTGGCGCGGACGACATACTGACCCGCGCTGCCCTTGGTTTGGGATTGTGCGTATTCGACGGCCTCTCGCTGCAGTCTTTCGGGAAGCGGAATACCCGTTTCGTCCTCCCCGGCGCGGAGGGCCAGGCAGCCCAGGAGGAGTAGGGTCAGGAATTTCATCCCGGTCAGCGCTTCAGGTTCGCGACCAACTGCAGCATTTCATCCACCGTGCGGATCGTCTTGGAATTGGCCTCGTAGGCCCGCTGTCCGATGATCATGTTCACCATCTCCTCGGCCACGTCCACGTTGGCCATTTCCAGGAACCCCTGCTGAAGGGTTCCCAGCCCGTCCAGGCCCGGTGTGCCTTCAATGGCATCCCCACTCGCCAAGGTGGGTTGCACCAGATTTCGCCCGAGTTGGTTGAGGCCCGTGGGATTGATGAACTTCGCCAGGGTGATCTGGCCCACGGTGGTGGGTGCAGTCTGCCCGGGCTGGGTGACGCTGACGGTGCCGTCCTGGGCGATGGTTACGCTCATGGCGTCCTGGGGGATGGTGATACCTGGAGTGAGGGTGTAGCCGCTGGCGGTCACCAGCGCGCCGTTCTGGTCCACGGTGAAGGAACCATCGCGGGTGTAGGCCAGGGTGCCGTCCGGCATGGTGACGGTGAAGAACCCATCGCCCTCAACGGCCATATCGAAGCGGCCCCCTGTGGAGCGGAAGTTGCCGGTGGAATACTGGTGCACGATGCTCTGCAACTTGGCCCCGTGGCCCAACTGGATGCCGGAGGGCAGGGTCGTGCTGTTGGAACTGCTGGTGCCCGCGAGATTCACGGTCTGGTACAGAAGATCCTGGAATTCGGCCCGAGCCTTCTTGAAGCCCGTGGTGTTCACATTGGCCAGATTGTTGGAGATGGTGTCCATGTTGTACTGCTGGACGGCCATGCCGGCGGCGGCGGACCACATTGCGCGCATCATGCCGCACCTCCTGTGCGGCGCCCCTTCGGGGCCGCGCTTTGCGCGGTGGCACTTCGCTCCTGCTTCGTGCTCATCGGGTGCTTCCTCCTGTGTGGGTCATTCCGCTAGCGGGCAGCGGCAATATCGTTGATGCTGCGAGCGTCCAGGTCGTTGGTGATCGTGGAAGCCACCTTGAGGCTCATCTCGAAGAGACGGTTCAGTCGGATCATGTCCACCATGGTGCTGGCCACATCCACGCCGCTCTGTTCGAGGTAGCCCTGGCTCACGGTGGCGGTGGCAGGCGCCTCCTGGAGTCCCGTGGGGTCGTATCGGTTCGAACCCATTCGAGGTAGGGCCGACGAGGTTTTGTAGGCGCGAAGGTCCAAACGCCCAAGCACGGTCTGGCCTTGCTGTAGGGTGCCGTCAGGGCCGACAGTAAAGGCCCCCCCTTCAGGATTGATCTGAAGCGGCTGGCCATTTTTGCCTAACACGGAGGCGCCATCCAGGGCCTGTAGCTCCCCCTTCGGCCCCAGTTGGAATCGGCCGTCACGGGTGGCTTGAGGTCCCTGGGGTGTCTGGATCATGAAAAAGGCGTTGCCCTCTATGGCCAAGTCCAGATTGCGCCCCGTCGGTTTGGATGTGCCTTGGGAAAAATCCATCCCCCGCTGAGCGAGCACGGTGCCGTCATTGACCGCCTGGGAGAGCGGAAGGTTCCGGCCGCTGCTCCGGGCCTTGTTGAAAACGGAAAAGAAGCTCCGCTCGGTTTTGTAGCCCACGGTGTTGCTGTTGGCCAAATTGTTGGACAGAGTCTCCAGATGGAAGGACCGAGCCTTCAAACTGCCAGCCGCAACGTAGTATGCAGGATCCACCTGGGCACCTCTCGCCCAGCTAGAGCCAGAGGCGTGCCAAACCCGATGTCGCCCAGCCTCTCAGCGGCGTTCCGTGCCCTCCACCCAGGCTACGCCCCCTTCGGTGTAGCGTTCCCGCTTCCAGATAGGTACGCGTTCCTTGATGCGATCCATGAGCCAGATGGACGCTTCGAAGGCCTCCTGGCGGTGAGCGGAGGCCGTGACAATGACCACGGCGGCTTCATTTAAAGGCACGGGGCCGATCCGATGGTGGATCAAGCAACGCAGCAGGGCAAAGCGTTCCATGGCCTCGGCGCGGAGCCGCTCGAGTTCTGCCACCGCCATGGGAACGAAGGCTTCAAAGGCCAGGCTCTCGACGCTCATCCCGGCGTGATGGTTCCGGACGCAGCCTTCAAAGACGACGACCGCCCCGGCGGCAGGATCGGTGGCCTCGGCTCGGAGCCCAGCAGCATCCAACCGCATCTCGAGAATGGCAACCGGCTTGATCATTGGGTCGAAACCTCCCTGGTTCCCAGGTAGACTGTCAGATCTTCTCATATTCCAGAGGCTCCCATGACTCAGGCGACGGGAATCCGCGTGCATCCATCAGAGGTTTTCGAGACGCTCGGCCGCCACATGCTGGTGGATGGTTTCCATCTGGTGATGGACCTGGACCGATCCCAGGGTTCCTGGATCGTGGATGCCCGGGACGGGAAGAAATACCTGGATTTCTACACCTTCTTCGCGACGAGCCCTCTGGGGCACAATCATCCCCGGCTGCGTGAACCCGAGTTCGTGAGGCATATGGGTGAGATCGCCGTCAACAAACCCGCCAACAGCGACATCTACACGACGGCCTTCGCAGAGTGGGTGGAGACCTTCGCCACGCATGCCGCGCCGGACTACCTGCCCCATCTGTTCTGGATCGACGGCGGATCCCTGGCCGTGGAAAACGCGCTGAAGGCTGCCTTCGACTGGAAGGTCCGCAAGAACCTGGAGAAGAACAGGCCCGAGAAGGGGAGCCAAGTCATCCACTTCCGGGAGGCCTTCCACGGTCGTTCGGGCTATACGCTGAGTCTCACCAACACTGCGGATCCCCGGAAGCACCAGTACTTCCCAAAGTTCGACTGGCCCAGGATCGTCAACCCGAAGGTCAGCTTTCCGTTGGAGGGTGAAAACCTTGCCATGGTGGAACGGGTCGAGAGCGAGGCCATCTCCCAGATCCAGGCCGCCGTGAAGCAGGATCCCGATGACATCGCCTGCCTCATCATCGAACCGATCCAGGGCGAGGGCGGGGACAATCACTTCCGTCCCGAGTTCCTCCGGAGGCTCCGGGAACTGGCCGACGAGAACGAATTCCTGCTCGTCTTCGACGAAGTGCAGACGGGCTTCGGCACCACCGGAAAGTGGTGGGCCCACCAGCACTTCGATGTGCAGCCCGATATCCTGGCCTTCGGCAAGAAGACCCAGTGCTGCGGCATCGCTGCGGGGCCGCGCCTGGACGAGGTCGATAATGTCTTTACGATCCCCAGCCGCATCAACAGTACCTGGGGCGGGAACCTGGTGGACATGGTGCGAGGAACGCGCATCGTCGAGGTCATCGTGGAGGAACAACTCCTGGCACACTGCGCCCGGCAGGGCGAACGGCTGCTCAAGGGCCTCCAGGAAATCCATTGCGACCTGCCTGAGATCACCTCGAACCCCCGGGGGCAGGGTCTCTTCTGCGCCATCGACCTGGCCTCGCCGGAACTGCGCGCCGCGACGATCTCCAAGGCGCAGGACCTCGGCATGATCGTGCTTGCCTCCGGCCACAAGGGACTGCGCTTTCGGCCCTCGTTGAACTTGAAGACCGAGGATCTGGATCTGGGCGTGGAACTTCTGCGCAAGAGCCTGCAACTCGCTGCCAAGGCTGTTTGACGGGGCGATCATTTCTCGCGATGGTGGGACTGGAGTGTCCATGTCCCCGCATCCGAAAGTCGAACTCTATTGCGATGGTGCCTGTCTGGGCAACCCCGGCCCCGGCGGCTGGGCGTACCTGCTTCGCTTTCATGCGGATACCGGTGTGAAGGAAAAGGAGGAGGCCGGAGGCGATTCAGAAACCACCAACAATCGCATGGAACTCCTGGCCGCCATTCGGGGCCTGGAAGCCCTGGTCCGGCCCTGTGAGGTCGAGCTGTTCTCTGATAGCCAGTACGTGGTGAAGGGCATCACCAGCTGGGTGGCGGGCTGGAAGCGGGCCGGGTGGCGGAAGGCCGACCGGCAGCCGGTACTCAATGCCGAACTCTGGCAGGCCCTGGACCTGCAAATCCAGCGGCACCGCGTGAAGGCGACCTGGGTACGGGGCCATGCCGGGCACGCGGAGAATGAGCGGGTGGATTCCCTGGCACGGGAAGCCGCCGAAAAGATTTGCAACCACGCATGAATCGGAAGGGACACCAATAGGGAAACGGAAATCAGCCGCCCGTCTCCTTCAGTAGTTGCGGCCACACTACGGGCTCACTCAACATGCCGCTCTCCTGGAAGAAGCGGCTCTCGATGAGGTAGCGGTAGCCCTGTTCGGTGAGGAAGAGCTGACGGTTCCTGGCGAACTCCTGCTCACTGGTGTCCCGGCTGATCAGACTGTAGAAATACGAGATATTCCTTTCCCCTTTAGGGCGCAGAATGCGCCCTAAGCGCTGCGCTTCTTCCTGTCTGGAACCAAAGGTTCCAGACACCTGGATGGCGACCGAAGCGTCGGGTAGATCGATGGCGAAATTGGCCACCTTGCTGACGATGAGAACCTTGAGGTGGCCGGATCGGAATTCAGCATAGAGCCGCTCCCGTTCCTTCTCCGGCGTTTGACCCGTGAGGACGGGCGCGTTCAGCCGCTCGCCCAGAATGCGGAGCTGTTCGAGATATTGGCCGATGACGAGCACGGGATCGTTGGGATGGCCCTTCAGCAATTCGTCCACGACCAACAGCTTCATGCTGTTCTCGCTGGCGGTGCGGAAGCGCTGGCGCTGATCGGCCACGGCGTACTCCATGCGCTCGTCCGTGGGCAGCGGCACGCGGATCTCCAGGCAGTGGGCCGTGGCGATGAAGCCGTCCTTCTCCAGTGTCTTCCAGGGCACATCCACGCGCTTCGGCCCGATGAGCGAGAAGACATCCCCTTCCTTTCCGTCCTCGCGCACGAGCGTGGCCGTGAGGCCCAGGCGGCGCTTGGCCTGCAACTCGGCCACGGCGCGAAAGATCGGCGCGGGGAGCATGTGCACTTCGTCGTAGATCACCAAGCCCCAGTTGGCGGCCTCGAAGATCTTGAAGTGTTCGAAGGGCGCTCCCTTGCTTCGGCGGTAGGTGAGGATCTGGTAGGTGGCGATGGTGACGGGCTTGATTTCCTTGGTATCGCCGGTGTACAGGCCGATCTGGTCAGGGGTGAGTGTGGTCTTGTCGAGCAGTTCCTGTTTCCACTGCTTCACGGCCGTCACATTGGTGGTGAGCACCAGCGTCTGGGTCTGGAGGCGGGCCATGCAGCCGATGCCGATGACGGTCTTACCCGCGCCGCAGGGCAGCACCAGCACGCCCGCGCCGCCCTCGGGCCCGCCGCCTGCATGGAAGACCTCCGCGGCGGCTTTCTGATAGGTCCGCAGACGGAAGGGCTTGCCGCTTCCCGCGAGATTATCCGAGAGCTGGAAGGGCAGAGCGTCGCCCTCCTTGTAGCCGGCCATGTCTTGCACGGGATGACCCAGGCGGATGAGTTGCAGTTTGGCCTCGCCGCGCATCCCCTCCAGCAGGTACACGCCTTTCTGATCGGGGTAGGGTTCGGCCAGAATACCCTGCAGACTCTTCTGGTTCTCGAGCTCCCAGAAGAGGCCCCGGTCGTCCATTTCCAGGGCGAGGCGATCGCCTTTCCGCACGAGTTTGAGTTTGCCGTAACGGGTGCCGTGGTCCTGGATTTCCTGGATGAGGTTCTGGGGCACGGGGTACCTGGACCAGCGCTCGAGGGTTTGCAGCATCTCCTCACAGCAGATGCCGGAAGCCGAGGCATTCCACAGAGAGAGGGGTGTGATGCGATAGGTATGGATGTGCTCGGGGCTCTTCACCAGTTCGGCGAAGCTCGCCAGTTCGTCCCGCACCTGTTCGAAGTCCGGGTGGACGACTTCGAGCAGCAGGGTGCGATCGCTCTGGACGATTAGGGGATTTTCGGGACGGAGTGCGATCAAGTCAGATCCCAGCTAAACCTTCGAGCGTAGAGCGGGACAGGCAGGGGGTCAACGAAGTGTGTTGAAGGCAGCGCTCCGGGAACAACGCTGGCCTTTAAGGACCTTTTGTGGGAAACTGATCGGTCACCTGAATGTGCAGGTGCGGGCGAGGTTGCATGGCTCAGACCCACTACCAGTTGCTATCCAATTGCAGCGATGAGCAACTCCGCAGGATCTGTGAACGCAGGAAGCTGCCGCTGCCCCAGCACTGGGAAGAGGGGCCGACGGCCGCATCCGCCTGCTCAAGACCATGGCCTTCCATCTCGAAGACAACCGGCACCTCACCAACGCGCTGGCGGATCTCGACAGTGCGCACCTCCGGGCCCTCAAGCGGTTGGCGGAGGATGGCGCCCAGCCTGCGGACGCCTTCGTTCCTCTCCTCGCGGATCTCGGACTGGTCCTGCCCGTCGTCGGCGGCTGGGCTCTCGCGGAACGCATTGCCGATGCCCTCGCGGACTTCGATGAGAGCGCCCTCAACTTCCAGGCTGAGCCCCAAACCCGAATCGATGAAGCGCCTCTGTACGGCTTTTCGCTGGCCCTGACTTCGGTACTGCTCAGGTGCATGGGTGGCATCCGCGTGCTCAAGGGCGGGCTGCCCGCCAAGAAGGAACTGGGCCAACTCCTGAGCCGGAACTCCCTGCTCAAGGATGAGCGGGACGCCACCCTGGCTTTTGCCCTGTTGCATCGCCTGGGTCTGCTTTGGAGCCGGGAAGGTCGCGTGGATACGCTGCTGCCCGCCGTGCTCGCGCAAGCGCCCCGTTGGGTCGCGGAACGGGCCTTCGCCAAGCTGCTGGAAGACGATCTCAAGCTCTGGAACATGCCTCCCGCTGAAGATCGGGCCTTCCTCATGCGTCATCTCCTGGAGCGCAAGGGGCAGACTCTGGCCATCCAGCCCTTCCTGGCCTTCCTCAAGACCCTGCACCCGCTGGACGAGGAGCGCACCCGCGAGGTCTTCCTGCCCTTCCTACGCCGGATGGGGATGGTGGCCATGGACGCAGAGCGGAACCATCTCCTGCTCACGCCCCATGGTGAAGCGCTGGCCCAGGAATATCTGCTGCGCGATCACCGGGGCACCGAGGCCCACTGGGCACCCTTCCTGGTGGAGCAGCCGCTGGTGGTTCAACCCAATCTCGAACTCCTCACGCCCATGGGCCAGAACCCGCATCGGCTGCTGTGCCTAGCCCAGTTTGGCGATGTGGAATCCATGGACACCATGGTGGGCCTGCGGCTCGGGCCGGACACGCTGATCCGCGCCCTGGATGCCGGGCTCAGCATGGAGGAACTGCGGATGCGCCTTGGCGGCGGGACTGCGGGCCTGCCTCAGACCCTGACCCAGATGCTGGATGACCTCGGCGATCGGCTCGGCGAGGTGGAGGTGGTCCAGGGCGTCCGACTGGTAAAGGCCCGCACGCCGGAACTGGCCGAGGAACTGATGGTTCGACCTGAACTGGCTCCGCTGGGTCTCAGGGCAATCTCGGAGACGGTAATGGAGGCCTGTGGTCCCGCCAACGCCTTCGCGCTGCTCAAGCAGGCAGGCTTCCTGCCCAAGCCCGGCCGCTTTCTTCCTCTCAGCCTGGATGGTGACGAGTCGCTATATCTCTGGGCCCTGGCCTGCCTCGCCTTCGTGAACGAGAAGGGCATGAACCACCACCTGGAACCCGTGCGCCAGATGATCCAGGCCGCCCTGCAGCGCATCCAGGGCGAGGATTCCACGCTCTATAACGAAATCCTGCGCCGGGTGCCCATGCTGAACCTGGGCGGCGGTCCGCAGGCCCAGGAGGAGACCCAGCGCATCCTGGAATACGGTGCCAGCTACAACCTGATGGCCGAACTGACCTACATGCCCCTGGCCGCCCATCGGAGCCAGCTCCGCCGGGTCACGCCCCAGGCCGTGGATGGTGAGCACCTGCGTGCATTTTGTCACCTGCACCAGGAAGCAATGGCCTTTCGTTTGAGCCGCATCATCGGCGTCCGCCTACTGAACGAGAAGGGCTGGAGTCCCGGCGTGCATTCCCAGGCAGGGTAGATCAGCCGCCGATCTCCTGCAGCCGCTTGTCGATCCGGTCGGCCATGCGTTCGAGCAGGTCCTTCAGTTCGGCCCGGCCGTCCTTGCTGTCCTTGTCCAGCTTTCTCTCGATCTGGAGCACGGATTTCTGAAGCTGGTTCACCAGTCCCTTGATGTCATCCATGTCATCCATGACTTGGTTGACGCGGGCATCGGGGGGCCGACTGTTGCTGAATACCGCCATGCCCGCAAGGAGGGCGGCCAGGGCCGAAACCAGCAGGATGAGGAAAAGCAGGCCGTTGACCATGGGACGCCTCCGTTGCCTTCATCGTAGCGGCTTCGGCAGTGGTTTCATCCGTGTTGAGTCCTGTTGGCTTTGCCAAGCCCTGGTTCCAGGGAAATCAGTGCCCCTTGACCAGCTGGGTGTCGGCGGCGGCGGGGATGGGATTGCGGTCTACGGGAATCACGAGTTCCTTGCCCAGGCGCCGAGGACTCTTCAAGCCTTCCTTCTGCAGGGTACGGATGAATTCCTCCCGGGCCATCCGCTCGGTCTTGAACTGATTGCTCACGGCCACGAGCTGTTCGCGGTGCTCCCGATCCTGGTGGGCGAGATCCTGGGCAAGCACATCGGCACGCTGCTTCTGTTGGAAGCCCCAGGCGCCGAGACCGGTGAGCACCAGCGCGAAGGGCAGGGCTGCAGCCAACAGGATCCAGCTGGGCCGCTGGCGGGAGGTGTGCCGACGGCGCTCAGCCTCCCGGCGGAGGTCTTCGGCCAAGGCAATGATCTCGGGCGTCACTTCGGCCTGAAAGAAATTCGAGGCAGGGGTGCCCAGGAGGTCTCGGAGTTCCTCGCGAAGCGCGCGATCTTCGGCGGATTCAGTGAGGCGGGCGGGATCAAGCCAGGACATGGATGCCTCCAGAAGGGTTCAACAAATCGCGAAGCTGGGCCTTGGCCCGGTGGATGCGAGTCTTGACGGTGGCTTGGGGGATGCCGAGAATATCGGCGATTTCCTTGATGGACAGCCCCTCCACCACGAAGAGCCAGAGCGCCTCGCGAAAGGTGGGCGAAAGGGTGCGCATGCGCTCCCGCACTTCGGCGCTGAGCAGTTGCTCATCGGCGTCTGCGGCACGGCCGGGTTCCATCACGGCTTCCAGGCTGAGATTCTTGTTCTTCATGGGGCGGCGCTCGGTCAGCGCCAGGGTGCGCACGGTGCCGTAGAGAAAGGCTGTGGGGTGATCCACGGCAACCTGGCGTTGCATCAGGATGACGAAGGCCTCCTGGGCGATGTCCTCGGGATAGGTGGCGCCATAGCGGAGCGCGTAGCTGACAAGACGGGGATAGAGCGCGGCGAAGGCCTCGTGAAACTGCGAGTGCGGCCCGAAGGGGGTCGTGGTTTCGTTCAGAAGCTGCATGCGGGGCTCCGGCATAGCAATGCGCCAGGGTTGGACAATGTTCCCCGGGCGCCTGGAGCCCAAGGACCAAGTAGTCTAGGGGACATGGGGAACCGAAAGGGTCACAGACATGCCATGAGGGAGGGATCATGAACGGCCCCTTGCATCCGTGGCGGGATGCCCTGGAGGACCTGGGCCTGATGGGACTGGTCCCGCCGCCGCTGGCCTTTCTTCCGCCTGCACCTGAACCCCAGCCCAGCGTGGCCGTGGCCGCAAAGCCCGTGGTTCCGACCACTGGGCCAAAGGCGCCTCTGCAGTTCGTGCCCCCCACGGATCCCGCAGGCTGCCCGCCCCCGGAGACACTCGCTTCCGCCTCGAACCTGGTGGACCTGGAACGCTGCCTGCAGGGCTGTCTGGCCTGCCCCTTGGGCGCGGGTCGGCTCCGCTTCGTGTTCGGAGAAGGCAGCGCCACCGCGAGGCTCATGTTCATCGGCGAGGGGCCGGGGCGAGACGAGGATCTGCAGGGTCGGCCTTTCGTGGGGAAGGCTGGTGAACTGCTGGACAAGATGATCGGCGCCCTTGGCCTTCAGCGGGCAGATGTGTACATCGCCAATGTGGTGAAATGCCGCCCCCCGGACAACCGCACCCCTACGCCCCAGGAAGCCCAGCGCTGCCTTGGCTATCTCCGGCGGCAGATCGAGTTGATCCGCCCGGGCGTCATCGTGACGCTGGGGGCAACACCACTGCGGGAACTCCTGGGTGTGGAAACGGGCATCACCCGGATCCGCGGCCAATGGCAGCGCCTGGAGATGTTGGAGGGCATTCCCGTGATGCCAACCTTCCATCCCGCCTATGTTTTGCGGCAGTACACACAGGAGGTGCGGCGCGCGGTCTGGAGCGATCTTCAGGCCGCAAAGGCCTGGATCGACACACACTAAATTCCCAACATGGTCTCCAGGAAGACGGACAGGCGGTCGCGAATTTCCGGGGCCATGCTGACGAAGCTGATACCGATCCCCATGAAGTCGAGGCAAGGCTGTTTCTGCTGGCCCCCGATGGCATAGAGGA
>CAIPUA010000116.1 GCA_903868115.1 uncultured Holophagaceae bacterium
CAGCGCCTGGTTCTGGGCCTCGCTCTCCCGCAGGGCGGCCTCGGCGCGTCGGCGCTCGGTGATGTCGTGGTAGTTCAGCAGCACCCCGGCAATATCGGGATCGTAAACCAGATTCACGGCCTTGAATTCCATCCATTTGTAGCTGCCATCCTTGCACTGGTAGCGGCATTGGTCCGTGGCGGTGGCGCCAGCGGCACTCAGGAGTTGGGCGAAGACCCGCTGCACCCGTGCCAAGTCGTCTGGATGAATGGTCTTCCAGGTGTCGGTTCCAACCAGGTCCGTCGGCTGCCAGCCAAACCATTTTTCGATATTCGGGCTCTTGTACTGGACGATGCCGTCGGGATCGATGATCGCCAGCACATCGGCGATATTGGCGATCATGGCGGAATGTTTGGCTTCACTGAGGCGCAGAGCATCCGTTTGCCGCTGCCGTTCGCGCAGGAACAGCATGGCATTCAGGCCCGCCGCTACCCGCGTGCCAATCTGGGTGAAGAGTTTTTTCTCGGCCTCGCTCCAAGCGCGGGCACGGGAGCACTGGTGCAGGCCCAGGAGCCAGGGTTTTCCCTGGGTGGGCAACACCGGCAGGATCAGCTGGGACTGGACCGCGAACCCCTCGGCGACATCCTGTGGCATGGGTTGGTCCTGCCCCGGACCATAGGCCACCGGCTGCTCGGCGACCAGCACCGTATGGATGAGCTCGCGCACGGCCTCGGACATGGGGATCGGCTGCCCCAAGGCGCCACCGCCCGGGAATTCAGCGCGGGTCTGCTCCATGGGCACCGTATAGGCGGCGGCCTCGGGATCCGCGGGATAGAGCAGCCAGGCGCGGTCGCACTCGAAGATCGTGAGCAGGGCGGCCAGGATCTGCTCGTTCACGGCCTGGAGCTCCGCCACCCCAGCCCGGCGAATGGTGCGATCGATCGCCGCCAGGGTCTGCAGGGAATGCAGAGTCTCTGCCCGTTCCGCCTCCAACAGCAGGCGATCGGTGACGTCGTAGCCCATGCCCAGGAACCGCGGCTCGCCCTCGGGCGTGGTCAGCCGGGATACATTCGCCTCGAACCAGCGCCAGGAACCGTTGGCGTGTTGAACCCGAAAGGCAGGGCTGGTCTCGCTCTGCCCGGTGCCCAACACCCGGGTGAGGCAGTCGAGGCAGGGCTGAACATCGTCGGGATGCACGACCGGGGCGAAGGACTGGCCGAGCACCGCGCTGACGGGAGTACCGAAATGCCGCTCCCAGGCGGGGGACACGAACAGGAAGGTGCCTTGGGCATCCAGGGTGAAGATGACATCGACGCTGGCCGCCGTGATGGCCCGCAGGTTAGCCTCGCTCGCCTTCAACTCCCGATGCATCCGCTTGCCCTCGGTGCGAAGCTGCCATTCGCGAAGCAGCCGTTCCAGGGTGTGGGGCAGGGTGCGGAAGGCCTCCGGCGATTTGACCAGGTAATCGAAGGCACCGGCCTTCAGCGCCTCGACCGCCACCTGTTCGCTGCCATAGCTGGTCATGACGATGATCGGGAAGGGGCGGGCGTCGGTGGGGTCCGCGAGCACCTCGGTGGCCCGGCCATCCGGAAGATTCAGGTCCATCAGGGCGATAGCGGGGCTCCAGGCAGTGGCTTCATCCCGAAACGCCTTGAGCGACCCCAGTACCCGCAGTTCCGCGCCGTCCATGGTTTCGAGCGAGCGGGCGATCGCCTCGGCGTGGGCCGCTTCATCCTCGATGACCAGGATGCGGGTGGGCTGGATGGCCATGGGCGCCTCAGGGCAGATCAGTATGGGTATTTGTTCCAGGCCAGCCAATAGAACCCGAAGGTTTCCATCATCTCCGTGAAATTGGCCAGATCCACCGGCTTCACCAGGTAGCTGTTGGCCTGGCATTCATAGGCCCGGGCCATATCGCTTTCAGCCGAAGAGGTGGTGAGGACCACGATGGGAATCCGGTTCAGGCTGGGGTCGGCCTTGGTGAGCCTCAGCACCTCGAGCCCGTCCACCTTGGGCAACCGGAGATCCAGCAGCACCATGCCCGGCCGGGGGAATTTTTCGGCGTCCGTGAACTCGCCCCGATGAAACAGGTAGTCCAGGCCCGCCTGACCATCGCCCACATGCACCAGACGGTTGGCCACCCGGGCATCTTCGAGATTCCTTCGCACGATCTCGGCGTGGGCCGGGTCATCTTCCACCAGCAGAATGAGAAAGGGTTCACCGGTCATGACTGCGCTCCTGGCTTGGTTGCATCTTGACACAAAAAGCTCCTCACGCGGAGGCGCAGAGGACGCGGAGGATTCCGGAAAAGCGTGGGACAAAGCATCAAAGCGGAAACCCGTTTTCCTCCGTGAACATCTTCGATTCACCGCGACTCTCGACACCTTCCGATATGCTTGCGGCTGACGCCGCGCTATGTTTCTGTCCCCTCTCGGCCTTGCCTTTTGTGCTTCCTTCCCCTCGCGGCGGCTTACACTGAGTAAATAATTCGATTGCATGCCGCCGGGTGACCTGTGAAACCAGCGTCCACTTCCTCCTTGATGCGAAGCCTCGCCCGGTTCGGGTTGCCCTTCGGGGTGCTGCTGGTCGGCTTGGCGCTCAGCTTCGGCTTCTGGCAGCGCGCCCGCACGGCCAACCAACGGGAGGTCAAGGCCGATTTCGACTTCCGCAGCCGCGATGCCCAGTCGCGGATCGAGGATCGTCTGCGGCATTACGAACAGGCGCTGTTGGCCGCCCGGGGGCTTTTCCAGGCCAGTGCAACGGTCACGCGGGCGGAATTCGCCACCTTCGTCGCCAGTCTCAGCGTGGCTGAACGCTTCCCTGGCATCCAGGGAATCGGCTTCGCGGTGCTCGTGCCTGCGGCCGAGAAAGAGCGGCACGTCGCGCAGATCCGCAGCCAGGGCTTCCCCGACTACCAGCTTCGCCCCGCGGGCGACCGGGAGCTCTACAGCTCGATCATCTACCTGGAGCCCTTCAGTGAGCGCAATCTGCGGGCCTTTGGCTTCGACATGTTCTCCGAAGCCGTGCGCCGGGAGGCCATGAGCCAGGCGCTGGACACGGGCCAGACCCGCATGTCCGGCAAGGTGAAGCTGGTACAGGAAACCACCGAGGCCGTTCAGGCCGGCTTCCTGGTGTATGTGCCCGTCTACCGGAACGGGCGGGCGCTGCAGACCCTGGAGGACCGCCAACAGAATCTGGTGGGCTGGGTCTATGCGCCGTTCCGGATGAACGACCTGATGCACGGCGTGCTCGGGGAAGGCGCGAAGGAACTCGATATCGAGATCTACGACGGCCCAGCGGCGCGCCCGGAAACCCTGATGTTCGACCGGGACACCAGCCGTGCCGGTGGGACCTCTGCGCCCCTGCAAGCCAGGTGCACGCTGTCCCACGGAGGCCACACCTGGACCCTGGTGACGCGTGCCCTGCCAGGGCTCTTCGCCGCCCATCGCGATACCTCAACGGTGGTGCTCGTCCTCGGCGGTCTGGCGAGTGCCCTGTTCGGGCTGCTCGCCTTCCTCGTGGTGAGACAGATGGAAAGGATTCGCCGGATCAACGCCACGCTGGAGCAGCGGGTGGACGCACGGACCCGGGAACTGCACGCGAGCGAAGCCTCGTACCGCAATCAATTCGCAGGCAATTCCTCGGTGATGCTGCTGATCGATCCCGACAGCGGGGCGATTGTCGATGCCAACGCCGCCGCCCTGGCCTTCTACGGCTACCCGCGGGAGCAGTTCCTGGCCATGCGGATCGGCGACATCAATATCCTGTCCCCGTCCGAACTCCAGCAGGCAATGGCATCCGTGCCGCAGGAACACGGCCGGCGATTCGAATTTCAGCATCGTCTGGCGGATGGTTCCCTGCGGGAGGTGGCAGTCTCGGTCAGCAGCATCCAGTTCGGTGGGCGGACCGTGTTGCACTCCATCATCCAGGACACCACCGAGCGCAAACAGGCGGAAGCCGCCCTGGTCCAACTGGCCGAGCGCCTGGCGCTGGCGGCGCGGGCGGGGGGCGTGGGCATCTGGGACTACGACACCGTCCACAATGTGCTGGTCTGGGACGCCGAGATGTATCGCATCTACGGCATTACGGAGGATCAGTTCAGCGGCGCCTACGAGGCGTGGCAGGCCGGATTGCACCCGGAGGATGTGGCGCAGGGTGACGCCGAGGTCCAGGCCGCGCTGCGCGGGGAGAAGGACTTCGATACCGAATTCCGGGTGGTCTGGCCAGACGGGGGCATCCACAACATCCGCGGCATCGCCTTGGTGCAGCGTGACGACTCGGGCCAGCCCCTGCGCATGATCGGCACCAACTGGGACATCACCGAGCAGAAGCAGCTCGAGGGCAAGCTCAGGTCCAGCGAAGCCAATTTCCGCGTCTTCTTCGAGTCCATGACCGACCTGATCTTCGTGGGCACCCCCGAGGGTGGCGTGCTCTTCAGCAACGCCGCGGTCACACGCGCGCTGGGCTACAGCCCCGAGGAACTCGCCACCATGCACATGCTGGATGTGCACCCGGCGGACAAGCGGGTGGAGGCCAGCGACATCTTCGCCGCCATGTTCCGGGGCGAGCGGGAAAGCTGTCCCCTGCCGCTGGCGGCCAAGGACGGAACACTCGTTCCGGTGGAGACCCGCGTCTGGTTCGGGCAGTGGAATGGCGCGGACTGCATCTTCGGCATCTCCAAGAACCTGAGCGCCGAACAGGAAGCCCAGCAGCGTTTCGAGCGCCTGTTCCGCCACAACCCCACCCTGATGGCCCTTTCCGGTGTGCCGGACCGGCGCTTCACGGATATCAACGACGCCTTCCTGAAGGCCCTCGGCTACGCCCGGGACGAGATCATCGGCCGCACCGCGGCCGAGCTCGGCCTGTTCACCGATCCGGCCCAACAGGCCGCGCTATCGGAAGAACTTATAGCGCATGGGCGCGTGACCGACCTCGAGCTGAAGGTCCGCCGCAAGGACGGCACCCTTCTCGATGGCCTGTTCTCCGGGGAAGCAGTCAGCAGCCAGGGAAAACAGTACTTCCTCACGGTGATGATCGACATCACCGAACGCAAGCGACTGGAGGAAAAGCTCAAATCGAACGAAGCCAATTTCCGCACCTTCTTCGAATCCATGAACGACATGATCGTGGTGGGCACAACCGAAGGGCGGATTTTCTTCACCAATCCTTCCGTTCAAGAGACGCTTGGCTACAGCCCGGCGGAACTCGCCACCATGAACATGCTGGAACTGCGCCCGGAGGACCAGCGCTCAGAAGCCGCGCTGCACATGATCGCCATGCTCCGCGGAGAGTCGGACTCCTGTCCGGTGCCGTTGGTTGCCCGGGATGGCTCGGTGATTCCGGTGGAGACCCGGCTTTCGTTTGGCCAGTGGGATGGCGAGGAATGCATCTTCTGCATCTCCAAGAATCTGACCGCTCACCAGGAAGCCCAGCAGCGGTTCGAACGGATGTTCCGCAAGAACCCCGCCCTGATGGCGCTCGCCAGCCTGCCGGAACGGCGCTTCACGGATGTCAACGACGCCTTCCTGGCTGCGCTCGGTTATTCCATGGACGAAGTCATCGGGAAAACCCCGCCCGAACTAACCCTGTTCCCGATTCCTGAACAGCCGACCGCCATGCTGGCCACGCTGGCAGCGGAAGGGCGGATCGCCGATGTCGAGGTGCAACTGCGCCGCAAGGACGGCACCATCCTCCATGGCATCTTCTCGGGCGAAATCATCGTCAGCCAGGGGCGGTCGCACATGCTGACCGTGCTGATCGACATCACCAAACGCAAACAGGCCGAGGAAGAGCTGCGAATATTATTGGCCCAAACCGATCGCATGAACCGTCTGATGGGCGGGCGCGAGACGCGCATCGTGGAAATGAAACGCCAGGTCAACGACCTCCGCGCGGACTTGGGTCGTACGCCGATCTATCGAGAACACGATGAACCCGTGGCTTGGGATGGCACGGTGCAGCCTTCGAGCGCGCGTAGCGCACACGACGCGCTGGCTCCCGGCGGAGCTATCGGCGAAGTTGTGGTTCCACGCGCGATCCTTCCGCTTCCGGCTCACAAGCGCGGACTGGAAAAGCCCAAGATAGAAATCTCGTTCATCCCGATCCTCTGCTCGGCGCCGCTGTTCTACGCGAAAACACAGGGAATCTTTGCCCAGAACGGTCTGGAAGTTACGCTGAGTCCCGCGCCGGGGTGGAGCGGGGTCAAGGACCTGCTGACCTTCGGGCACACCGACGCGGCCCACCTGCTCTCGCCGATGCCGCTGGCCATTCGTCTGGGTTTGGACGGTCGGCGAGTCGATATTCGTTTGGCGTGCATCCAGAACATCAACGGTCAGGCCCTCACCCTGGCGAAAAAACATGGGGGCATCCGGGACGCGGGCGATATGAAGGGCTTCACCTTCGGCGTGCCCTACCTGTATTCCATGCACTACTACCTGTTGAGCCATTTCTTGGCGGAACACGGACTGGATCCACTGCAGGATGTGACCATCATCGAGGTGGCACCGCCGCAAATGCCCCACTACCTCGAAACCGGCCAGGTGGACGGCATTTTCGCGCCCGAACCGTTCAATCAGATTTGCGTTTACCGCGGCCTCGGTTTCATCTTCCGGCTGTCCAAGGAAATCATGCCGGGACATCCCTGCTGCTGCCTGGCCTGCACGGAGGCCTTCGTCAATGAGCATCCCCGGACCTATGAGGCGATGCGCAAGAGCGTGATGGAGGCGCAACTGGCCCTGCATCGGGCCTCGCCAGACGAGCGCCGGGAGATCGCAGTCCACTTGAGCGCGGCCGACATGCTCAACCAGTTCGACCCTGAACCGGTGGCTCAGGCCCTTTCGGGCGTGTATGACGACGGCCTGGGGCGGCAGTGCATCGACCACGATCGTATGGATTTTCTGCCCACGCCTTGGCCGGAAATCGGCACCTGGATGCTCAGCCAGCAGCAGCGGTGGAAGCAATTGCGCCGCCGCGTGGACTATCGCGAAGTCGTCGAGCGCTGTTTTGACGGCAGCACGCGCGAAATCGCGAAGAGTATGGGCTTCGAAGAAGCGGGACCGGCACCGAAGAGCCTCGGGGCCTTCTCCGGCACCGATCCGTTCGCCGACATGCGGGCTCAACCCTTCTGCGCCTTCGAGGAGTCGGGCCCACGCGAAGTTCCGCCCATCGAGCAGCGCATCGCCCGCCTGAGCAACGCCCTCGCCATCGCCAGCGGTGGACGCGAACTGCCTGACATCGAGGCCGAGGCTGACGACGCCATCGGTGAACTCGAGCGGCTCACCGGTGACCTGTTCAAGAACATGAAATTTGTGAAGGATGGTCTCCGCGAGCAGGCCGCAATGGCTCTGCAGGGCAGGGAAAATCTCTTGAGCCTGGCAGAGGACGCCGAGGACGCCACGAAGTTGGCCAAGGCCGCAGAAGCCACACTCCTGCAAACGAACCTCGACCTGCAGCAGGCCACAACCTGGGCCAACGAATTCGCCGTTCAGGCGGAGGCGGCCGGTCGGGCCAAGAGCGAATTCCTGGCCAACATGAGCCACGAGATCCGCACACCGATGAATGGTGTGCTGGGCATGGCGGAGCTGCTGGCGGATTCGGAACTGACCGATGAACAGCGGGCATTCGTGGCGACCATCAACCACTCCGGGGGCAGCCTGCTCGCCCTGCTCAACGACATCCTGGATTTCTCCAAGATCGAGGCC
>CAIPUA010000117.1 GCA_903868115.1 uncultured Holophagaceae bacterium
CGGGTAGCGCCGACACTCGGTCCACCTGGGCCTTGAAGGCGGCCTTGGGGTGGAAGTCCCAGCGGAGGCCAAGGGCAAGCGTCGTCTGGTTCGACCGCATTCTGGTGAGGGTCATGGTGACGGCGTTGGCCAAAGCGGCGGCCTCGGGACCCAACTCGGGTAGCGCACCCACATAGGAATCGGGCTGCCCCGAAACGACGCGGGACGCCAGGAAATAAGGCGCCACCGTTCCCTTACGGTATCCGATCGATAGGTAGCCGGACTTGAAACCAGGGATCATGCCGCTGTCCGAGTGCAGTTTGGCGGCAACGGCCTCCACCTGGAGGGGACCCTCGTTCCAACTCAGGCCCAAGGAGGAATACCGAAAGAGATGATCCTTGAAGGCCATGGCTTCCGCCTGTCGGGCGAGCCCCGGGTCGCCCAGGAGGAGGGCGAAGGCATTGAGTCCCTCCCGGATGTCGCTGATGGGGCTGGGAAAGTTCTTGGCCGTGCGCATCTGGGCGTAGGTCGCCCGCAGGTTGATTGCCTGTCCTTGGAACTCCGCCATGGCGCCGAACAGCTTCCCCCCGCTCAGGTCCATGTTCAGCCCGCTGTCGCCAAGGGGGACTTTCTCGGAGGCCCGACCCGCAGAAAGTTTGAATCTCACATTCCGGTTTCCGCCGACGGAGGAGGTCCAGGCAACATCCACCCCATCCAGATTGGAAGCCATCAAGGGGCCGTAGAAATCCACGGGTGGCCGTGCCCATAGGTAGGAGTAGCCGACATTACGGGTATCCGCGAGCTGGAACACATCCCAGCCCAGCCGCCCGATCCGGGCCTGCAGCCCGGAGATGGGCGCGTAGCTGAGGAAGCCCCAGGAAAGGTCAGGGGTGAAGGTGTGGTCGTAGCGGTACTTGCTGACCACCTGGCCGACGAGGCTGAATGCGTCCGTGAGAGTCAGGTTTCCCTGCACTCCGAGCCGACTGTCCAGCCGCGGATCCAGATTGCGGGAAGTCCCCCGGGGCTGGGAGCGATCCCGCGCGTAATCGGCCAGGTCGGTGGAACTCGAAGCCAGCCCGAGCGTGCCGAAGCCGCTGAAGCGCCAGCGTTCCCCGGTCTCCTGCGCGGTCAACCGCAAAGCTAGAGCCGCCAAGATCACCCAGGCTTTCATCCCTCGCGGCATGCATCCTCCCGGTTCGTGACGTATGAAATACACAATACCCGAAATGGGCCAAAAAAATTGGGATCACTCCAGGTTGGCTCCCTGCTCGCGGATCTGGTCCAGCACGCCCTTGGCTTCCATAACGGCGCGAGTCATGGACAGCCGTTTGCATTTTGATCCGCAGGTATTCAACTCCCGGAGTACCTCCTGGCACCAGACATCAAGGCTCTTGCCTGCCAGGTGACCCTTCTCCAGTCGTTCCTCGAAGTCATCCAGGTGAGCCTCCAACCTCACCAGTTCCTCCCGCACATCCTGGCGCTCCGCCAGGGCCCCGGCCTCGGCAACGATTCTTTCGGCCGGAAGCTGGCCCTGCACCTGGGCATCTCTCAGAATTTGGTCGAGTTTTTGTTTGTATTGTACTGGTAAATCAGCCAATTGAAGCTCTGCCTCCAGCAGGAGGCTGTTTCGAAGGTCCCGCAGGCGGCTGAGGGAATCCTTGAAGAAGGGGCCAAGACGCTGAGCCTCCCGGGCCCGACTCGCGTTCCAGAGTTCCAAAAGCCCTTCCAGGCCCTCCAGCACCGATGCCTCAAGCCGTTCCGCCAGGTCGGAGGCGGGAGGCAGCCAGGCGCTGGGCAGACGGAAGAAGGCCTCCGCGCTCAGGGGCGGCAGATTGAGCCATTCGGCGTCTTCCTGCCAGGCCTTGGCCACGCTGCGCAGCAGGGGGCGGTTAAGTTGGGGTTCCAGACTCGGTTCGTCCAGGACCTCGAGCGTCAGGTCGAGCTTGCCCCGGTTCGCGGTCTCGCGGATTGCCGCCCTCAGGGCGTTCTCCAGGGGGAGGAGCGCCGGATGCATGCGCACATTCAATTCCAGGCCCTTGTGGTTTACGCTGCGCAGGGCGAGCCGCAACTGCCCCTGTTCCAGGGGACGGATGATTTCGGCATAGGCGGTCATGGAACGCATAGTGCTCCTCGCTGGGGATGGAATTCGAAATCCTGATGTCATTACTTCTTCTCTCAGCGATCCCCAAAACCTTCCGATTAGGTTGCGGCTCCGGCCGCGCTGAGGGTCATCCATGCCCATCCAAGGACGCTTCTTCCGCCTTGGCCTTCAGCCATTCCTTGCCCCGCAGACGCTCGACGCTGAGTTCCAGGATGAGGTCCAGGCCCTTGCCGCCCTCGAGCCCCATCCTGGGCACGGCGGCCCGTTCGAAGCCCAACCGGGCGCCCTCCTGGATGCGCAAGGGCAGCTGGGCCACCGGACGCACCTCGCCCGTAAGGCCCACCTCGCCCATGAAGAGGCACTTCTCGGCCAGGATGCGCCCGGTGGCGCTGCTGGTAAGAGCGGCGATCACGGCGAGATCGGCCGCCGGGTCTTCGACCTCCAGACCGCCCGCCACATTCACATAGACATCCCGATCATGGAGCTGAACGCCACCGCGGCGTTCGGCTACCGCGCAAAGCATGGACAACCGCTGTCCATCGATGCCAAGGGCCGTGCGACGCGGAATTCCAAGACCCGCGGAAGCCACCAGGGCTTGGATCTCAACCACCATGGGACGGGTACCTGAGAGTACCACCGTGGCCGCACAACCAGGCCTAGGCTCGGCGTCCAGGAAGAACGGATTGCCCTCGACGGGCACCAGCCCCTTGCCCGTCATGGCGAAGACACCCAGCTCGAAGGCCGCGCCAAAGCGGTTCTTGAGGGCCCGCAGCAAACGATGATGGTGGTGCCGATCACCTTCGAAGGCCAGCACGGTGTCCACGAGGTGTTCAAGCACCTTGGGTCCGGCAAGACTGCCGTCCTTGGTGACATGACCCACGAGCACCAGCGGCGTACCGCTGGTCTTGGACCATCGGGCCAACAGGGTCGCGCAGCCGCGCACCTGGCTGACGCTGCCCGCACTCGACTCGAAGTCCGGGTCGAAGAGGGTCTGGATCGAATCCACGAGCAGCAGCGACGGCTTCATCTGTTCCGCGACTTCCAGGATGCGGCGCACATCCGTTTCGGCGAAAAGATGGATGTCGGGACTCTCGGCGCCTATTCGCTGAGCCCGCAGCTTGATCTGACGCTCGCTTTCCTCCCCACTGGCGTACAGGACAGTTCCTGTCGTTGAGGCCGCCCACTGGAGGACAAGGGTGGACTTGCCGATGCCAGGTTCGCCCCCGAGCAGCACCACCATGCCGGGCACGACACCGCCACCCAGCACCCGGTCGAGTTCGGCCAAGCCGGTAGGCACCCGCTCCGTCTCGCTGATCTCCACCTCAGTGATGGGAATCGGCCCCGTGTACTGACTCTGGGCGAAGGCGCTGCGGGAGCGGCCAAGGTCCTTGCGCAAGGAACCC
Source organism: uncultured Holophagaceae bacterium (assembly GCA_903868115.1). Taxonomy (GTDB): domain Bacteria; phylum Acidobacteriota; class Holophagae; order Holophagales; family Holophagaceae; genus JAYREN01. Next base: position 3,484 of record CAIPUA010000117.1, read on the forward strand.
TTGACTTCCTCGATGCTGTCGAAGGCCCCACAGGCGCCGCACTTGCCCAGGGTCCTGGAATACCGCGCGCCGCACGCTGTGCATTCGAAAATCGGAGAGGTCTTGGCCATGGCTCCAGCCTAACTCGAAAGCCGGGGCCGAATATTCCCCGGAAGGGCCCTCCAGAGCCGATTCGTTCCCCGGTCAGGGGTTATGCGGAAAACCTTGCGGATTTCCCCTCATTGCACCCCCTAAAGTCCATCATTTCTTCCGCTTCGGCGCCGTGCATCTTTTCTCGAGAATTACATTATTTATTGCAATGAAACAACTTAAAATTTATTCAATTTTTCGGAATGCCTCTTTGCATCTTCTGGGGTTTTCCACAATTTCTAATTACTTTCGTGTTGACATCGCGAATGGCTTCTCGAAGGCGAAGGGGTGACGGGGAGATGAGGAAAGTCGAGGCCGGCGGTCCAGTCCATTTCACACGAGCTGTTCGGCGTCCCGAAGTTGCACACTCACCAATCGACTGATGCCCCGCTCCTCCATGGTGACGCCGTAGAGTGTGTCCGCAGCCACCATCGTGGGTTTCTGGTGCGTGATGACGATGAACTGAGTATCGGCCTTCATCTTCTGCACGAGCCTCGCAAAGCGGGCGACATTGGCCTCGTCCAGGGGTGCGTCAACTTCGTCCAGCACACAGAAGGGACTGGGCTTGAATTGGAAGATGGCGAAGAGGAGCGAGATGGCCGTGAGGGCCTTTTCTCCGCCCGACAGCAGCGAAAGAGCCTTCGCGGTTTTCCCCGGGGGCTGAGCCGTGATCTCGATACCGCATTCGAGCAGGTCCTTCGGATCCTGCAAGGAAAGATGCGCGGCGCCGCCCCCAAAGACTTCACGAAAGACCTCGGAAAACCGCGCGTTCACGAAGTCGAAGGCCTCGCGGAAGCGCTCCTCGCTAGTTGCGTTGATCTCCTTGATGGTCGATTCGAGGTTGCCGATGGCCTCCATGACATCCGCGCGCTGCAGGTTCATGAAGGAAAGCCGGGATTCGGCCTCCTCCAGTTCCTGGATGGCCAGTGGATTGACGCTGCCCATGTCGAGGCGCCTGCCCTGCAACTCGCCAAGCGCTGTCTGGTGGACGAGTTCACCTTGGTTCCAGGCCTCCCGCTCGTCCTCTGTGATGGACGCGAGAAAATCTGACACCGTGAAGGACAGCGCCAGCTCCACTTCCTTGGCCATTGCCTCGGTACTGCCCTGCACCTGCGCTGCGGAGATAAGCGACTCCTGGTGAAGCTGACGCGCATTCTCGAGGGACTGCTGGAACTCCCGGGCCATCCGCTCGAATACGCGGAGTTCCTCGGCAACGCGCTCGATCTCGGGTTGGGCCGCGCCCTGCTGTTCTTGAAGCACCCATCTTTCCTGCAGGCGCTGCTGGGTCTCCGTTTCGAGATCCTGGATGCGCTGAGTCGATTGTTCCACCCGCTCTTCCGCCTGCCGGATATCGTCCTGCACCCGCTTCTTCTCGGTCTCCAGATCGTAGGTGCCGCGCTGAATCTGCAGCACCTGGCGCTGTAGGCTGTCGCGCTCTGCCCATGCGGAGGCGCGCACCTGGGTTGCCTCCATGAGGACCTGCCGGCGCCGCTCGAGTTCGGCCTGGGCCTCGTGCTGTCTTCCCTCGGCCCCATGGATGGACTCTGTGAGGGCCGCGGCCACTGGATTATCTTCAGGAGCCTCAAGATCCCTCAGTTGGGCCCGCAGGGCGGCAATCTCTTGTTCGAGCTGCTCCCACTGGAGATCTGCCCTTTCTTGGGCCTCTTGAATTTCTCGCAGTTGTCCGCGCACCGAGGCGTGGCGGCCCTTCAGATCCTCCAGTCCCCTTCGACAGACGAGCCGGTCCTCCTCCATTTCCCGGGAGCGCTCCGAGCTTTCCTGCAGCCGTTTCTGCCGTTCCTTGACCTCCGTTTCGAGCGTTTCCACGCGGTCCAGGAGTTCCTCGCGGAGCTTCCGGCAGGCCTCCAATTCGCTCCGCAACTTCAATGGCGAGGCGGCCGGCGCGTGCACACCGACCTGGATGGGGCCGTAGGGCAACCGGAGGAGCCCGGGAGAGACAAAACCCAGGCTCGGATGCAGGGTCGCAAGTTTCGGGAGGTTCGCATCGGAGCAGCGGAAGGTTCGGGCCAGCAGGGCTTCCAGGGGCCGAACCTTCCCCTTTCGCCATCGGAGCTGTGGGGCAAGGGCCTTGCAACCGGCGGGCGCCTCCGGCAACTCGGCGGCACCTGCCACCGCGACATAGAGTTGCCCCGGGGCCTCAGCAATGGATTTCAGCGCCCGATCCCCCAGGACAACGGATTGAATCCAGCTTCCCAGGAGCCGCTCCACCTCGGCCAGGACCTCTTCATCCACCGACAGGGCTTCCGGCAGGGAAAAGGGATCCTCACCCTGACTCTTCAACCAGGCCAAGGCCTTCTGGATCTCCTCGGAGCCCGCAGCCTGGCGGAGAATATCGTTCAGCTGCTTCAGACGGCGCTCCTCGGCATCGAGGGTACCTTCCACCTCGCGAAGCGAGGCAGCGGTCTTGCGGTGGCCTTCGAGCGCCTCGGACTGGAGGCGCGACTGCACCTGCACGGCCTCCTCGATCTGTTCGGCACGGCTCTCGGCCCCGTCGAATTCCCGACCCAGGCGCAGATCCTCGGCCTGGAGCCCCTCCAGCCTGGGAGACCTCACGGATTCTTCGTGGTTCAGGGCATCGAGACGACCCTCCACCTGGGCGATCTGCTGGTGCAAGGCCTGGCGCTGGCGCTGGATGGCGATGGCCGCGCGCTCCGCTTCGGCCCGGCGGGCGCGGAGTTCTCGCAGTTCGGCTTCGATGTGCCGCAGGGCACCCGCTGCAAGAGCCACGGCCTCGTCGGCCTCGGAGACCAAGGTCTCCCGGGCCTCGAGGGCCTTCTCTGAAATTTCAAGAGAAGCTTGCAACTTCAAGGCCTCCACCGCCGTATCACCGGAACGGTGGGAGAGTTCCTCCAGGCGAGAGACCAGGATTGCTTGTTGCTCCCGGGCTTCCCGGGTCCGCTCCTCCTGGAAACCACGATCCTGGTCCGCCAGACTGAGCCGCTGATCCAGGGCCAGAATGGCCCGGGCCCGCCGGTCCTGGGCATGATTCAGTTCATCGAGGGCGTGGCGCTGCTGTTCCACCTCGCTGGCCTTTTCCGAAGCCTGGGCCGTGAGCACGGCGATCTGGCGCTCGAGGGTGTCGAGCTGTTCGAGAATCCGCTCCTTGGCGGCCTCCAGTTCCATGGCCTTGCCCGCGAGCAGGATGCGCTGGGTGGCCTTGATCGCGTTATCCAGTTCCTGGGCTCGCCGCGCCTTGGCGGCTTGGCGCTTCAGGGATTCCTGCTGCTTCCCGAGTTCGTGAAGGATGTCGTCGAGGCGCTGCAGATTGGCCCGGGTCTCGTCCAGACGACGCTCGGCCTCAGTGCGGCGCAACTTGTAGCGGGTTATCCCGGCCGCCTCATCCAGGAGCGAACGACGATCCTTGGGCTTGGTCGACAGGATCAGGTCGATCTGGCCCTGCTGAATGAAGCTGTAGGCCCGCGTGCCCATGCCCGTGTCCATCAGCAGATCCTGGATGTCCTTGAGGCGCGTCTCTCGGCCATTGATGCGGTATTCACCGCCCGTATCTCGGTAGAGGCGCCGGGAGATGACGACCTCCTTGGTGCCACCGACCAGGGCCGGGTCTGGCATCTCCATGGTGAGCTTCACCTCCGAGAGCCCCATGGGCTTGCGCTGGCTGGTGCCCGAAAAAATCACATCGGACATCTCGTTGCCGCGCAGCAGGGTCGCCCGCTGCTCGCCGAGCACCCACGCCAGGGCATCGGCAATGTTCGATTTGCCACAGCCGTTCGGGCCCACGACAGCCGTCATCCCCCCAGGAAAGATGAGCTTCTGGGGGTCGGCGAAAGATTTGAAACCGTGCAGTTCGAGGGCGATCAGGCGCAAGCAGATTCTCCGACGGGAACTTTGTTCCCGGTGTTTCCATGACTGTCCGAGTGGTGAGCCCTTGGGTTTGGCATGCCCGAGACGATAGACTGTCATTTTCCCCATTTCCGGAGTTTCCGTGACCCCCCTTCCGATGATTTTGTATCAGGCCGAGGTACCCCCGCACCACCAGGGCCTCTGCGGGGGTACACGATGCGCGGATTGAGCCTCAAGGCCACTCCCGCCTCTCTGGTCTGGCTGGAACCCCACCGGATCATAGCTGGGGGGAAGTCGCGACCGCTGGACGGCCTCCCAGGCGAAGACCGCCTCGGCCCCATCCTTGCGGAACTGCCTCAGGGGCCCACGGCGTGGATCGTGGACGATCTCTGGGGCCCCTCCCTGCTGCTGCGGGATATCGTCACCCTCCCTGCCGGCACCGATGCCCGGGAAGCCTTCTTCCGGTGGAAGTTCTCCCAGAGCTTGGCCCTGGAGGCTCCCCATTCCGTCCAGGCCCTCGACCTGGGAGACGGTGTCTGGCTCCTGGCTGGAATCCGGGAGGAACTCCGCGAGAGCTGGCTGCAGATGTCCGTGCGGCTCGCCCGTCCCCTCCATAGCCTTCTGCCCCGTTGGCTCTACCTCTATAACCGCCTCGCCCCCAGCCGGGAACTTCCAGGGATGCTGCTTTCCCTCTGTCCGCATCCTGGGGGAGGCTTCACTGGCACCTTGGCCGCCTGGGGCCGCACGCTGACCCTGCTCCGCCAATGGGCCGATCCCGCAGATCCGGAGACCTGGCAGCAGGAGCGGGTCCTGCCCACCGCCGCCTACCTCCAGCGCGACTCGCGGCCTCCCCAGGAACTCTGGGTATGGGGCACGGGCTCGTGGCCGGACCCAGGTCTGCCCCTGCATATCATCCAGCCCGAGATTCCGACCCAGGAGGCCCTCTGATGGCCATTCCGGTTCTCAAGCTGAATCTCGCTCCTCCTCCGACCCTCTGGCGCAGACAGCATGCCCTGCTGAGTTGGTCGATGCTGGGTCTCGGTGCCCTCGCCCTCGCCCTAGCGGCAAGTCTCACTTGGCGCGCCTATCGCCAGGCCGATCAGATGGGTCGCAACGCCTTCCTGCTCTCCCGGCAGACCCAGGAGGCTCTCGCTCGCCAGGGGAGCATTCAAGCCCAATTGCGGTCCATCAATGTCCCAAAGGAACTGCCTCGATGGAAACTTGCGGAGCGCATCCTGGCTGAGCGCAGCATCCCCTGGTCCCGCCTGACGGCGGAACTGGAGCGCAGCCTGGTCCAGGATGTCCGGATCCGCACCCTCCAGCGCAGCCGAGGTTCCGATCAGCAGGTGGCAGCGAAGCTGAAGGGCGAAGCCCGCTCCCGGGAGGCGGAAGCTGCCTTCGTGGAATCCATCCAGAAGAACCCCTTCTTTTCACAGGTGATTCTCGAGCGGGAGTCGGAGCGCCAGGGCGGGGGTGTGGAATTTGAATACACCCTTCCCGTCGTGGCCATGCCGCCGCCTTACGCGCCCCTGCCAAAGTTTGGCGCCCCTCGCACCCAGGTAGCTGCCAAAGCCGTCCAGCCTAAACCCGGGAAACCGATAGCCTCCAAGCCTGTGCCGACCGTGGCACCGGCGAAGCCCTTGCCCGTATTGGAGCCTCCTACCACAGCCGTATCACCACCCCCTGTTTCAGCACCTCCCGAACCCTCGCCCGAGAGCGTCTCACCTCGCCCGCGAGCCTTGCGTGAGCGACGCCCACGCTCTCAGGAACAAGGTGAAAACAGACGCCGCCCACGCACTCCGGAGGTGAGGCCATGAACCGCAGCCTTCGCCCCAGCACCGCGCGTCTCATCGGGGGCCTTTTGCTCCTGACCGCGGCATTCACCATTGCGTTCTTCATGCTGCCCGATGCCAGTCAGAAGCGAATCAAACAGGAGAAGGCCTTCCGGGAAGCTCGCACTCAACTGGAAACCCAGGAGGCCGAACTCGGGAAACTGAAGGCCCGCGCCGAGAATATCCGCGCCAGTCGTGAACGCATGGAAGAGGTGCTCTCCAGAATGCCCCAGGAGAACGAAGGGCAGCTCAAGTGGAAGCTCAGCCGCGCCCTCTATGACCTGTCTACCACGCACGGAATTCGGATCCTGGCCGTCAAGTATGGTTCCCCCACGCGCGAAGGGGCCAAGGGCACGGACCTCGAGTCCCTCGATGTGGAATTCGTCGCCTCCGGCGTCTACCAGAGTCTCAAGGCCTTCATGCACGCCTTCGAGGGTAGTCATCTGCCTTTTGGTCTGGCCAGCGGCAAGCTCGAGGAAACCCCCGAGGGCGCCCGATTGACGATCAGTGTGCGGGCCTTTCGCCGAACCGGCCACATCAAGGCTGACATCGCCGGGGAGGAATCATGAGTGGCGCGATGCGCAGGAACCCCTTCGAGGGCCGCGAATGGGTGGAGGAGCTGAAGAGCAATCGTCGGACCCAGGGGGGCTTGGCCGCCTTCGGGCTCGCCTTGGCCTTCATGGTCTTCATGCTCTGGCCCGAGGCGCCCAAGGTGCGACCCACGTCGGCCCTTGCTGCTACCGCCTATGCCGGAAACGATCGATCCCTTCAATCCCTCGAAAAGCTGCCCGATCTCGCAAAACTCGGACAGGCTGGGGAGCTGCCGAACGAGGACCGAATGTTCCGTGATCTCTTCCTCTTCGATGGTCCCCCGCCTCCACCCCTGCCTCCCCCGCCTCCACCCCCTCCGCCGACCCCGCCGACGGAGGAACAGTTGAGGGCGCTCGCCGCCCAGCAGGAGAAGGATGCCGAATTCGCAACCCGCCCTCAGGGATTCCGCTAC
>CAIPUA010000118.1 GCA_903868115.1 uncultured Holophagaceae bacterium
CCGTCGGCTGCTGGTGGGCTACCTCCGCGAACTTTCGGCCGTGGAAGTGGTCGGCGAGGCAGGCCATGGTGCCGAGGCCTTGGAACAGGCCCTCGGGTTTCACCCTCAGCGGTAGGTTCAGCTTCGCCGGAGCATCAGCAGGGTGCGGTCATCCAGGTAGGGGCTCCCTTGAGTGAAGCGGTCCAGTTCACCTAACAGGGCGGCATCCAGGGCCACAAGCGGTGCATGGCGCTGGGCGATAAGCATGACTTTGAGGGCATCCAGGCCAAACTCCTCGTCCAGCGGATCCGTGGCCTCGGTGATGCCATCGGTGTACATCACGAGCAGATCCCCGGGTTCCAACTGGAGAGTGGCCTCTTCGTAGGGGCGGCCCGGGAGCATGGCCAGCGGCAGGCCTTGGGAATTCAGGGTTTCGACGGTGCCCTCCGGGTGAATGAAAAGGGCCGGATTGTGTCCCGCGTTGGTATAGGTGAGCGCCCCCGTCTGGGGATCCAAGAGGGCCAGGAAAGCCGTGACGAAACGCCGGCCATCGGTATGGCGGGCCAGCACCCGGGAGAGTTGGAAGGCGAGGTCCGCGGTGGAGAGATCCCGTTCCGTCCAGGCCTCCAGGGTCGCCTGGAGGGAGGCCATCAGCAGGCCCGGCCCCAGGCCCTTGCCGCTGACATCCGCCAGACAGAAGAGCCAGCGGCCGTCACCCCGTGGCCACCATCCGAAGAGGTCGCCCGAGACCTGGCGACTGGGCAGGTTGTTGCCCTGCACCTCGTAGCCCTGGATGTCGGGCGGAAAACCCGGCAGCAGGCCCTGTTGAATGTGGCGAGCCAGATCCAGTTCCTGATCCAGCTTCTTCCGCGCCATGACTTCTTCCCGCAGGCGGGCCTGCTCCAGCTTGGCCGTGGCGAGATGGGCCAGGGTGCTGGCCAGGCGCAGATCCTCTTCGTCAAAGGCCGGGCGCGGTGGATGGGAATCGAGGTAGAGGAGGCCCTTGACCACGCCCTGGTGTTCCAGCGGTGTGACCATCGCCGAGGTGATGCCGCTGCTCAGGATGGAGGGCGATTCCAGGCCCGGGTTATCCCCCAGGTGGTTGAAGAGGACGGATTCCTTCCGCTGAAGCGCGGCGTCCACCAGGCTGCGCGCCAGCAGAATGGGCTGGGTGCCCTCGGGTCCGCGGGAGGCCACCGTATGGAGCCCGGCCTTCGCGTCCTGGATCAGCACGGCGGCCCGCCAGGGTTTCAACAGCGTCCACAGGCGGTCCAACAGATGGGCGAGCAGCTGCTCCGGAGGGCTGTCCTCCAGGAGTTCGAGAGAAAGTGCCTGGATCTCCCGGATCACCTCTCGCAGGCGAAGGGTCTCAGGGGCCTCGCTGCGAGTGGGGCCCGCACGGAGACGCTCCAACGGGAGCACCAGCGACCCGGCGGTGGCTGGCGCATCCTCTTCCGGGCCGATGCGAACCCGCAGGCCGCAGGCTGACGATCCCAGCCTGATCGGCACCTTTCCCAACAGGATTTCGTCATCCTCCCGCAGGGGCTGGGACACCGAGATGCGCTCCCCGTTCAGGAGGGTGCCATTCTTGGAGCCCAGGTCCTCCAGGTAGGCTACGCCGTCCCTCAGGCTGATGCGGGCGTGGTGGCGGCTGAGGCTGGCATCGGGAATGGCCACATCGTTCTGGGAGGAACGCCCGAGCGTCCAGGATTGCGCGTCCCCCTCCAGGGAGATGGGCGGTCTGCCGGGAATGTGAAGCACAAGCGTTTGCATGGGACTTTCGGGTTCGGCGGCGGCCCTGGGTCGGGATGACCGGTAGAAGTTAGGGCGGAACGCCTTGCATTCTATGGCCTAGCACAGGAAGAGCCCAACCCAAACCACCGGTAAGTTCCGAAAGATCGCCATGACCCTCCTCCCCGGCACTCACCTTGGCCCCTACGAGATCGTGTCCCAGATCGGCGCGGGCGGC
>CAIPUA010000119.1 GCA_903868115.1 uncultured Holophagaceae bacterium
TCCATTTCTTTCTCTATTTGTTTCTTCATCCCCCGCATCAGCGGTGTGCATCGGTGGCAAATGGCTTTGCTGGCACGGTGCACGGTACAGGCTCTTGGTGGCCGCAAAAATGGACTCCAGCAAGAGCGGGGTTGCCTTCGTGTGTTTTCGCGGCTCATGTCTTGGAGCGAGTGAAAAGCAAATAATGAAAATGATTGGCGCACCGAATAGACACGAATAGAGCAAGGGCACGCGGGGCAGGAATAGAAATCTGCCACCGATAGACACCGATGCTTTTTCGATCGCGCAAGGCTCTCAGGGCATTTTCACGGGGAAGCTGCCCTGCCCCTTGGCCTTGAGCCTTGCGGCGGCCGCATCCATTTCAATCCGGGAGCCGGGCTTGGCGAGGCGCACCTTAAACTGGTTCTTTTCCTTCACCACCGTGGGCGTGAAGCCCGCGGCCTTGCATTTCTCCGCCACCCGCTTGGCCTCGGCCTCGTCGGGTGTGGCGACGAGTTGCAGCGTCCACTGCCCGTCCCCCTTGGCTTCAGCCTTGGGAACTTCCTTCCTTGGTTCGGGCTTTTTCACCTCTGGCTTCGCCTCGACGCTGTTCGGCGCCTCTTCAGGCTTGGGCTCCTGGGCCCTCTTGACCTTCTCGAATTCGCGGTTATCGAGGTGCTTCAACTGTTCGTCGAGAGTGGCGGGAAGCTCGGTGAGTTCCTCTCCGGCGGTCCGGGGCCTGGACTGCCGCAGGGCGGCACTCTGCTTGCCCACCTGCACGCCGAGCACATAGGTCAGCGTGAGCAGGCCCACCCCCACACCGGTCACCAGGAGGATGGTGGGGCGGCTCAGAATGATGGTCTGGGCATCGCGGTCGGACATGGTTCCAGGCTACCGAAGAACGTGCGGCGGATTGGAGCATTCTTCCTTCTCGATCAACATCGCCACCTGGGATCCGCTGCTGGCCGGGGCCGTGATGAGGGTGCGCCGGGAGGGGTCCAGGAGTGCCGCCGCGAGAAGCTGGCCGCCGCTGCCGCCGAATTCACCCCAGAGGAGCTTGGGATGCTTGGGTACAGGCCAGGTGCCATGCGCCTTCCGCAGCGGGACTTCGAGGTCGTCCAGCATGCGATGGCCGTTGGAGCCGGCGATCCAGCCGTCGAAGGGGCTCGCCGAAAGGCTGCAAGCCGCCTCCTGGAGGGCCTCCGCGCGGGAGACGGTATCGTTCGTGATGGAGGCGCAGGATGCGAAGCCCAAGATCGACGCGCGGATCGGTGTGCCGCGGCCGACGGCGCGCAGCCGCGTCTCCAGCAGAAAGGCCTGGGCGCCTTCTCCGGGCAGGAAGCCGCGCCGGGAGCCCACCTCGGGCAGGCCGTGCCAAGCCGAAAGATGGGTCCGATGCAGGAGTTCGGTCAGCAGAGGGAAGAGCCCGTCCGTGCCCACCACGAGCGCGGCATCGGCCATGCCCGAGCGCAACCAGCGCACGGCCTGATCCAGGGCGACCAGGGTGCTGTTCTCCCGACCGATCTGGGTGAGGCTTGGCCCCCGGAACTTGAAGGCCGTGGAGAGATGCCCGCTGATGGAGACCGCCACGCAGTTGGGAAAGACCATGGGTGAGGCGCCCTCGGGCCCCCGCGCCAGGTAGGGCCGCATGAAGATCTCGGCGGCCTCGCTGCCTCCGGCCATGGTGCCCGCGACCATGGCGAGGCGGTCACCCAGGTGTTCGGGTTCGAGGTCCGCATCGCGGAAGGCCTCCTGGGCGGCCACCCAGGCGAACCGCGTCGGGCGGTCCAGGCGGCGGTTCACCATGGCGGGAATGATGCCCCCGGAATGGAAGGCCGCGCAGACCCCGCCGAGGCCACTCCCGAGAGCTTCGGGTAGCTCGCTGAAGCCGGGTTGCTGGGCCTCCCAGGCGACCTGGGCGGCGGGGACACCGTCACCGCAAGGCAGCACGAGGCCCAGGCCGGTGATGACCACTTCGGCGCTCATTGGCCCTCCCAGCGCCGGAGGGCCAGGCTGATGTTGTTGCCTCCGAAGGCGAAGGCGTTGATCAGGGCCGCCCGCAGCTTGCGCCCCTTCGGGATGTGGGGCGTGCAGTCCAGGTCACAGAGGGGATCGGGCTCCTCCAGGCGCAGCGTGGGGCTGACCACCTGGTCCCGCAGGGCCAAGAGGGCCACGGCGGTGCCAATGGCCCCGGCGGCGGCCAGCGTGTGGCCGAACTGGCTCTTGCTGGAGGTGACCGACACGCTTCTGGATGCCTCACCCAGCACGCGCTTGATGGCCAGGCACTCGGCCCCGTCGTTGGCGGGCGTGGCCGTGCCATGGGCGGACACCAGATCGATCTCCTCTGGCAGCAGGTGCGCCGTGCGCAGGGCCATGGCCATGGCCCGCGCCGCGCCGTCGCCTTCGGGGTGCGGCGCGGTGGGGTGGTGGGCGTCCATAGAGGCACCGTAGCCCACGACCTCCCCCAGGATCGAGGCCCCTCGCGCCCGGGCATGATCCAGGGCTTCCAGCAGGAAATGCGCCGAGCCCTCGCCCAGGTTTAGACCCGCGCGATCCCGACTGAAGGGGCGACAGGGCCGGGGATCCATGGCTTTGAGGGACGAGAAACCCGCGAAGGTCGTGCGGCAGAGGCCCTCCACGCCCCCGGCCACCGCGAAGTCGAGATCCCCGCAGGCGATCTGCTCCCAGCCCTGGCCCAGGGCCAGGAGACTGCTTGAACAGGCGTTCATGATGGTGCTGCGCGGCCCCATGGCCTGAATGCGCTGGCCGAGGCTGTCCGTGATGACGGGTGGCGTCTCCCACACGGACTCGCTGGCCCGTCCGCGGCCCCCGGCCATCCGCTCCAGCACATAGCGTTCGGCGGCGGGCAGGCCCGAGGTTGCAGCGCCCTGGAAGACCCCCCGGCGCCTGGGATCGCCCCGGCCCAGATCCAGGCCGGCCTGGGCCAAGCATTCCTCCAACGCCAGCAAGGCCAGGCGCTCACAGAAATTCGCATGCTTGCCGCCGGGAGTGTTCTCCAGCAAATGGATTTCGGCACCGATCTGGACCGGTTCACCGGGCATGGCCAGCTTACGCAGGGGTGCCACGCCGCAGTCCCCAGCCAGCACCCGAGCCCAGGTGGTCTGCGCGTCCAGGCCCAGGCTGGAAATGAAACCGAGGCCGGTGATGACGACCCTCACGGCTCGCCTCCTGCTCGCCGCACCTTCGGTGCCAACTCCATGGGCGCGCCCATCTTTAGGAGCAGTTTGGCGGTGCAGAGCACGCGCCCTTCGCAAGTCACGGTGCCATCGATGCGCTGCAGGCTGCCGAAGGCGGCATCGGTGCGCACTTCCAGGCGCAGGCGGTCCCCGGGATAGGCGGGTGCCTTGAAGCGGGCGTCCAGCACCTGGGCCAGAAAAACCGGGACCTCGCCCAGGCTGTCTTCGTGCAGAAAGGCCGCGGTCTGGGCCAGCATCTCCAGCATCAGCACACCGGGAACCAGGGGCCGACCGGGCAGGTGGCCCTGCAGGTAGGGCTCGCTCATGCTCACCAGCTTCTCGGCCACGACCCGCAGGCTGGGCTCCCGCTCGAGAACCCGGTCCACGAACAGGAAGGGGAACCGGTGGGGGAGCTGCCCGAGGACGAGGTTCATCAAGCCGGCTTGTGCTCTTGGATGAACGCCGTGAGCGCTTCCACATTCCGGAAGGCCTTCAGTCCGGCCGCCTCGTCCTCGATCTTGACTCCGAAGGTCTGCTCCACGCCAAGCACCAATTCCAGGGCATCGATGCTGTCCAGCCCCAACCCCTCACCGAAGAGGGCGGCCTGGTCCTCGATGTCTCCGGCGGTCATGTCTTCCAGCTTCAGGCGCTGGATGATCATCTCTTTCACGGCAAGCTTCAGATCGGTCATGGAGGCCTCAGGAAAATCAATTCTATCCTTGCATCCGCGGGTCCGCCACGGAAGTGCGGGCCTCGCGGGGTGTATGATCCATCCCAGAGCCTGCTCTTCTGGATGCCTTCATGCCAAACCCGACCCCTTTCCTCCCGGTGCTCGTCCTGCTATTGCTCGCCCTCACGGTCGGCATCGGCATCCTCTGGGTTTCCGGCTGGCTGTTGCCCCGCCTGCTCAAGCCGAACAATCCCAAACCCGAGAAGCTCACGCCCTACGAGTGCGGGGTGCCCATGTTCCAGGAGAACGCCCGGCGCCGCTACAGCGTGAAGTTCTACCTGGTGGCCGTGCTCTTCATCCTCTTCGATGTGGAAGCGGCCTTCTTGCTGCCCTGGGCCGTGCAGTACAAGAGCAACCTGCCCTCCTTTCTGGCGATGCTGGCCTTCCTGGCGACCCTGCTGGTGGGTTATATCTACGTGTGGGGCAAGGGTGCCCTCGACTGGGAACGCTGACATGGCCGATCTGAACACCGACCTGAGCCTCGAGGACGCGGTCCTCACCACGCGCCTGGACGCCATCCTGAACTGGGGCCGCAAGAACAGTCTGTGGCCCCTGCCCTACGGCACGGCCTGTTGCGCCATCGAGTTCATGAGCATGATGTCCTGCAAGTACGACTTCAGCCGCTTCGGTGCGGAGGCGCTGCGCTTCAGTCCGCGGCAGGCGGACCTGCTCCTGGTGCTGGGCACCATCACCAACAAGCAGGCGCCTGTACTGCGCCAGATCTACGCCCAGATGGCCGAGCCCAAATGGGTGATGAGCGTGGGCGTCTGTGCCAGTTCGGGCGGCATGTACCGGACCTACGCCACCCTGCAGGGCATCGACCGCGTGGTGCCCGTGGATGTCTATGTGCCCGGCTGCCCGCCCCGTCCCGAAACCATTATTTTGGGCGCGATGAAGCTGCAGGAGAAGATCACCGGCGAGGCGATGAAGGCCCGCAAGGCCCATATCGAGGCCTTCTACGATAGCTTTGATCGTCAGAAGAAACTGGAAGCCGATCGAGGTCTCACGCCCCACCAGGCGGTGCGAGAGATGGTGCTCGAGGCCGGGGAAGCCGGCGCACAGCGGATCTGGTAATAAAATGGAAGCGCCCATGATCATCGAACGCATCGAAGCACTGCTACCGGGGACGCTCCTCGATCACCACGATTTCCGCGGCGACCTCACCGGGGTCGTGGACCGGAGCCGCCTGCTCGAGGTGGTGGAGGTGGTCTTCGCGGAAGGCTTCCAGATGCTGCTGGATGTGACGGCGGTGGATTTCCTCGACCGCGATCCGCGCTTCGATATCGTCTACCACTTCCTCAACCTGAACAGCCAGGATCGGCTGCGCCTGAAGGTGCGTGTGAACGACGGTGAGGCCGTTCCCAGCCTCACGGGGCGCTTCAAGAGTGCCGACTGGAGCGAACGCGAGGTGCACGACATGTTCGGCCTCGGCTTCGACGGCCACCCGGACCTCAAGCGCCTCCTCATGTGGGAGGACTTCCCGGGCCATCCCCTGCGCAAGGACTTCCCGCTGGATGGCGGGGACATCTTCTGTGATGACACGGGCGCTTCCTACGCGGGCAACGCCAAGAGCCTGGGGGCGTGACCATGAACCCCGCGATCCAGACCCCCCATCAGTACGACGGCGAGCGCATGATCGTCAACCTCGGCCCCTCGCACCCGGCCACCCACGGCACCCTGCGCATTATCATGGAACTGGAAGGCGAATTCATCGCCAAGGCCACGCCGGAGATCGGCTATTTGCATCGAGGTGTGGAGAAACTGGGCGAGCACCTGAGTTACCACCAGTTCATTCCTCTCACGGACCGCCTGAACTACTGCTCCTCCATCCTGAACAATGTGGGCTACACCCTTGCCGTGGAGAAACTCCTGGGCATCCAGGATCCTCCCCGCAGTCAGGTGATCCGCGTGCTGGTCTCCGAACTGGCCCGCATCGGCGACCACATCGTCTGCGTGGGTATCAACGCCGTGGACATCGGTGCCTTTACGGCCTTCCTGTACCTCTTCAAGGAGCGGGAGACCATCTACGATCTCTTCGAGATGGCCGCGGGCCAGCGCCTGCACACCAGCTTCACGCGCATCGGTGGCCTCATGCGGGATCTGCCCGAGGGCTTCCTGCCGCTGCTGGAACAGTTTCAGGAAAGCATGCCCCGCACCCTCGACGAGATGGAAAACCTCCTTACCCACAACCCCATCTGGCATGACCGGACCAAGGGCGTGGGCAAGATCTCGGCGGAGGACGCCATCTCCTGGGGCTACACCGGTCCCTGCCTCCGCGCTGCGGGCGTAGCTCAGGACCTCCGCAAGGCCCAGCCCTACCTGGGCTATGAGGGCTACGATTTCGATGTCCCCATCGGCACTTGCGGCGATGTCTATGACCGCTACCTGGTGCGCACCGAGGAGATGCGTCAGAGCCTGCGCATCATCGCGCAATGCGTGACCAGGCTCATGGAACTCGGACCCGGACCCGTCATCGTGGACGACTACAAAGTCGCCCTGCCGCCCAAGGAGAAGGTCTACACCCGCATGGAATGCCTCATCCACCACTTCAAGCTGGTGATGCACGGCATGGACATGCCCGTAGGCGAAGTCTATAGCGCCACCGAAGCCGCCAACGGTGAACTGGGCTACTACCTCGTGTCCGACGGCGGCAAGAGCCCCTACCGCATCCATGTCCGCCCCCCCTGCTACCCCATCTTCAACAGCTTCGACGAACAGGTGCGAGGCGGCCTGATCGCCGATTCCCTCGCCATCCTTGGCGCCATGAATATCATCGCGGGCGAACTGGACCGGTAGGCCGCGCCCCCCTCGTCGCCACGACCATGGAATGACGCGCCAAGGGCGGGTCGGCCTTGGCCGGCCCGGCGGGCGCTATGGTCACCCGACA
>CAIPUA010000120.1 GCA_903868115.1 uncultured Holophagaceae bacterium
CGCATTTTCGGTTACACCAGTGCCGAAGCCATGGGCCAGAATCTGCACCTGCTCATCGTGCCCTCGCGATATCACGAGGCGCACCACGCCGCCTTCCCACTGTTTCTGCAGACGGGACAGGGGGCCGCGATCGGGCAAACGCTCGAGCTGGAAGCCCGCCGAAAAGATGGCAAGGAGATCTCGGTCCAGCTTGCGCTTTCGGCGATTTATTTCAACGATACCTGGCATGCCGTAGGGGTTCTGCGCGACGACACCGAGCGCAAGCGGGCGGAGAAGGCGCTTCGCGACCTCAACCAGGAGCTGGAAGAAACCACGACCCAGGCCAACGAGTTGGCCTATCAGGCCGAGCTGGCCAGCCGGGCCAAAGGCGATTTCCTGGCCAACATGAGCCACGAGATCCGCACCCCAATGAACGGGGTGATCGGCATGACCAGCCTGCTGCTGGACACCGAGTTGGACGAGGAACAGCGGCGCTATGCCACCACCGTCTACAGTAGCGGTGAAGCCCTGCTGGCCCTACTCAACGACATTCTGGATTTCTCCAAGATCGAGGCCGGCAAGCTCGCGATGGAAATGCTGGATTTCGATCTGCGCGCCACGCTGGACAACTTCGCCGCTTCGCTGGCCCTGCGTGCCGAGGAAAAGGGGCTCGAATTCATCTGTGCCGCCGCGCCCGATATCCCGAACGAGCTGCGCGGAGACCCTGGCCGCCTACGCCAGATTCTTCTCAATCTGGCGGGCAACGCCGTCAAGTTCACCAAGGCGGGCGAGGTTTCAGTAAGGGCGAAACTGATCTCGGAAACCGACGACGAGGTCCTGCTCCGCTTTTCGATCAAGGACACCGGCATCGGCATCCCGGTTGACAAACAGCAAATGCTGTTCCAGAAATTCACCCAGGTGGATGCCTCGACCACGCGACAATACGGCGGCACCGGTCTGGGGCTGGCCATCTCGAAGCAGCTCGCCGAAATGATGGGCGGCGAGGTTGGCATCGTTAGCGAAGAAGGCCAGGGTTCGGAGTTCTGGTTCACGGCACACCTCGCCAAACAACCGGAGCGGGAACGCAATGTCCCCGTCCTGGCCGGCATCGACGGGGCCCACATCCTGGTGGTGGATGACAATGCCACCAACCGCGAGGTGTTCATGGCCCAACTACAGGCCTGGGGCGTGCGGGCGGAAGAAGCCACGGATGGACCCGCGGCCCTCGAGTCGCTCGATCGGGCCAAGGTCGCGGGAGATCCTTTCCAGGTGGCCATCCTGGATATGCAGATGCCCGGCATGGACGGCGCGACCCTGGCCCGGGCCATCAAGGCCAATGCAGCCTTGAAGGTTACGCACCTGATGCTGATGACTTCCATTAGCAAACAGGGCGACGCCAAACGCATGGAGGAGATCGGCTTCGCCGCCTATCTGCCCAAGCCGGCGCGGCAGTCGGATCTCTTCGGCTGTCTCTCGGCCATTCTGGGAAGCGTCGTCGCGGCCCAGCCGACGCAAGCCCTCATCACGCGCCACACGCTCCGCGAAATGCATCGCGGCGCGGTGCGCATCCTGCTCGCCGAAGACAATCTCACGAACCAGCAGGTGGCCCTGGGCATTCTCAAGAAGCTCGGCCTGCGTGCGGATATCGCGAACAACGGCGCGGAGGCCATCATGGCTCTGGAAAGCCTCGCCTACGACCTGGTGCTCATGGATGTGCAGATGCCGGAGATGGACGGCCTCCAGGCCACGCGCCTCATCCGGGATCCCCAATCCGCCGTTCGCAATCACCGGGTTCCCATCATCGCCATGACCGCCCATGCCATGCAGAGCGATCGGGATAAATGCCTCGCCGCGGGGATGAACGACTATGTCTCCAAGCCGGTTTCCCCTCAGGCTCTGAGTGAAGCGCTGGAACGATGGCTGCCGCGCAACGCCGTGGAGAGCAAGGAACACCCTGGCAAACCCGGCCACGCACCCCCCGTTGCCGCGGCGGACCCGGAGGTGCCGATCTTTGATCGGGCGGGCATGATGGCCCGCCTGATGGATGACGAGGACCTGGCGCGCACCGTGGTGGCGGCCTTCCTGCAGGATCTGCCGCGCCAGATCGAAGTGCTGAGGAGTTATCTGGAAGTCGGAGATGCCTCGGGTGCGGAACGCCAGGCCCACACCATGAAGGGCGCCTCGGCCACCATGGGGGGCGAGCGACTGCGCGCGGTGGCCGCCGAAATGGAGCGGGCCGGCCAGGCCGGCGAACTGGAAGCCATCACCGCCCGACTGCCGGACTTGCAAGCGCAGTTCGCCCGCCTGAAGGAGGCGATGGAAGCGCATTATTGATTTTTTGGAAAGGTTGCGAGGGTCATGAAAATCCTGATCGCCGATGATGACTTCACCTCCCGGGCCGTACTGGCGGGCGTGCTGGAGAAACAGGGCCACGAGGTCATCACCGCGGTGGACGGGGCTGAGGCTTGGCAGATCATGCAACAACCCGGTGCGCCCCGGTTGGTCATTCTCGATTGGATGATGCCGAAGATGGACGGTCTGGAGGTCTGCCGCCGCATTCGCGCGCTGGAAACGGATGTCTCTCCCTTCCTCATCATGCTCACCTCCAAAAGCGAAAAGGCGGAGATCATCACGGGCCTGGAGGCCGGGGCCAACGATTACCTGGCCAAGCCCTTCGACCCCGGGGAACTCCGCGCCCGGGTCGAAGTCGGCCGCCGCATGGTCGCGCTGGAAGACGCGCTCGTCGCGAGCAGGGACATCCTGGCGCACGAGGCCACCCACGATCCCTTGACCGGCCTGCTGAACCGCCGGGCCATTCTCGACCAACTGCGCAAGGAACTGGCGCGCACCCGCCGGGATGGCAGCCTGCTGGGCGTCGGGATGTGCGACATCGACCATTTCAAGCAGATCAACGACACGCACGGCCACCAGGTCGGGGACGACGCGCTCTGCGGGCTCGCCCAGATTCTGGGCGAAAGCGTCCGGGAATACGATTCCGCGGGGCGCATGGGAGGCGAAGAGTTCCTGGTGATCATGCAGATGACGGCCGGTTCGGATTGCGTGGCCGTGTTCGACCATTTGTGCCAGAAGATCGCCGCAAGCAGCATCCAGACGCGAGCGGGTGCGCTGGCCATCACGGTCAGTATCGGTGCCGTCTGCGCGGCCGCCGAGAGCACGGTGGATGACATATTGGGTGCCGCCGACGCGGCGATGTATCGAGCCAAGCGCCAGGGCCGCAACCGCGTGGCCGGTTGAAGAACGATGGAAAGGCGATGAACCCATGAGGAGACCCCGCCGATGCGCATCCTGATCGCCGAAGACGACTTCACCTCGCGCTCCGTGCTGGCGGGCGTGCTGAAGAAGCAGGGCCACGAAGTCGTCATCGCGGTGGACGGTGCGGAGGCCTGGCGGATCATGCAAGCCCCGGATGCGCCCCTGCTGGCCATTCTCGATTGGATGATGCCGGAGATGGACGGTCTGGAGGTCTGCCGCCGCGTTCGCCAACTGGGATCCAACGTCACCCCCTTCCTCATCATGCTGACCTCCAAGAGCGAAAAGACGGAGGTCATCGCCGGCCTGGAGGCCGGGGCCGACGACTACCTGGGCAAACCCTTCGACCCCGGAGAACTCCAAGCCCGGGTCAGCGTTGGTGTGCGCACGATCGAGATGCAGACCCGCCTGCGGGAGACCGAAGAACATCTGCACCAGGCGGCCTTCGATATGGAATTGAAGAACTGGGAACTGAGCGAGGCCCGCGACAAGGCCGTGGAGGCCGTCCGGGCCAAATCGGAATTCCTGGCCAACATGAGCCACGAAATTCGCACGCCCCTGAATGGCGTGCTCGGCATGGCGGAACTGCTGGCCGACTCGGAGCTGACCCCGGATCAACAAGATTACGTTTCGGCCATCAACCGCTCCGGGGAGGGCCTGCTCGCCCTGCTCAACGACATCCTGGATTTCTCCAAGATCGAGGCCGGGCAGATGCGCCTGGAATCCGTTCCCTTCGATCTGGAGCGGCTCATCTTCGAGGTGGCGGAACTCTTCCGCTCCAAGCTGGAAGGCCGCCCGGTGGAACTCCTGGTGGATTTCGATCCCGCCGCGCCCGCCTTTGTCGTAGGCGATCCCGGGCGCCTGCGCCAGGTGCTGAACAACCTCGTGAGCAACGCCATCAAGTTCACCGAGGCCGGGCACATCCTGGTCGGAGTCCGCTCCACACCGCTCGCAGAGGGCCACTTGAGCTACCAGGTGACCGTGCAGGATACGGGCATCGGCATTCTCCTCGAGAAGCAGGGACGGCTCTTCCAACCCTTCGTCCAGGCCGACTCCTCCACCTCCCGCCGCTTCGGCGGCACGGGACTGGGGCTCGTGCTCGTGAAACGCATCGCGGAGGCCATGGGGGGCAGCATTCGCTTGGAGAGTCAGGATGGCGTGGGCTCCAGCCTCAACATGGCCGTCCCACTTCTGATGGATGCGGGGGCGTCGAAGGCCCCGATGGCGGCCGCCAACCTGGCCGGGAAGCGCATCCTGGTTATCGATGATCTGGCGATCAACCGGAGGCTGTTGTGCCGCCATATCGAAGTCCACGGGGGCGTCGTCGCCTGCGCGCCCTCCGGGAATGATGCCCTGCAGCAGCTATTCGAGGCCCTGGACCGCGGAGCGCCTTTCGATGCCGCCCTCGTCGACCTGCACATGCCACCGGGCATGGATGGCGCAACCTTCGGGAAAAAAGTGCGCAGTGACCCTCGCTTCAATGCCATGGCTCTGGTGGTGCTCACCTCGACCGGAGTGCGCGGCGAGGCCGCCAAGCTGGCCGAACTCGGTTTCGACGGCTATCTCGTGAAGCCCATCCGCAGGGACACCCTGGCTCGAGCCCTGGTGAGCGCGATCCTGCGGGCGGGCGCGCCGTCGGGCGAGGCGCTGGTGACCCGACACACCGTGAGGCAACCCCAGGAGAACCGCACCTCCGAGTCGCGGCTTTCCCTCCAGGCCCGCATCCTGCTCGTAGAGGACCAG
>CAIPUA010000121.1 GCA_903868115.1 uncultured Holophagaceae bacterium
CAGGTGCAGGATAGTTTCAAGGGTGTGGATCAGTTTCCGGACATCACCCCCGGGTTGATCAATAATCTGAACATAAAGGAGATAACATTCGATCCGCTCCGTATCCATCTTGAGCGCGTAATGTATGAGGCTGAGCGCCCGCGGCAGATCCTTGGCGTTGAAGGCGGCCTTGGCTTCCGCGTACCAGTCATCGACTGTTCTCGCCGCGGGTGGGACTGAATGCAGAGCAGACGCGCCCGCTTCCTCCGGCGTGGGAGTCTCGGAATGAGGGGCCAGGGCGATGGGGTGTTCCTTGTGCTTGAGCTTAGCGAAGGCCGCCGCCAACTCACGAAAGCGCTGTTCAGCCGCCACGTGCTCGTGTCCCTGATAGTGATCCGGGTGCCATTGCTTTGCGAGGCTGTGGTAGGCCTCCTTGATCTCCTCGGCGGAAGCATTGGGGCCGATGCCGAGGACTTCGTAAGGGTTCATGGATCCGCCGCCTTTTCAGAAGGTGCAAGCCGGGTTGGGAGGGGAGTGTTCCGGAAACGATTTTAGCCCAAATCGCGCCTGCGTGGTTTTATCCGATCATCTTGGGAACCCGGAAATAGCCCCGATCCTGGTCCGGGGCGTTCATGAGGGCTTCTTGCTGGCTGAAGCCAGGAAGGATGCGGTCCGCGCGCCGAAGAAGGGAGATCGCCCGTCCGTGCGTGGTGGGCTCCACGCCTTCTAGGTTCAGAGTGTTCAGGCTTTCCGCATGGCTGAGGAGCTGTTCCATGTCGCGCCGCAGCGGCTCGATTTCGTCTTCGCGGAGACTGAGATCCGTGAGTCGAGCGCAGCGCAGCACATCTTCGCGGGTGACTTCCATCGAGGCCTCCAGAAACAGGGATAAAGCTCAGAACTAGGATTTATATATCACCGTTCATCGCTGTTCATCACCGGTTTGTAAGGCTTTTAACCGGTGATGCACGGTGATGAACGGTGATAGGGATGGAATGGCCATTCTGCCATCGGCTTTTGCTTTTCCGTGTGCTCCGTGTGATCCGTGGTTCCCATCTTTTTTTTCAATCACGGAACACACGGAGCCCACGGAAAAAAATGGAGGCAAGAAGTCTTTGTTCATTCTGTGGCTCAAGTCAGCTTCAGGTCGGCGTCAGCGTTGACCGGCAGCGGGTCTTCCGCAGGGTGCAGCAACGCCCCAGCTGCGGCGATCATGGCTCCGTTGTCGGTGCAGAGGCGCGGCTCGGGAATGGCGAGCCGGAGGCCCAGGCTGTCGGCCAGAGCCTTGGCCTGGGTGCGCAACTCCGAGTTGCAGGCCACACCGCCGGAAACGACGAGGCTTTGGGCTCCGGTTGCCCGGGCAAAATCGGGAATGGGCTTGAGCAGCCATTTCGCGATGGTTTCCTGAAGAATCCGACAGAGGGCCTGGACGCGAGGGTCCTCGATACCAGCCAGCTCCAGGCCGGGTTGGGAGGCAATCCGCATCTTCACGCCCGTCTTCAGTCCGGAGAAGCTCCAGGCGGCCTTGCCATCCCGGAACTTCGGGGCTGTGAAAGCCTCGCCAGAGGCCGAGGCTCTTTGGGCACAAAGGTCCACGATGGGACCGCCCGGATAGCCCAGGTTCAGCATGCGGGCGGTCTTGTCGAAGGCTTCGCCCGCCGCATCGTCCCTGGTCTTCTGGAGCAGCTCGAGGTGGGTCCAATCCCTGGCCCGGTAGAGATGGGTGTGACCGCCCGATACCAGCAATGCCAGAGCGGGGAAGGGTAGCCCCGGCACGACGAAGCGGGCGGCGTTGAGGTGGCCCAGCAGGTGGTGGACAGGCACCCAGGGCATGCCCTCCTTCCAAGCGATGGCCTTGGCGGCGCTGAAGGTGGTGAGCAGGCATCCGACCAGGCCCGGCCCCTGGGTCACCGCGATGCGGTCGATAGCTTTCCAACCCACCCCGGCGACGGCCAGGGCCTCGCCGATGACGCTGCGCAACTGCAGGAGGTGCTCCCGCGCGGCCAGTTCCGGCACCACCCCGCCATAGGGCGCGTGGAGCTCATCCTGACTCTTGCGCACCATGGCTTTCAGGACGGGACCCGCAGGGGTCTCCTCCACGACCGCAGCGGAGCAATCATCACAGCTTGATTCAAGGCCAAGGACCAACATGGGTTTAGTCTACCTTCAACCAGGATTTGGCATTTCGGACCTTGCCACAAACGGCTGAACCACAGAGGGCGCAGAGGGAGACAGAGTGCACAGAGAAATGATGAGGACAGGACAGGGTTTTCCATCTCTGTGTCCTCTCTCTTTCTCCTCCGTGCCCTCTGTGGTGCTACTTTTCACCAGGTGCGAATGCACCATCTGGAGACGAGCATGACCCGGCTCATCCCCACCCGCATCGAACTGGCGCGCCCCTTACCGCCGCTCACCTACCTCGCCCCCGAAGGCCTTCCTGCGGGCCTGAGGGTGCGGGTGAAGCTGCGAACCGGGAGTCTCGTCGGCGTGGTGCTGGGTCCCGACCCTGCGCCCCCCCAGGTGAAGCTCCGCCCAATTGAGGCCCTAGTCGATCCCTTTCCCCTGCTGCCCGCGAAGCTGAGAGAACTCCTCGCCTTCGCCGGAGGCTATTACGGATGCGGGATTCCGCACCTGATGGCCCTTTGCCTGCCTGCGGGTGTTCAGGCGGACTGGGAAACCCTGCTGCCCGATGGACAGCGGCTGTCCGAACTGCGGGACAACGCGGACTGGGCCGGTCTGGAGCGTCTGGGCCAGGCCTGGCATGACGGGAAACTGCCCCTGCCGGGACTTTTCCACCGGCGCTCGCTTCGAGGGGCGGGCATCACCGAGGTTCGCCGGACCTCGCAGCCCCACCCGCTGCGCGTTACGCCCACCCAGGCTCGGGTGCTGACCGCCCTGGAGGAGGCCGGCGGTGCGGCGCTGGAGGAAGCAATTCTGCAGGCGGCAAAGGTGGGCGTTTCAGTGCTGGGCACGCTGGAGCGGCACGGGCTCATCGAACGGGTGCGCCGCCTGGATCTCCTTTCGCAGAAGCGCGAGGAGACCGTGGACAAACAGATCACGCTGAACGAAGAACAGGTGCGAGCCTCAGCCGCCGTGGCGCTCGATACCTTCGGAGCCTATCTGCTCTTCGGTGTAACAGGTTCGGGCAAGACGGAGGTCTATCTCGATCTGGCCGAGAAAACGCTGGCCCGGGGGCGGCGCGTGCTCTGGCTCGTCCCCGAGATCGGGCTGACACCGCGCCTGCTGGCCCGCCTGGAGGGCCGCTTCCCGGGGCAGGTGGCCGTGGGGCATGCGGGCCTCAACGCCACAGAAAAACAGGCGGATGTGATGCGCCTGCTGAACGATGAGGCCCCGATCTTCGTGGGCGTCCGCAACGCCGTGCTGGCGCCCCTTCGCCAGATCGGGCTGATCGTGGTAGACGAGGAGCAGGAGGCTTCCTACAAGAGTGAGGAACACCCGCGGATCAATGCCCGGGACCTAGCCATCAAGCGCGGCCATTTGGAAAACTGTCCCGTGGTGCTGGGCAGCGCCACGCCGAGCCTGGAGAGCTGGCACGCGGCCCAGAAGGGCCGCTATCGGCTGCTCAAACTGACCCAGCGGCCCGTGGGCATTCAACTGCCCAGTGTCAAGATCGTGGATCTGCGGGAGTGCTACAAGGTGGAGCGGAAGAAGGTCGTCTTTGCGCCGCTCCTATTGAAGGCCATCCAGGAAACGCTGGCCAAGGGCCAGCAGACCATGCTCCTGCTCAACCGCCGGGGCTTCGAGAATTTCTGGATGTGCCGGGCCTGCGGCAAGCCCCTGGACTGCCCGCACTGCTCCATCAGCCTCACCTACCACAAGGGCTCGTACCGTTTGCGCTGTCACCTCTGTGGTTTCGAGGCGGCGCCCCCGGAAGTCTGTCCGGCCTGCGGCGCGGAGCATTTGCGGGGCGTGGGCGAAGGCACGGAGCAGATCGAGGATCAACTCCAGGCCCTCTTTCCCACCGCCCGCATTCTGCGCCTGGACCGTGACACGACGCAGCGGCGCGGTTCCCTCGAGGCCGGTCTCCTGGCGGCCGAGCATGGCGAAGTGGATATTCTCGTGGGTACCCAGATGCTGGCGAAGGGGCACACCTTCCCAAAACTCACACTGGTGGGCATCCTCAACGCCGATATGGGGCTAAAAATTTCGGATTTCCGCGCCGCCGAACGGACCTTCCATCTCCTGACCCAGGTGGCGGGGCGCGCGGGGCGCGCCGACCTTCCCGGGCGCGTCCTGCTCCAGACTTACAGTCCGGACCATCCCGCCATCGTGCATGCCGTGGCCCAGGATTTCGAAGCCTTCGCCGCAGAGGAATTACCCTACCGGGAAGGCATGGCCTATCCGCCTTTCACGGTGCTCTCGCTCTACCGCAGCGAAGGCGACACGCCGGAGGAAGCCCTGGCCCCGCTCCAGGCCCTCAGGGTCAGGCTCCAGGCGGTGGAGGGGCTGCGAATGCTCGGACCGCTGGAAGCGCCCATCCCCAAGATCAAGGACCGCTACCGCATGCAGTTGCTCCTCAAGGCCTGGACGCGCGGGCCCCTGGGCGAAGCACTCCGGGTCGCGCCCCTGGCGCCCGGCGGGTCGATTTCCCTCGATCGGGATCCGCTGAATTTCGGAACGTGACTATTTTTTTTACGTTCAAACTCCACCCCTCCTTGCAATTGCTTGGTCTCAGGTGGAAGTGCTGATATAACTCGTGCAAATTCTCGTATTCCGCGCCCCCTTCCGGGCCCAACCTTTCTTAGTCGAGGCATGCCATGGCCGCCCATTCCCGATCAATCCGAGGTTACACCCTCATCGAAATGCTCGTCGTCCTCGCGATCGTGGGCATCTTGTCGGTCGTCGGCGTCGTGATGATCGGCAACCGGCAGGCCGGAGCCGTCCGCTCGCTCCTGGACGAGATCGAGGGTGGCCTTGCGAATGCCCATAAGGCCGCAGTCGCCACCGGTCGCGATGTGACCATCGTCAGTTGGGGCACCTGGACTGCGGGCGCTCCCCTGGTCATGGCCCATGGAGATAGCACCCTCGATGTTGTTGACCCCACCACGATCCAGACCGTCGCGCAGGGCTTGCTCGTCGGCACGCAACCGGCGGCCACCCTTGTCAATGGTCAGACGGTGGCCGTGGCCTTCCATTTCACACCCAGCGACGCCATCCACGCCAGGGCTCGCATCGCGGTGCAGGATTCCACCGAATGGGACCAGACGAAGGCGGCCCTGCCTTCGGGTGCCATGAATCAGGAAATCACGACTGTGTCCCCCTTCAAGGCAGATGAGACCATGCTTGGCCTCCCCGCCGATGTGAACAGTTTTTGCCGAACAGCTCTTAATCGAGTCGTGATCAGCGGCACCAACAAGCGTTTCAACTCCACCTTTATTTTCCGCGTAGTGGGGACGACCAGTGCCGGTCCCCTTCCGGGTGGCCCGATGGGCTTGATCGTCGTGCTGGCC
>CAIPUA010000122.1 GCA_903868115.1 uncultured Holophagaceae bacterium
CATGTTGGCCAGGAATTCGCTCTTGGCCCGACCGGCCGCGTCGGCCTGAACGGCGAATTCGTTGGCCCAGGTTGTGGCCTGCTGCAGGTCGAGGTTCGTTTGCAGGAGTGTGGCTTCTGCCTGTTTCTGGACGGTGATATCTGCCATGGCTCCCACCATGCGGGTGGGCCTGCCCTCGGCATCCCGCGCTACGACCTGCCCCCGGTCCAGCACCCAGAGAACCGTGCCGTCCGAATGGACCATCCGGTGCTGGTGCTTGTAGGGCGCTCGGCCTTCGAGGCAACCTTGGATGGCCTCCATGACGCTGGGGCGATCCTCCGCGTGGATCGCGGCCGCGAACAGCTCCAGGGGATGCTCCATGAATTCCGGGTCAAGGCCCAGGAGCTCGCACCAGCGAGCGTTGTGCTGCACTCGCCCCGTTCGGATGTCCCAATCCCAGATGCCATCCCCCGTAGCGTCCAGGGCGTAGGACAACTGCTGTTCTGTTTCAAGGCGCAGCGCTTCAGTCTTTCGGCGCGCGGTGGTGGCCAAGGTCTGCGCCACCAGGGCCGCCATGGTGGCGCCAAAGGCCTCTTCATCGGAATGCCAGGTCCGCAGTTCGCCGATGTGCTCGAAGCACACGACCCCGGCCAATTTGCCTTCCATCTGGATGCCGGCATCGAGCATGGCGCGGATGCCCAGGGGAACCAGATAACCTGCGGTGAATTCGCGCGTGCGCGGATCGGTCTGGGCGTCGCCGGCGTAGATGCAACTCTCGGCGCGGAGGGCCGCGAAGTAGCGCGGGTAGTCGACGCTTTTCAGAATGGTGCCTTCGCTGTGCTGTTTGGCTTCGGCTTCAAACAGTTCAATACAGCGCAAGTTTTCAGCATCTTCAGAGAGCAGCCAGACACTGACACGGGCGACCTCGCAGGCCGTCGAGGCTTCCTCCGTCAGTCGCCGCATCGCGGCTGAGAGGTCCCCGGCGGCCATGGCCTGGTCCACGGCCAGGTTGGCGATGGCGCTACGCTGCCGGTAAGCCCGCTGCTGGCTCCGCTCGAGACCCGCCTCCGCCTGTTTGCGGTCGGTGATGTTCTGGATGATGGAGTGCAGAACGGTCCGCCCGCCAAACTGGATGCTGCTGGCCGAGATTTCCACATTTCGCAACGAACCATCGGCCAGGCGGTGCTGGAACTCGAACCGCTGGCCCTGTCCCTTCGGAACGGAGGCCATCACCTGCCAGAGTTCGGCCGCCGGCAGGGCGTTGATCTCGCCGATGCGCAGGGCCAGCAACTGCTCTCGCGGGTAGCCGTAGAAATCCACTGCGGCGGTGTTGGCGTCGAGGATTGCACCGCTGTCGGGATCGACCAGCACCATCACCGCTGAATTGGCGGCAAATTGATGGCGGTAGGAGGTCTCGCTCTCGCTCAGTTCGCGGGTTCGTGCCGCGACCCGGCGCTCCAGTTCCTGGTGCCTGCGCAAGGTCAGAAAAACGACTACGGCCAGCGCGGTGGTGAGCCCCAGACCCAGCAGCAGGGCCAACCCGCCCGCTCGCCTGGGATGGAGTTGCAGGAACGTTGGCCCCGCATGGGCGGTGATCCCAAAGACCTTACCGAAGGCAAAGACGGGGCGCAGGACCGCAAGGTGCCCTGGGGCCTCGGGGCTATCGGCTCCCCCGGAGGTGGCGAGGCGCTCGGGAGCGGCATCCTTGCGCAGATGGAAGAGCTCCAGGCGCCCCGCAGCATCCGTTGTCCCAAGCTTCAGCAGGGCTCCCGTCTGCAGCACGGCAACGACGAAACCGCGCAAGCGCTTGGCGCCAGCCTTGGCAAAGACCGGCCGGTGGATCGCCATCCATTTCTGCGTGTCGCCACCCTGAACTCGGAGCACGGATTCGCTGGCGGTGGTCAGCCCGGTGCGCGCGGCCTCTTCCAAGGCGGCGAGGGAGGTGGGCGTGGAACCAGGGTCATAGCCCAGCAGGCTGGTGTAGTTCTGGGGCGCCACCCGGGCCACAGGATAGTACACCGGGCGTGGCGAGGCCGGTATTCGTTGCCCTTGGGCGTCCCTCTGCCAGATCCCGAAATCCGTCAGGCCCTCAGCGCGGGCCGCTGCTTCAAATTGGGCCTGCTCCGCTGCGGGTACGGCTGGCAGCCATTCCCAGGCCGAGACCGCCGGATTCTTCGTCAGATAGGCCGTGAACTGCCGGAAGTCCTCGGGCGTGACCCTTTCTCTGCCCTCGTAGAAGGCCGCCAAGCCCTCCAGTTCGGTATCGCGGAGGTTGCGCAGGTGTTCGGCCACGGGCTCGGTCTGGCTGGCCGCCAGTTGCGCGAAGGCCTGGGTGCGGTCGCGCGATTCGGCGGTGTGGGCTGACCACGCCCAAAAAAGCGTCAGGCTCAACCCGACCGCGACCACCCCACCCGGTTCGAGCAACTGCATCCAGCGCGAGGGCACCCCGACGCACCGAGCGCGCCGGGTCCGCAGCGCCACTCCGAGCCACAAAATCCCGATCAAGGCCAGGGTGCACAACCCAACGGGCAGCGCGGCGCGCGCCAGACTCCGGTTCCAGGTGCGGGCATCGATATCCATGGTCAGCACGGCGATCATCGGGCCGCCACCCTTGTACGCCACGGCCTTCCGCACCAGTGCCTGGGCGTCAGCCGGGGTGGTGAGCCCCTCGAAGGTTGTCTGGGCATCGAGGATCGGTTCCAGCCCCGTGACCCAGGTGCCCCAGCGATCAGTTGCTGGCCCCACCGTGGTCGCGGTGCGCCGGGCAAAGGCAAGGTGGATCCCTTCGGGCACCTCCGCATAGAGCTGCCCTGGAGGGGAGCAGTCCTTTGAATCGGCCGCTTCACTATCGACAAAAAAGAAGATCGAACCATCGGCCTTGCGGCCCAGAAGATTGACGAAGCGGCATTGCGGGTGGGTCGCACGGACCGTGGTGAGTTGGTCCTTGATTCTCAAGTAGGTGGGATTCCCCAGGTCGGCCGCCGTGCCGGTGAGGGTCTTGAGGTTCTCGATATTCAAGGCCTGCGCCACCATGCGGGTGGCTGCCTGCAACTCGGCGCGCATCTCGCGGTCGGTCTGCGCCACCCGCCAGCCGGCCAGCAGCGCCCCGGTGACCAGCACAAAAAGAGTGGCCGCCATCAGGGGGGTTCGGGATGGGGCGTGCACGCTCGCTTGAATCCCCGTATCCATCATTTCCTCGAAGACAAGGGCGCCCAACAAAGGTTTTACCGTTCAGCGGAACCGCGCGGGCTGGGACAAGAAATGGCATTTGTTGTTTTTGGAACTTGCCTGATTATGGGCAACCCTAGCCAAAAAGCGAACCGCGAACCCCCGGCGGATCGTCTTTCGCGATGGAATAAAAGTCGGGCTGGTTCGTCTACTCTCTGTCGGCCATGACGGCCCATTGGAGCTTCCATGAACAAACTGTTCCTCACCCTCCTTCTTCCCGCTTTCGCGTTGGGGCTCACGGCCCAGGACGCTCCCAAGGGGGGAAAGTCCGCCGCTTGCTGCAATGACAGCAAGGCCTGCGACAAATGCAAAGACACCAAGGCCTGCAAAGCAGCCTGCAAGGGCAAGGAAGCCTGCAATGATAAGAAGGCTTGCGCGAAGCCAGCCGAAAAGAAGTCCTAGGAGTTTGTTTGCCAGTAAGCGCGGAATGCTTGGTTGAAGAACACTTGGATGCCCTGTACGGGCTGGCCAGGGCTTGGTTGCGGGACGCGGATCTTGCCCAGGAACTGACCCACCGCGCCTTCCTCAAGGCATTCGAGAAGCGCGGGCAGCTGCGTGAACGCGGAGCTGCCCGCGCCTGGTTGATCGGGATTCTGCGCAATGAGATTGCCTCCGAATTTCGGGTTCGTGGTCGGGAATTGAACTGGGAGCCCGACGCCCTCGATGACCTGCCTGCGGAGCCCTGCGAGGACGGTCTGGATCCAGAGGCCCTTCTGGCCTTGCCCTTGGCGCTCGAGCGAGTGCCCGAAGCCTCTCGCCACATCCTGCTTTTGCGGTTCCAGCAGGAACTCAGCTATGAAGAGATTGCTCACGCATTGGCCTTGCCCCTCGGCACGGTCATGAGCCGCATCCACCGTGCCAAGGCGGCCCTGCGGGTTCAGGTAATGGCCTTGGCGGGTCGACCGCAGGAAGGTGCGCCATGAAGGAACCCCTGATCCCCATGGACGAAGAAATCGCCAACATCCTGTCTCCTGCCCCGGCCCCTGCTGTCCTGCGAGAGCGCCTGTTAAAGGAGGCCCGACGCGTGGATCGGCCCCACCGGCTGGTGCGTCGCTTCGCTTTGGCAGCGAGTTTTTTGCTGGGTGCCGTGGGTCTTGGGCTGTATTTGATGCAAAGCAAAGATCTGGGACTCGATATCGCCAAGGAGGCTGCCCTCAATCACCTGAGCGTGACTCACATGGATTTCAAGGGGGTGCCGCCGGATGGTCAGGCCACCTGCGGGAACTGGTGTTTCCAGAAACTGGGGTATCAGGCGCCTCTGCCCACGGAATTCAAGGCTTCTCAGGTTGTGGGCGGCCGAGCCTGTGCCCTCAAATCCCGCCCCGTCGCGTACTACCAGATGGACTGTGGCAGTGGGCTGTTCGTATTCAAGGAGCCCTTGAAGGAATTTAAAAATCGGCGCACAGGCCGCTTTGACCTTCCCAATGGCCTCACTGCCAGAATGTGGAACGAACACGAGCGCGGGTATCTGCTGGTGGAATCGGGGCCAAGGCGGCCCTGAAATTGGAGAGAATCTGGTTTCACCTGCGCCAAAGGCTCCGAATTCTGGGAAACTGGTCTTCTACATTGAAGGTCAGCCCTTCCGGCCGATGATCGGCCCTGATTTTTTGGAGTGTCCGTGAAGATCCTGTCGAAGTCATTGTTGGGCGTGATGGCCCTTCTTTTACCCCTGGGGGGATGCAAGAAGCAGGAACCCCAGGCGCCCAAGCCTGCTGCGGCACCTGCCGACGCCATTCATGGGGACATGCCCGGCAAGGGGATGTCGGCCAAAAAGGAATCCACCGTAACGCTCCCCGACACCCTCAAGGGCAAGTGGAAAGCTGCACGGATCGTCGTGACCGAAGTCGGTTCCAAGAAGGAGACGACCCATGTGGTGCCGGTCGGTTCGGACTTCCTCATTCCGGGTACGGGTCTGACGCTGCGCATCGAGAATCTGGTGCCTGACTTCACCATGGGCGGGGGCGTGATCACCTCCAAGTCTGACAAACTGGAGAACCCGGCGGCTCAGGTGAAGATCATCGATGGGGGCAAGGAGACCTTCAAGGGTTGGATGTTCGCCAAGTTCCCGGACACCCACGCCTACCAGCACTCCAAATACGCCCTGAAGCTGGTGGAATTCGTACCCTGAATCAACCCTCCAACAGACAAAAGGCCCAGAGCTTAAACCCTCTGGGCCTTTCTCTTTGCGGGTCGGCCTCTGAATTTTTAGACGCCCGTGACTACTGCCACTTCTCAGTCCCGTGGCACCCTGTGGTCGTCGTGGGAGTACAGCTGGGCGCTGTGTAGGTGCTGACCTTGGTGGCACCTCCGCCAACGGACTGCCGCGCGGCCGTGGTATCCATGGCCGAGGTTTTCAGCCCCACGAAGTGCTTGGTCGCAAGGGTCGTGGTGTTGTGGCACTGGGTACAGGTGACGCCTTCGCCTGCGTGTTTACCATGTTCGCCGCTGTTCTGGCTGTTGTACTGGCTGTTGCCTGGGGTGTGGCAGGTGGTGCATGCGGTGTTCACATCGATGGTGCCGGCTCCCCAAGGCGGAGTTGTTTGCCCGCCGTGACAGCTCACATTGGAGCAGGTCTGGGCCGTCCCGTTGAAGGTGGCGATTGCCCCGGTGGGTTTGGCGTTGTACTGGGTGCCAGGGAAGGCCACCTCGCCAGGCGGCACGCGAAGCGTGTTGCGGCCGGGTCGGTTGTTGGCGTGGTTGTAGTGAAGGAGGTTGGCATTGCCGGGCTCGGCACCACTGTGGCAGTCCACGCAGGAGCCGACGAGTTCCGGCAGGGTGTTATGGGCCGTGTGCCTGCCAGCGATGTTGGGGAAGGTCGTGCCTACCGGTGGTTTCCCGTGGCAGGAAGTGCAATTCAGGGCAGTAAGCGGCGAACCAGCGGTGTGGCAGGTGGTGCAGAGCGGCGCCAACGACATGGGAGAGGTGCCTGATACCGCATGGCAGGCCTTGCAGTTGGCGTCGAAGGCGGTCTGGGTCTGGACCAAGCTGCCGTGATTGGCGTAAGACGGCGTTGCGTGGTTCGCGCCCCCGGCCCAGCCGAAGTTCACATGATTGGTCAGGTTGTTGCTGGCATCATGGCAGGCCACAGTGCAGGTCTTGTTGGCCGCATCGTAGGTACCCGGAGTGGGCAGGACGATGGTGTCCTTGGCGGGGCCTTCCATGGCCGAGGTGCCAAGGCTCTTGAAGTGGTTCTGGGCCCCAAGGGTGGCCACGGTCATATTGTGGCAATCCGTGCACAGGGCGCTGATGGGCGAGGTCAGGTGCGCCACATGCAGACCCGAGTAGGCGCTGTTGTTCTGCGGCAGGGCCGGGGTGGCGGGATCGGGACCGACAGAGTGGCAGGCCCGGCAGCCGGCATCCGTGTTGATGGCGAGGGTGCCGGTCCGCCAATCCGGCGAGATGAAACCGCCGTGGCAGCTGGTGTTCGAGCAGGTGTAGGCCGTCGCGTTGAAGGCCGCCGTGCCGCCCTTTGCGTTGTACAGGGTGCCGAGGAAGGCAACCTCTCCGGGAGCCACGCGGAGGGCATCCTTGTTCGGCCTCGCATTGGCATGGTTGTAGTGAGTCAGGTTGGCGTTGCCAGGTTCCGCGCCGCTGTGGCAGATTGCGCACTGGCCCGTCACGCCGGTCAGGGATTCATGGATGGCGTGCTTGCCCGCCACATTGGGGAAGGCCGATCCCATGGGGGGTTTGGAATGGCAGGAGGTGCAGTTCGCCTGAGTGAGGGGCGATCCGGCCTGGTGGCAGGTGGTGCAGGAGGGCCCGGCCTTGGACGCCACCACATCGTGGCAGTTGGCGCAGTTGGCGTTGAAGGCCGTCAGATTGTTCACACTGGTGTGGGCTGTGTCGGCATAGGGAATGGTATGGCTGGCACCGCCGCCCTTCCAGGTGTAGGTGGCGGCATGGGGGTGGCCGTGGCAACTGAAGGCACCACCACTGCCGCAGGACTGGGTGGTGAGGTTGTAGGTGGCGGTCGTCGGTGTGGTGGTGCTGAAGGCCACAGTCTGGCCGGCGACACCTTCCATCTGGGGCGTGTTGAGGAACTTGAAGTGATTGAGGGCGCCGGTGCTTCCGTTGGCCATCGCGTGGCATTCCACGCACTGGAGACCGGCCGTAGAATTGAGATGCAGGCTATGCAGACCCGAATAGGGACTGTTGGCATCCGGCGCACCCTGGGCTGTTCCAAGGGTATGGCAGGCACGGCATCCGGATTCCTGGTTCGAGAGGATGCTGTTGGCGGCCTGCCAGCTTGGCGTGGCGATACCCCCGTGGCAGCTCACATTTGTGCAGGTCTGGGTGCTGGGACTGAAGGCCGCGCTCCGGGTCGACGAGGCGTTGTAAACAATGCCGAGCTTGACCTCGCCGGGGGCCACCCGCAAGGCGTCGCGACCCGTGCGAGCATTGGCGTGATCGTAGTGGGTCTGGCTGCCGGAGTCGGAGCCTTCGTGGCAGGCGGCGCAAGCGCCGGTGACATTGGCCAGGGCATCGTGCTTTGCATGCACTCCGACGATGTTCGGGAATACCGAACCCGTGGGGGGCTTCGAGTGACAGGACGAACAGTTCGCCTGGGCCAGTGGCGACCCGGCCTGGTGACAGGTTGTGCAGAGCGGGGCCCGACTCGGCGAGGTGCCGGTGACGGCATGGCAGATCGAGCAGTTCGTGTCGAAACTACCTTGAACGGCTCCGGTGTGGAGGGCGGTTGTGAAGGGGATCGCATGGTTGGGCTGACCAGGGCCATTGATGTGGCAGGCCACGCCGTTGTTGGTCGCGGAGAA
This sequence comes from uncultured Holophagaceae bacterium, assembly GCA_903868115.1. Lineage (GTDB taxonomy): Bacteria > Acidobacteriota > Holophagae > Holophagales > Holophagaceae > JAYREN01. Next base: position 7,980 of record CAIPUA010000122.1, read on the forward strand.
GCAACTGGGCGCGGCAGGCTCGGGTGGCACGCGGCCCTTGGTGTAGTCATGGCAGATATTGCAGTTCGTATCCATTTTCCCGGCGTTGCGATGGGAGGGCACGAATCCCGGAAACACGACCTGGGACGCCTTGTTCCAAATAGTCGGGTGGGCCTTCGCGGCCGTGTGGCAAGTGGTGCATTTCGTCTTGGCGGAACCACCGTCGAATTTGGATGTCCCTGGAGTGCCGTGGCAGGCTTGGCAGGCGGCCAGATCCTTCTTGGCCTCCAGGCCGTGAAAGGCACTGCTGGTAGCCAGAGTCCATATCGCACCCAGCGCATGGGGCGCCTGGGCGTTTCCGTGGCACATCGTGTTGTTGAAGCAACCGGGGGCGGTGCCCGTGGGAGCGGGGCTCGCAGGATGGCCCGATGGGTTGAGGGGGGAGCCCGGGAAATGGCACTGCACGCAAACTGGGGCATTCGCCGGATTCGTGGTTGCGTGGTTGGATACCGCGGTATTCCAAGGTTTCGAAGGGTGGGGCGCGGCCGTGGCGTGGCAGGTTCCGCACGCCGTCGCAGAGCCACCCCCCAGAAAATCCCTCCCGTGGCAGATCTGGCAGGAGGCAAAGCCACCGCCGGTGGTGTCGGGCGCTCGCTTCGCCCGCAGGCCGTGGGTGCCAGGAAGTGCCCAGCCGGGCAGGGAATCATGGTGGCAGGCAGTTGTGAAACAGGAGGCCTTCGAGATGCCGCCCGCCAGATCTTGACCGTGACAGGACTTGCACTGGTCAATCGCTGTCAGAGCCACGCCGGGGTGGGTGGCGAGGAAGCCGATCGGGTGGGAACCCTGAGCGTTGACGAGGTTCAGGGAACCACCGCGGTCGCGACTGGTCGAGCAGGCCAGGAGGCCCACCAGACAGAGCACGATGGCGAAGAGGCGCGAGTGACGAACTTCCCTCGGTCCAGTCATGGTGTCCATCCTTCAGAGTCCAATTACTTCCAAATCCGAGGCAGAAGCCAGGTCTACCGGTGGCAGGCAGCGCAGCGTTGGTTATTGGCCCGCCCGTGGCAGGTATAGCAGCGGACCGGATCCACTTTCCCGTCGATTTGGTGAGTGGACAGATACCCCGCCCGATGAGGGGTATCGCGGTCAGGGCGGTTTCCCAGCAGCACGGCCGGGGAAATCATCGTCTTGCCACCGTGGCAGTCCGAGCAGAAAGATTGGCCATGGCAGGCGGCGCAGGTGTTGGCGTCCCGTCCGGCCGCGAGGCCGTGGTCCTTGAGGAAGGATGGGGTGTGGTCAAAGGTCGAATAGGGTTTGCGGGCGCCCGGGAGTATCTCGGTCGCATGGCACATGGTGCACATCGGCCGACCCGGACCGAGTTTCTCCGGGTGGCTCGGGGCGAAGCTGGCATCGGGAGACAGCAGTGAACAGGCGGTCAGCCCACCGAGGCAGAGCGTAAGGGCCAAAGCCAGATAAGGTTTCGCGTTCCAGGCCTTCATTTGCCACCCCCCGCGCTTCCGAAGCCAAAGCGGAAGTCGATCTTCAGGAGACCTCGGACCTCTTTCTTGTAGAGCGGATTCATCCCGTAGCTCACATCCCCCGAAAGGGTCAGCCCCCCGGTGGGCCTGAAGCCCAATGACGCCACCCCGAGATACGACCTGGGCTCGCCGTTCAGGATGGGATTGTTTCGATCATCAAAGGCATAGCCCACCGCGTCGAGGCTGAGGTAATACCTTCCCCCGTCGTGCAGCAGCCAGAGGCGTGCCTCGTGGTGGGCAAGGCTGTAGAACGGCACAATTCCTCCTACGAGAGGGATGTCAGAGGCCGTGATGCGGTGATAGGCCAGACCCGTCTTGAGCTTCAACTTTTCCGGAATGATTCGAATCTCTGCGCCTGCCCGCGTACTTTCACCGCTGGCTTCACGCTGGGCCCTGCGATAGTCGGCGGTGAACTGGAAAGTACCACCGACTCCGAATGAGAGCAGCCCAGCGTGGGCTTTGTATTTTTCGGTTTCGATCTGCCGAAACAGGGTTGGGAGGTTGGTGCCGGCGTAGAAGTTCTTGA
>CAIPUA010000123.1 GCA_903868115.1 uncultured Holophagaceae bacterium
GGCGGCTGGAGCCGGAACCGGGCTAGAATGCTTCAAACCCAGGAGCCTGCCATGCGATTGATCACCCGATCCGACTTCGATGGCCTTGTCTGTGCTGCACTGCTCGAAGAGTTGGGCATCGTGGATGAATATCTCTTCGCCCATCCCAAGGACATCCAGGACGGCAAGGTGCCCGTGACGGATCAGGACATCCTGGCCAATGTTCCCCTCGTGCCGGGATGTGGGATGTGGTTCGACCATCACAGCAGTGAGGAAGAGCGCGTCGCCCAGGCTGAGCGGACGCAGGTCGAGGGGGCCTCCTACCGCGCCATGAGCTGTGCTCGCGTCATCTACGACTACTACGGGGGCGCCGCCAAGCTGGGCCAGTTCGAGGAGAACGGGCTCATGGAAGCCGTGGATCGAAGCGACAGCGGCAGCTTGACCGAGGAGGAGATCAAGCACCCGACAGGCTGGATCTTGCTCTCATTCATCATGGACGCCCGCACGGGACTGGGGCGCTACAAGGACTACCGCATCAGCAATCATGCCCTGATGAAAGACATGATCGGCTACTGCCGCACCAAGTCCATCGAGGAGATCCTGGCCCTGCCCGATGTGCAGGCACGCGTGGACCGCTATTTCCAGCAGGAGGAGGGCTACCAGGCCATGATCCTGGCCCACAGCCGGGTGGATGGAAACGTCCTGATCATCGATCTGCGCGAGGTTCCCGAGAACCTCAGCGGGAACCGCTTCATCGAATACGCCCTCTTCCCCGCCACCAATGTCTCGGTGCGGGTGATCTGGGGTCGGGAAAAGAAGAACATGGTCCTCACCGTGGGCCACAGCATCCTGGAACGCACCTGCAAGGCCGACATCGGATCCCTGATGCTCAAACACGGCGGCGGTGGGCACCAACAAGTTGGTACCTGCCAAGTGGATGCGACCGTGGCCGACCAGACCCTGGAAGCAGTCATCGCGGCGCTAAAGGAACGGTAGCCCCACCTGATCCCAGCCCCTCCCCAGCCGAAGTGTTTCAGGCTGGGGTAGGCCTAGAATCAGGAAATATTTTTCAGGCCAGCTTGGCGAGCACATCCTCCAGGGCCTTCAGGGCGTCGGCGGGAAGTTTGTCGGCACCGCCCAGTTCCGTTTCCCGGCTCTGCACGAAGTCAAGGCGGTCCGCCATGCGCTTCTTGAATTCGGAGCGGTAGGCGGCATCGCCGAGATCGGCGGGGAAACCGGGCCAGTCCAGGATCTTCAGATCCTCGAACGGCTTCCAGGCCTTGAAGTCCGCCTTGCCTTCCACGATGGCCTCGAGGATGCCGAGGGTATCGGCGGGCTGCACCTTCTTGCCCATGAAGGAGCCGGTGTTCAGCACATAGCAGGCCACGCCATCGGCAATGAGCGACTTGAAGCGGTCGAAGTCCAAGGCGAGCTGGTAGGTGCGGAAGGGGTTGGCGTAGGGCTCGACCACCAGCGCATTGGGATCGATGCCGGGCGCCAGGCGCTCGGCGGAGGTTCGCTTGGTCGCCAGCGTGGCCCCGAAGACGGAACCCAGACTGGGGCCTTCGAGTTTCAGCGCGGGAGGCAGCGTTTCGTCCTTCATCAGCCAGAAGATGGCGTCGATGGGCTCGTCGATGCGATCTACACGATTGGGGGACCAGAGCTTCGACTTTACGGCGCGACCGTTGCCGTTGCGCAGATCCTCGCTGACGACATGCAGCGTGCCATCGGGATAGCGGGTGGCGCCGTTGTTCTGGAGGGTGAGGATGAACTTGTTGTCCTCGCAATCCATGGGATAGTCCTGCGTCTTGTCGAAGTACGCGGGCTCCAGGGCGATGGAATACTTTTCCTTCACATTGATGATGAAGGCGTCGTCATGGACCACGGTGATGTCGTACTTGTCGCCGTGACGGGCATGGGTGATGGTGCTCTTGCCGGAACCGGACAGGCCGAAGACCGCCGCCACATAGCTCTTCCTGCCAGGCAGGGTGTAGCGCTTCAGGCCGCCGTGGCAGGAGGCGTAGCCGTGCCGAACGGCGAGATGCCAGGCCAGGGTCAGCGTGCCCTTCTTGTGCTCACCGAAGTAGCGCATGCCCAGAAGGGCCAGCGTGTTGTGTTCGCTGTCGAAGAAACTGAGACCCATGGGGTGGTCGGGGTGGGACCAGTCCGGGTCGGAGAAAACGATGATGTCGCCTTCGGGATAGGGCTTGGATTCGGCGTAGCGGGCCGCATAGACATCGTTGATCCACTGGAAGTTGAGCATCCAGCTGTAGAGGACATTCGCGTGCTCTTCAGGGATCACGAGGCGGGCCTTCACCATGAAGTCCTCGTCCAACCCCACCACGGTCTGCGCGGTGATCATCCGGCGCGCGCGGGTCTGGTAGATGGCTTCCACGACCTTGTTGTACAGGGCGCCCTTGTCGACACCCGGCCAGCCCAGGATCTGGCGGGCCGCAGCCGCGCGACCGGCTACGGCGCCATCGTTCATCAACAAGGCCTTGGCATCTTCAGGGAGTCCCTGCACCTCGGGCTTGTAGACGGGCATGCCGTCCAGGACGACGGTGCCGGGGGCCTTTTCTGCCAGCCGATAGGCCTCGGCCACGGTTGTCACAGGCCGGACATTGTTGCCGTAGAAGGCCGTCTCCACCGCCGTGCGGATCTGGGAAGCGATCTGCTTGAAGCCGTCCTTGCCCGGGTAGGCACCTATGGTTGCCATGCCATGCTCCTTTGAGAAGATTCCAATCGAGGAAGCGTTCCCTCCGACTCGAGGGCCGCACCCGTGTCCGCGACACAGACCGTCATCTTACCCCTTCTGCGTTCCAGAGGAGCTTGAAGAAGGGGCGAATTCCACGCAGCCAAACGAGACCTTGGGGAATAGGCGAGGGCCGTGGCAGAATCGTGGCGTGCCCGATGCGTGATGGGAGCGGCTTTGTCAAATTCCGATGCATGCGCGATCTTCACCACCTGCGGCAGCGAGGAGACGGCACTCACCATCGCCGCCGCTCTGGTGGATCAGGGCTTCGCGGCCTGCGTAAACATCCTCCCCGGCCTGAAGAGCTACTACTACTACCGGGGCGGCACCCATCTCGACGAAGAAGTGATGCTCATCATCAAAACCACTCGGGGCCAATTCGAAGCCGTCACCCAGGTGATCTCCGAACTGCATACCTACGAGGTTCCTGAAATTCTCATGTTCCCCGCGGAGGCAGGCTCCGCCCCCTTCCTCGCATGGATCCAACAGGCCGTCACTCGTCCGAATTGAAAATTCATCACGCTTTGGAGGAAGCCATGGAACAGACGCTCACCGGCGAATTCTTGAAAGTGGTCGAGCAGGCTGCCATCGCCTGCGCTCGGAGCATCGGCCATGGCGATCGCAAGTACAGTGACTACTTGGCCGTCGAAGCCATGCGCGTCGCCATGCAGACGATCCAGATGAACGGCACCATCGTCATCGGCGAAGGCGAGCGGGACGAGGCCCCCATGCTCTATGTCGGCGAGAAGCTGGGCATGGGCATGAGCTTTCCCGCCATCGATATCGCCGTGGATCCACTCGAAGGCACCAATCTTTGCGCCACGGGTTCGGCCAATGCCATCGCCGTGCTGGCCGCCTCCGAGCAGGGCGGCCTCCTCCATGCCCCGGATCTCTACATGGAAAAACTGGTCGTGGGTGCTGCCGCGAAGGGGAAAGTGCACCTGGATGCCGAGGTGGGCGACAACCTCAACGCCATCGCGAAGGCTCTTCACCGCAAGGTCCAGGACATCACGGTGGTGGTGCTGGAACGCCCCCGGCACGACAAGCTGATCGCTGAAATCCGCAAATCGGGCGCCCGCATCCAGCTCATCGGCGATGGTGACCTGAGCGCCGCCATCAGCGCCGCCGTCAGCGGCACGGGCATCCATGCCGTCATGGGCATCGGTGGCGCGCCGGAGGGCGTGCTTTCCGCAGCAGCCCTCAAATGCCTCAACGGCGAAATCCAGGGCCGTCTGAAGGTGGATATCAATACCGCCAGCCGAGAAAAGGCCGAGAGCATGGGTGTCGATTTTGAACGCATCTACAAGACCGACGATCTGGCCCCCGGTGAGCACATCATCTTCGCCGCCGCAGGTGTCACGAACGGAAATCTACTCAAGGGCGTGCGCTTCTTCGGAGATGGCGTGCGCACCAGCAGTCTCATCCTGAACTACAGTCCGCGGCGCGTGCGCTTCATCGACACCGTGCACATGGAGGTTGGCGATCACATCACGGTGAGGTTTTAGATCACGGCGAAAAGACGCCGTGATCTAAAAAACGTGGAAAGCCACCTGCGTTCGCTCAGCCTTCTTTTCGTCACTGAATCGTTTCGCATCTGTCTCCGAGTTGAAAGGATAATGAGAGACGGGGGAACGAGATGTCACGCATCCTGGTCATCGAAGACGAGCGGGACTTGCAGCAGGTGCTCGCGTACAACCTCCGCAAGGAGGGGCATGAGGTGCTGCAGGCCCTCGACGGCGCCGAAGGCCTGCGCGCGGTGAGAGCCTACAAGCCCGACCTGGTACTGCTCGATCTCATGCTGCCGGATCTGCCGGGCACGGAGGTCTGCAAGGCGCTGAAGGCCGATCCTTCCACGGGGGCCATCCCCGTCCTCATGCTCACGGCGAAGGGTGAGGAAATTGACCGGGTGCTGGGCTTCGAACTGGGAGCCGAGGACTATGTGGTGAAGCCCTTCAGCGTCCGCGAGCTGCTGCTGCGGGTCCAGGCGATTCTCCGCAGAGTGCAGAGCGCCAAGTCACCCCAGCCCAAGGATGTCGTCACGTTCGGACGCCTCCGGATCGACCCTGCGGCCCATCGGGCTTGGGTGGATGACCAGGAAATTCAGCTCACCGCCATCGAGTTCCGGCTGCTGGGCCTGCTCTACGAGCGCCGCAACCGGGTTCAGACGCGGGCTTCCCTGCTCGAGGACGTCTGGGGGCTCCAGGCCGACACGGAGACCCGCACCGTGGATACTCATGTGAAGCGGCTCCGCGAGAAACTTGGTGCGGCCGAGGCCTACCTCGAAACGGTCCGTGGCGTCGGCTATCGTTTCGCCGCGAGCCCCGATGAGGTCCACTCATGAGACCCGGGATTCGAGGCAAGCTGTTCCTGATTTCCATCGGCCTGATCGCCGGGGCGCTCCTGGTTTCCGATCTCGTACTGACCTCGTCCCTCGACAAGACCCTGACGGCGCGAACCCGTACGGACTTGATGGTGCGCACCCAACTCGCTGAACGCGAGGCCACCCGGCTCGCGGGAATGTCCGAGGCTCACGCCAGCCAAACCTGGCAGGCGCTCGCGAAGGATCTGGGCACTCGCGCTCAGGCTCGGCTCACGATCATCGCTCTGGATGGTGCAGTCCTCGGTGACTCAAGTCTGGATCAGGGTGGCCTGAATAAGGCCGAGAATCACCGGGAGCGACCGGAGGTTCAGGAGGCACTGACCCTGGGTCGTGGAGCCAGCGTGCGCTACAGCAGCACGGTCGAGCAGCGCATGATGTATGTTGCAATACCTTTCCAGAAAGCTCGACAGAACGCCGGCGTGGTTCGGGCCGCCCTGCCCTTGGCTCAGGTGGACCAGTCTGTGACCCAGTTCCGGATGGTCCTGCTGAGTGCTTCGCTGGTGGCCTTGATTATCGCGGGCCTTGTTTCGACCCTGGCCACCCGCCGCATCTCCCAGACTCTCCGCCACCTCGCGCAAACCGCGGGGCGCATGGTCGAGGGCGAACTCGGGGAACGCACGCGGACGCCGGGTCACGATGAAATCGCCACCTTGGGCAAGAGCCTCGATCTCCTCGCCGGGAGCCTTTCGATGGCCCTTGCCCAGCTCAAGGCCGAGCGGGATCTCCTGGGCGACATCCTGGCAGGCATGCAGGAAGGCGTGCTGGTACTGGACCAGGATGCCCA
>CAIPUA010000124.1 GCA_903868115.1 uncultured Holophagaceae bacterium
ATGTTGGCGGTCTCGCGCACCGTCTCGCCGTGGGCGATCTGGCTCTTGCCCTCGTCCAGGTCCTGCACGTACAGGCCGAGCAAGTCGCAGGCTGAGGCGAAGGAGAAGCGGGTGCGGGTGGAATTGTCGCGGAAGTTGGAGACGGCGATGCCCGAGTCCCAGAGCCTTGCGGAGACGTTGGCGTCGCGCAGGAGCTTGATGGCCTTGGCCGTGTCGAAGGTGGCTTCCAGCTCTTCCAGGGTTTTTTCCCAGGTGAGCAGGAAGTCCTTGTGGTACATGTCGAGTTTCTTCTTGCCGATGCCGGCGATGAGTGCCTTTGCCTTGTCGATGCTCATAAAATCCTCCTGTGGTCTATCCATTCAATTGCATGTTGCGCGTTCAGTCAAGTTTCCTCATGGCCCTGAGGATGCGTTCGGGGGTGAAGGGCCATTCGCGGACCCAGGCGCCGGTGGCGTCGTGGATGGCGATGGCGATGGCGGGGGCTGCGCCGTTGAGGGCTATCTCCGAGACGGACTTGCCGCCGAAGGGTCCCACCTCGTCCTCCACGGGGACCAGCTCCACGTGGAAGTCTTCCGGCACTTCCCTGATGGAGGGGATCTTGTAGTCCAGGAAGTTGGTGTTCAGGGGGCGGCCCTCGCCGTCGAACAGGAGTTCCTCGTAGAGGGAGTGGCCCACGGCCTTCATGACGCCGCCGTAGATCTGGCCCAGGGCGAGGGCGGGGTTGATGGGGGTGCCGCAGTCCTGGTAGGCGCGGTAGCGGCGGAGCCTGACGTCGCCGGTGCGCGCGTTGACGGCGGCCTCGACGAAGTGGGCACCGTAGGGGAAGGCGGCGTGGTCGGTCTTGAAACTGCCCAGGCCGACGAGGTCGCCGTGACCCTCGCCCTGCACGGAAATGTGCGCCAGCTTCCTGAGGGTCACCTCGCCCTTCTTTCCCTTTACCAGGCCCTTATGGACCAGCCTGAGGTCGCTCACGGGCTCGCCCAAGACAGCGGCAGCCGCGGCAAGCACTTTGGCTTTGAGGTCTTCTGCCGCGCGGACAGCGGCGTTGCCGGAGAAGAAGGTGCCCGAGGACGCGTAGGCGCCCTTGTCGAAGGGCGTGGTGTCGGTGTCGCCTGAGACCACCTGAACGTCCTCCATGTCCAGGCAAAGGATCTCGGCGGCGGCCTTGGCGGTGAGGGTGTCCAGCCCCGTGCCCAGGTCGGCACCGCCTGAGAGCATGAGGAGGGTCCCGTCCTGCAGGAGCCGCAGTTCGGCGTTGGCAGCGTCCAGACCCGGGAGCCCGGAACCCTGCTGGATGATGACCGCGCCGCGACCTATCTTCCAGTCCCCCTCGCTGCGGGAGGCGGGAGAGCGGGTGGCGTCCCAGGAAAAGTCCTTCTTTCCCCGGTCTATCATCTCACCCAGGCCGCATTCGCCCAGGGTGACCGCGACTCCCAGGCGGCCCTCGCCCAGGGATTTGAGGATCTCGATGTAGCTGCCCGAACGGACGCGGTTCTTTTCGATGAGGGCCAGCTGGTCCATGCCCAGCTCAGCGGCGAGTTCCGCCAGGCAGGTCTGCAGGGCGAAGGACCCCTTGGGGGCGCCGTAACCCTGGTAGGCCCCGGCGGGGGCGAGGTTGGTGTAGTAGCTCTTGACCTCGAAACGGGCATTCTCGCACAAGAGGAGCGGGAGGCTCTTGGAGATGGCGTTCATGGGCACCGTGAGGCAGTGCTGGCCGTAGGGGCCGGTGTCCGCGTCCAGCTTCATCAGGATGGCGGTGAGCCTGCCGTCCTTCTTGGCGCCCAGCTTGACGGTGACCTCCATGAGGTGGCGGGTGCGGCTGGCGGCGAACTCCTGGTGGCGGTTGTAGCGGAAGAACACGTCCCTGCCGGTCTTCCAGGCGAGCCAGCCGGCGACGTCCTCCACGACGATGTCCTGCTTGGCGCCGAACCCTCCGCCCACGCGTTCCTTGATGACGCGGACCTTGTTTTCCGGGATGCCGATGGTGGTGGCGACGATGCGCCTGACGTGCCAGGGCACCTGGGTGGAGGCGTGGAGCACGAGCCTGCCGCCGTCGATCTTGGCGTAGACCACGTGGGGCTCCATGGGCGTGCACTGGACGCGGTTGCCCTTGTAGGTGCGCTCGATGACGACGTCGGCCTCC
>CAIPUA010000125.1 GCA_903868115.1 uncultured Holophagaceae bacterium
CCGGCCCATATTCCTTCAGAAGATCTGCGAGCGGGATTCCAGTACCCAACAGATAGAGTGCTTCGAAGGCCTCCACGGGTAGCATCGACTGCCCCATTTCCAGGGCCTCGATGCGGGTGAGCGCCTTCACCCAATCCATGCGCATCTCGGGCACGCCCAAACGCAGGAACACATCTTCAGGCAACTCAAAGAGAGGCTTGGCGGAAGGTAGTACCGCTGCTTCAACGATCGGAATGGCCAACTCCGGTACGGCCTTCGTGACCTCCATCAACTGAAGCGCGCCCGTGGTGGGGTGGATATCGCATCGGTGACGGCGCGCCCACTGGTAGGCATCGTCGTGCTTGTCCACCCACATCAGGATGTAGACGCCACCTTTTTCGGGCTTCAGCACGATGCCCCGATAATCCAGGTCGATGCGCACGGAGCGGAAGTTCTCGTCACGGGCATCGTTGATGGTCTCGTAGTTGATTCCCGACGCCTTCGGATCGTGGCGAAACTTGGCCACGAACTCCATCACCTTCTTCTGCTTGGCCTTCGGGATCTGGGCGAAGGACTCCAAGAAACCATCCCCGATCGCGACTTTGAGATTGTTCATGTGCTTCACCCTATCCATTCAAGGCAGAGACGATTTGTTCGATCCAACTGGGCGTAGAGGCTGGGACAAGAATCCAGCCGGTCGGCGTTGCCACTTCTTCATCGCTAGGCGCCAGCACCGCCACTTTCCGGTCGAGCCAGCAGAGTTCCGCCGTACCGATGGTCTCGATCCCGACCACCAGATCCACACCCACTTCGGGGGCAGGCACACCGGTGGCGCTCAATCGGATTAGGACCGAGCGATCGAGAATGCTGAGGCTGAACACTTCCTCCCACGCGGGGTCTTCCTGGGGAGCACCACCCTCCGGGGCACCATTGATCTGCCAGTCATCCAGAAGGCTGTTGAGAGCCTCGCCTTCCAGATCCGACGCCACGCTAAGCGTGAAGCGAGGGGTGAACTGCAAGACATTGGCGGCCTGCCAGAAGCCCCGCCAATCGGATTCAAAGGCCTTCGAGGACTGTGCCGAGGCATCCTCCAAGGCGAGGTGGATGCTGACTTCGCACTTGAGGCGCTCCACCGAATTCAAGGCGCCCACCGGGATGCAGACCCCGAGGCTGATCGGTCGGACATCGGTCCCGAGGCCTGCCAGTAAGCCTCCCATGCCGGTGTTCTCAGGCTGCTGCGCATAGAATTCGCGGACGGCTCGTGGCACCGCCTGGTGCAGGCCGAGGGCGGCCTCCTGCCACCGTGCTGCTTTCAAGGAAGGTGCGTGCAGCCAGGCGATGGCATCGCACGTGGAGGCTTGCTGGAGTTGGGGAAGCAGGGCCTTCGGGTCCTGAATTACCTTCACCAGTAGCTGGAAGGGGCCCTGCATCATCAGCCCCGTCAGCGTGCTGGAACTGGCCCAGCCAGCGCGTTCGGCAAGTTTGTCATACAGCGCGAGGAGTTCCGGTCGCCGGTGCTTCAACACGTATTGGGTCGCGGCTGCTTCCGGCTCTTTCCCAGCAGGATGCAGATCATGCCACCCCAGGCTCCAGACCCGCCTTCCCGAGCGTAGAACGGCCATGCGCTTGCGCGAGTCATCCTGGGTCTTGTCCCAGTGATAGGCGAAACCATCCAGGTAGAGGGCCCATTCTCCCAAGGCTTGGCGGTCGCTTTCGCGCACGGGACGCAGCACAAAATCCGGACGGGTGTTCAGCTTGACGCCCTCCTTGGAGCCCAGCTCCACCTGGGGTTCCAGTTCCCAATCGCGAAGGCTGCCGTCTGGCCCCGTAGCGTGAATCCAATAGCCAGGCTTCCCATTCACCACTTTCTTCAGGATGTTCAGTCCCTTGGTCTTGCCCAGCTCAAAGACAAACC
>CAIPUA010000126.1 GCA_903868115.1 uncultured Holophagaceae bacterium
CTTGGGCATCAGGTTTTCGGGCACGCGGGTACCCACCAGCAGGTCCAGGGCGTTCTGGTCCAGGGCGACCGCACCCCGGAAGCGCGCCACATCGGCCCGGGCCGAATCCATCTGACTCTGGGCCTGCCGCAGTTCCAGATCCGAGGCAACACCCAATTCACGGCTCTTGCTGATCAGAGCAAAGAAGGCCTTCTGGGATTCGAAGGTGGCCTGAGCCAGTGCAAGGTTCTCGCGGTCGGCGGCGTGCAGGAGGTAGCTCTGGGCCACAGCGGCCACCAGCGAAATCTGTGCGGCCGCCGTGGCCTGCTCCGTGGCCAGGTACTGGTTCAAGGCCCGCGCGTTGAGGCTCCGGATGCGGCCGAAGAAGTCCAGCTCCCAGGACAGGAGGCCGACGTTGACGCTGTACTGCTCCTTGATGGTGGCCTTGCCGTCGCTATTGATCTTCTCCGGCAGCCGGTACTTGTTCCCGTTGCCAATCACGCCCGCATCGGGAAAAAGCTCCGAGCGCTGGATCCGGTACAGGGCCTGCGCCTTTTCGACATTCAGGGCGCCGACCCTCAGATCCAGGTTGTTGCCGAGGGCCAGCTGGATGACGGCTTGCATGCCGGGATTGGTGAAGTAATCCTGCCAGCGCGTCTCCGAAGCGGTGGGCGCGCCGGCCTTCGAAGCCCCCTCCGGCCAGGTCTCCGGCACCGGAGCGACGGGCCGCGTGTACTTCGGCGCCAGGGTGCACCCAGCGCTGAGCAGCAGTAATCCAAGGGAAAGGATCGACTTGGCCACCATGTCATTCCCCTTCCAGAATTTCGGTATTTTCGGAATGGGTATCTTCCGACGGAACCGCCTGCCGACTTCCAAAGAACTGGACGACGACCACATAGAACAGCGGGATGAAGAAGATGGCCAGGAAGGTCGCGGTGATCATGCCGCCGAGCACACTCGTGCCGATGGCCATCTGGGCGCCAGCACCGGCTCCGGAGGCGATGGCCAGCGGCAGCACGCCGAAACCGAAGGCGATCGAGGTCATGAGGATGGGCCGCAACCGGAGCCGCGCCGCCTCGAGGGTGGCCTCGACCAGTTCCATCCCCTGTTCCCGATGCCCCTTCGCGAACTGCACGATGAGGATGGCGTTCTTGGTGGTCAGGCCGAGCACGGTGAGCAGGCCGATCTGGAAGTAGACATCGTTGGGCATGCCGCGCAGGGAGGACGCCACCACGCCGCCGATGACGCCCAGGGGCAGCACCAGCAGGATCGTGATGGGCACGGTCCAGCTCTCGTAGAGTGCTGCCAGCACGAGGAAGATCACCAGGATGGAGAACGCATAGAGCAGGCCCGCCTGGGATTCGGACATGCGCTGCTGGTAGGAGAGGCCGGTCCATTCAGAGGCGGTCCCCTGGGGCAGCTTCCGGACGATTTCTTCCATGGCATTCATGGCGTCCCCGGAACTGTAGCCGGGGCCCGGCTCGCCCTGGATGTTCAGGGACGGGAAGCCGTTGTAGCGCTCCAGGCGCGGAGAGCCGTAGATCCAACGCCCCGTGGTGATGGCAGACAGAGGCACGAGACCGCCCTTGTTGTTGCGCACATGAATGCGGTTGAGATCTTCGGGGGCCATGCGGAAGGTGGAATCCGCCTGGGCATACACGCGCTTCACGCGCCCCCCCTGCACGAAGTTGCCGAGATACTGGCTGCCAAAGGAAGCGGAAACGTAGCTCTGGACGGCACTGACCGCCACGCCCAACGCGCCGGCCTTCTCCCAATCGATGTCCACTTTGTACTGGGGCACATCGGACATGCCGTTGGGCCTTACCCGGGCCAAGCGGGGATCCTGGGCGGCCATGCCGAGCAGCTGGCCCTGGATCTGGGCCAGCTTATCGTGGCCCAGATCACCCCGATCCTGGAGCATGAAGTCGAAGCCGGTAGCGTTTCCAAGCTCAGTCACGGCGGGGGGCGGAAAGGTGAAGATCATGGCGCTCTTGATGCTGGATAGAGCCTGCATGGCCCGCCCAGCCACAGCCTTGGCCTTGAGTTCAGGCCGATGGCGCAGTTCCCAGTCCCGGAGCTTGATGAACATCATCGCCTGGTTCTGACCCCGTCCGGCAAAGCCCATGCCGACGCCGCCCATGACGCATTCCACGGCTTCCGTCTGCTCCTCCAGGAAGTGCTTCTGGGCCTGGCGAACCACCGCTTCGGTCTGCTCCAGGGTGGAACCCACGGGCAGCTGAATCATGGTCATGAGCATGCCCTGGTCCTCATCGGGCAGGTAGCCGGTGGGCATGCGCATGTAGAGGATTCCCATGGCGGCTACCAGGGCCAGGAAGATGGCGCCGAAGCGCGCTTTCTTGCCCAGGATGAAGCCTACGTATCGCATGTAGAGATCACGCACGCGGTAGAACCCGCGATCGAACCAAAGGAAGAAGGGCCGCAGGAAGCGGACGCCCGTTTCGGCGGCTTCGTGACCCTTCTCCACCGGCTTGAGCAGCGTGGCGCAAAGTACCGGCGTGAGCACCAGGGCCACCACCACGGAGAGCATCATGGAGGCGATGACCGTCACCGAGAACTGTCGGTAGATCACCCCCGTGGAGCCGGGGAAGAAGATCATGGGACCGAACACGGCGGAGAGCGTGAGGCCAATGCCGATGAGGGCGCTCTGGATTTCCCCCATGGAGGTGCGCGTGGCTTCCCAGGGAGAAAGCCCCTCCTCGCTCATGACGCGTTCCACGTTCTCCACGACCACGATGGCGTCATCGACGAGGAGTCCGATGGCCAGCACCATGGCGAACATCGTCAGCATGTTGATGGAGTAGCCGAAGGCGGCCAATACGCCGAAGGTGCCCAGGATTACCACCGGCACCGCGATGGTGGGAATCAGGGTCGCCCGCAGATTACCCATGAAGAGATACATGACGAGGAAGACCAGGACGATGGCTTCCAGCAGCGTCTTGACCACCTCGTTGATGGCCACCTTCACGAAGGGCGTGGTGTCGTAGGGATAGACGACCTTCATCCCGGCCGGGAAATACCGGGAGAGTTCCTTCATCTTGGCCTTGACGCCCTCGGCTGTTTCCAGGGCGTTAGCACCGGCCTCCTGGCGAATGGCGATGCCGCCTGCGGGCTTGCCGTTGTAGAAGAACTTGGTGTCGGGAGCCTCATTGGCCAGCTCTGTGCGGCCGATGTCCTTGACCCGCACGACTGATCCATCTACCTGGGTGCGCAAGGGGATATTGGCGAATTCCTGGGGGGTCACCAGCATGGATTGCACGATGATGGAGGCGTTGAGTCGCTGCCCAGGCACCGCGGGTGCGCCGCCCAGCTGTCCGGCGGAGACTTCCACGTTGTAGGCGCGCACAGCGGCCGCCACATCATCCGACGTCATGCCGTACTTGGTGAGCTTGTCGGGGTCGAACCACACGCGCATGGAATAGCCGGCGCCGAAGACCTGCACCTCGCCCACGCCCTTCACGCGGGCCAGGACGGACTCGATCTTGGAGGTGGCGTAGTCGTTGAGGTCGGCGTAGTCCATGCTGCCGTCTTCGGTGGTGAGCCCCACGATGAGCAGGAAGTTGCGGGTGGACTTGCTGACGGAAACGCCCATCGTTTGCACGACGGTGGGCAGCGAGGGGATGGCCAATTGGAGCTTGTTCTGCACCTTGGACCAGGCCATATCGGGGTCCGTGCCCGGCGCGAAGGTGAGGGTGACATTGGCACTGCCGGCTGCATCAGCGGTGGAATACATGTAGAGCATCTTGTCCAGGCCGGTCATCTTCTGTTCGATCATCTGGATGACGCTGTCTTCCACCGTCTTGGCGGAAGCACCGGGATAGGAGGCGGTGATGCTGATGGAGGGCGGAGCGATGGGCGGATACTGGCTCACGGGGAGCTGGTAGATGGCCATGGCACCCAGCAGCATCATGGCGATGGCGATGACCCAGGCGAAGACCGGGCGGTCCAGAAAGAATCTAGACATCGCGCCCCCCTACTTCTTCGGGGCGGAGGGCTGACTGCCCTGGGCCTGAGGGCTGAAGGGAACGGCCTTGACGGCTAGGCCGGGGCGGATCTTCTGGAGTCCTTCCACGATGAGGCGATCGCCGCCAGCCAGACCATGGGTGACCAGCCACTTGTCCCCGATGGCCCGATCGACCGTCAGGATCCGCTGTTCCACCTTGTCGGACTTGTCCAGGACCAGCGCAATGGCGTTGCCCTTGGGGTCGCGGGTGACGCCCTGCTGCATGGCCAGGATGGCCTGATCATCCACGCCGTCTTCCACGATGGCCCGCACGAACATGCCCGGTAGCAGAATGTGGTTCGGGTTGGGGAAGACCATTCGGAGCGTGACCGCGCCCGTGGCAGGATCCACCGTGACATCCCGGAACTGGAGCCTGCCCTCCAGGGGATAGGGCGTCCCGTCCTCCAGGAGCAGTTTCACCTTGCGGGCGCTGTCGCCGCCGCTCTTGAGGTGTCCCCCCTCCAGCCTGCGCCTCAAGCGGAGTTGATCAGAGCTGGACTGAGTGACATCCACGTAGATGGGATCCAGTTGCTGCACCGAGGCCAGGGCCACCGGCTGGTAGGCCGCCACGAGGGCTCCCACGGTCACGCTGGACATGCCCGTGCGCCCGGAAATGGGTGCCTTGATGGGCGTATTGGCGAGGTTGATTTGGGCACTGTCCACGGCCGCCTTGGTCGCCGCGACACTCGCGATGGCCCTTTGGAGGGCGGCTTCCGCTTCTTCGGCATCCTGCTCACCCACCGCGTGGATCTTCACCAGGTTCTTCATGCGCTCGGCGCGAGAGCGGATCGAGGGAAGGCTTGACTCGGCCGCAGCCAGGGCGGCGTTGGCCTGATCCAGGGCCGCCTGGTAAGGGGCCGGGTCGATCTGGTACAGGATGCCTCCAGCCTTGACGTCCGAGCCTTCCTGGAAGAGCCGCTTCAGGATGAGACCGCTCACCTGGGGGCGGATTTCGGCGACGAGAAAGGGGGAGATCCTTCCGGGCATTTCCGTCGTCAGGACCGCCCGCTCCGGGCGCACCGTCTGGACGGCGACTTCAGGGACGCCCCTGGGCGGAGGCGCAGTCTTGCATCCCAGTGCCGCGCCGAGGCCCCCGAGAAGCCCCGCTGTGAGTAGCCAGTAGCCCTTGTGCTCAATGCGCATGCAACACCTCGAAAATATCAGACAGGAACAGCAAAGCGAACACAGGTGCGCCTTTGGTGGGAGACCAATCTGGACACGATGTCCACCCAATGAGGGCACCCGGGGAGGTAGGTTGTCAAGCGATAGGCGGACAAGGATCGACCCTATATCCAGGCGGAATGCCGCCTGACCGTTTGATGTGGCTAAACTCATGGAAATATCGCTTCACGAGGCCTGCCATGCGACGATTCCTGTTTCTCCTCGCCCTGTCGAGCCTCCTCCTCAACGCGGCGGATCGGGTTACCGGTCGAGCCTTCGCCACCCGCTCCGAGGTCATCGCGCAGCATGGCATGGCCTGCACGAGCCAACCCCTGGCCACCCAGATTGCCCTGGACATCCTGAAGCGGGGGGGGTCGGCGGTGGACGCGGCCATCGCGGCCAATGCGGCCCTGGGCCTCATGGAGCCCACGGGCTCGGGCATGGGCGGTGATCTCTTCGCCATCGTCTGGGACGCGAAGACGAAAAAGCTGCACGGACTCAATGCCAGCGGCCGTTCGCCTAAGAGCCTCAGCCTGGAGCATTTCAGGAAACTCGGGGTGAAGCGCATCCCGGCCCATGGCCCCCTGCCCGTCTCAGTTCCGGGCTGTGTGGACGGCTGGTTCGAGCTGCACGGAAAATTCGGCAAACTACCCATGACGGAAATCCTGGCCCCCACCGTGCGCTATGCCCGGGAGGGCTTTCCCCTCTCCGAACTCATCGCCTACTACTGGGACCGCAGCGTTCCAGCGCTCGGCAGGTTCCCTGGCTTCCTGGAAACCTACACGGTGGACGGGAAACGGGCGCCCCGCAAGGGCGAGATCTTCCGCAATCCCCGGTTGGCCAACACGCTGGAGCAGCTCGCCAAAGGCGGCCGGGACGTTTTCTACAAGGGCGCGATCGCCCGCACGATCGACGCCTACATGAAGGGCCAGGGCGGCTTTCTGAGCTATGAGGATCTCGCTTCCCACCGCAGCGAATGGGTGGAACCCTCCTCCACCAGCTACCGCGGCTTCGAGGTGTGGGAGCTGCCTCCCAATGGTCAGGGCATCGCCGCCCTGCAGATGCTGAACATCCTCGAAGGCTATGACTTTTCAAAGATCCTCTTCGGCAGCCCGCGCCACGTCCATCTCTTCGCCGAGGCCAAGAAACTCGTCTTCGAGGACCGGGCCAAGTTCTACGCGGACCCCGAATTCGCCCAGGTGCCCGTGAAGGGACTGCTATCGAAGGCATACGCCACCCAGCGCCGGGCGCTCATCAGCGAAACCCGCGCGGCCCGGCGCCTGGAAGCAGGCCATCCACCCCTGAAGGAAGGCGACACTGTCTACCTCACGACTGCTGACCCGGAGGGCAACATGGTGAGCCTCATCCAGAGCAACTACCGGGGCATGGGCAGCGGCATGACACCCGGCGACCTGGGCTTCTGCCTTCAGGATCGCGGCGAGTTGTTCACGCTCGAAGAGGGTCAGGCCAACACCTACGCCCCCGGCAAGCGCCCCTTCCACACGATCATCCCCGCCTTCATGACCAAGGATGGCGAGCCCTTCCTCAGCTTCGGCGTGATGGGCGGCGAGTTCCAGCCCATGGGTCATGTGCAGATCGTGATGAACCTGATCGATTTCGGCATGAACACCCAGGAGGCGGGCGATGCGCCCCGCATGTCCCACGATGGGTCACCCGAACCCACCGGTGAGCCGGGCAAACTGCCCGGCACCATCCAGCTCGAGAGTGGCTTCCCCCTTGAAACCATCCAGAAACTTCTGGACATGGGCCACGGCGTAAGCTGGATGCTCGGCGGCTATGGCGGCTACCAGGGCATCCGCTGGGACCCAAAACAGAGGGTCTACTTCGGCGCCAGCGAGAGCCGCAAGGATGGCCAGGCGGCGGGTTTCTGAAGATTCGACGCCACGCATTTCCACCTACAGGAGCAACACCATGATTCGAACTCGCACACTCCTCGTGGCTGGAGCCGCCCTAGTTGCGGCTGCCCCAGCTCTGCTGGCCCAAGGGACTCTCACCTACCAGCAGCCCCCCAAAGCGATCCTCGATGTGTTCGATGTGGA
>CAIPUA010000127.1 GCA_903868115.1 uncultured Holophagaceae bacterium
CGGCCGAACAGCATGACCATGCATTTCCCGTCGAAGGTGTTGGTGGCGGACAGCACGACGGTGACCCGATCCGTGTCCTCGAAGGTTTTCTCGTAGGAGCCGTGCGTTGCCCAGATCTGCAGCGTGTAGGCGTGGCGCTTCGACTCCAGGGGAATGTCCAGGAGGTATTCCTTCCCCGGCCTGACCCAGAACATCATGACGACCGAAGGGATGTGCACTCGTTCGCGCCCATCGGAATAAAAGCTGGCCGACCCGGTTTCCGCCTGACGGGCAGACACGACGCCGGCGGATTGGAGCTGCACATTGGCGCTCAATCCGTTGGACATCTGGGCCAGATTGGTCACTGAGGCGCTCACCGAGGGCCGCATCGGAAGGAGGTTGGTGGCGTTGGGCTTCAGGCGTTTGAGGACTTGAGTCCGTTCTTGAGTCGTCAGGAAGCGCACCGGCGGCTGGGGCGGGTTGAAGCGCGGCATGGCGGTGGTGGGCGGCTTCGGAGGGGGCTCCGGCTTTGCCTGGGCCTTCGCGGGCAGCGCGGCCCCGACCAGGACCAGAAACGCAAGGGCATGGTGGCTCAGTCGCATATCCTCTCCCGGAACAACGCTCAGGCTGCGATGAGTCTGGCCCAGGATCGTGGATAAAGCAAAGGACAGGGAAGTTCGGTTCCTACCTTCTGCCATCTTCTCCGCCCTGCGGATCAGGCCCGCTCAGGGAATTCCGCTAGCCTGAAGATGGAGACCCGATGAACCGCTTCGAAGCCTGCGCCTTGGACGCCATCCGCCACCGCGGCGACGGGGTGCGTGATGCGCGCATCCTCGTGGCCTGTTCGGGCGGCGGGGATTCCACGGCGTTGCTGGTCTTCCTCTGGTCCATCCGCAAGAGCCTGAGTCTGGAGCTTGCGGTGGCCCACGCGGATCACGGACTGAGGCCGGAAGCCGAAGAGGATGCCACCTTCGTGCGGGAACTCTGCCGCAGGCTGGATCTGGATCTGGTGGAGGCGCGGCTGGAAGTGCGCAGCCACGCCCACGCACAGCACATCGGCCTGGAGACGGCGGCTCGGGAAATGCGCTGGGAATGGCTGAAGGCTGAAGCCGCGTCCTTCGACGCCACCTGCATCGCCACGGGCCATACCCTGGATGACCATACCGAGACCGTTTTCCTGCGCCTTGCCCGGGGCGGCGGCCTGGGAGCCCTGACCCCCCTGCCCGCTCGCCAGGCCCTCCGCTGGTCGCCCCTCGTCGGGGCGCGCCGGGAGGAACTGCGGGCCTACCTGCGGGGGAAAAACATCCCCTGGCGGGAAGATGCCAGCAACGCGGAGGGCTTCACGCCCCGGAACCGATGGCGCGCGCTGCTGGAAGGCATCCGCCGGGAGGCTCCCGCCCTGGACGCTCACCTGTGGGAAACCCACACCCAGATCGCGGAACTGCTGGCCTTCCGGGAAGCCCAGGTCACGGCCGCCAAGGGCCTCCGGTGGCAACTCGACGGCGATGGACTGCACCTGCAGGGCCCCTTCTCGGAGGTGGAACTCCGCTGGGTCCTGGAAGCCGCCTGCCGTGCGGCGGACTGGCCCCGGGAAGCCGTCCTCCTGCGCGCACTCAGCGCCTGGCTGCTGCCCCTGCTGGCACGGAAAACCCGCAAGCCCAAGACCTGGGGGGGCTGGCGGCTGGCCCCCGCCGACGGTGCCTGGGCGTGGCGTCTCAGCAGGCCCGCCACCACGAGTTGAGGTCGCGCCGAAGGAGCCGTCGCGGAACAACCCGGAAGGTAGTGAATATTTAGAAACGGCCCCCCAATTTTCAACGACAGCCACGAGCCTGCCTGTCGTCTTTTAGCGTCCCCCACAGCGAAGGAGCTTCATCCATGTCATGCCCAGCGATCCCTAAGAGCGTCTTGACCCCTCTGCTGCTCCTGACCGCGGTGGGCGCGAGTGCGCAGATCGTGAGGCTCGATCCCTCGAAACTGGTCCTGGCTCCCAAGGCGACCACACCGGGCAGGACTGTGCTCGCCCGCCCCCCCCGTGACCCCAAAGCCTGTCCGCATGAGCCAGGCCGATTATCTGGTTCTGCGGCCGAAACTGGCCGCCCTGGCAAAGGTACCCGAGACCGCGTTGCCCATTCAGTTCAACCCGGCCGCCAATCTGGCCACGCCGGGTAATGTCCTGAACATCGGCGTCGGGACTCCCCCGCAAGGGGGAGGCATCTGGCTTGAAAATGTGGCTGTGTATTCTGGAAACCTTGGCTGGCTGGGAAATATCCCACCGGGGGCCACATCGCGGTCGGCGGGTGCGTCCTTCTTCTTCAGCGCGCCGATGCAGGGGCCGGGCACTTTCATGATGTCTGTCTACCTGAATGCGCCTACGGCCAACGCCCTGGCCCCTATCACCACGCTCGGCGGTCCCGACCTTTATAACCCGGAGACTTCTCCCGTCATGAATCTCCCTGTTCAGAACGGGAAGGTCTTCGTGGTCAAGGAAGTCACCCTGAGCACCACGCGGGAGTTGGGCCTTTACATCGGACCCGTTGGCCCGGGTTGGACGGTGTTCTCCTGCGATTTCATGCGCGTCCGCTGACGGCACTCGACCGGACGATCCGGGACTGCGGATAGTCGCATGGCACCATCGAAAGGACTGCAACGCTCGCGTATCGCTGGGGTGGAAAGCCCAGTTGGCGAGCGTCTTGGCTTCATCGGATTTCTTGAGGACTACTTCACAGTGAGATGGCGGTAGCACTCGAAACCATCGCGGCAGTAGGTCCCGCTGCCACCCAGCACGCCGAGCAGAATGAAACGCCGCCGAGCCACCTGATCCAGGTATTGCATGGGACAGAGCCCATCGCCAAGCGGCGCCTGAAGGAGGTGCAGCGGATGCTGGGGCTGTGAGCGCTCCAGGCGGAAGGGCTCTTGGCCTCAGCCCTTGGGGCTCAGGCCCTTGAAACAGTCGTGGGGCGCAACAGAGCAGCAGCGGCCGAGGCCGCCCATCTCTCCGAAGAGAAGCAGGCGCAGCTTCTCTTCCTTGGTGGGGTACTGCATGGGGCAGTCCGGCGCGCGGTTGGCGCAGGCCGCGTCTTCGGCCCCGGTGGCGTTCAGGTGGCCATTTAGCCCGCAGGCGTGGCAGGCCTCGTGGAGGGCGGCCCACCGCGTCACCTGCTCCGCCCTGGCCTTGAAGTCCCCCTCGCCCAGGGCCTCGATGCGCCGGATCAGTTCGGCCTCGGGTATGCCCAGCCCCTGGAGGAGGGCCGCCGTGTCCTTCTGGTTCGCAGTGACGGGGGCCTTGAGGCTCACGAGCATGTGGGCCTTCAGCTCCCGCAGCACGAAGCGCACCCGCCCCGGGAAGACCACACAGGACTCCACCTGGCTGGGCTTCCACCGGGCGGCGTTCCCATCCCCTTGGGTGAAGGCCCACTGCTGGCGGGCGTCCCCCTGCTCCTTCTCGCTGGCGGAGGCCGCCACCTCGGTCTCGTCTTTGCGGAAGCGGCTGGCCCACTTGCCCGCCCCGGCGCCGTGGCCCCGGTGCACATCCACCCGGCGCGCCTGGGTCCATCCATCGAAGACCCGGTAGCCCCGAATGCCCGTGCTCAACTGCCACTGGTCCAGATCGATAAGGCTCTGGGGATCGATGAAGAAGTGGGCCTTCTCCCTTGGTTCAAGCCGCACATGCTTGCGGCCCCCGGGGGTGGCCACCACCAGGCCGCGGTACTTCTGGTAGAGGCCGAAGCCGTCGCCCTTGGTCGTCTGGCCCGCCACCTCCGCCTCGTCCCAGTTGGAGGGCAGCCCGAAGACCCCCTTGGCCTCCTGCCAGGCGTCGGCGATGTGGTTGTTGTCCTCATCCTTGGGCAGGGCCAGTCCCTCCTTCGCGTTGCCGCGGTAGGTGACCTTCAGGGGCTTACCGTCCTTGTCCTCCGCCCGCACCTTGAGCAGCCCCCAGGCGCCGAAGTCGAAGGCGGAGACCTTCAGCTTGGCCTCCTTCACCAGGCCCTTGCTCTTCAGGTTGAAGTCCTCCATTCCCTTGGGGTCGGCCTCCAGGCCCTGGTTCTCCGAGGCCAGCAGGCGCAGATCCGCCTTGCCGGTGGCAGGGCTCAGGGGCCAGTTCAGGCAGACGCCCTTCTCCCCGCCCACGTCCTTGAGCTCGAAGAAGATCTGGGCCTTGCGGTCCGCTTCGGCGCCAGTCTGGCCCGTGGCGTAGACCTTGGCTTTCACCTGGATCGAATTGCCAGGCCGGTTCTCCTCGTCCACGTCGCCCGTGGGAATCCAGGAATCGTAGCCCTCGATCTCCACATCCACCTCGCCGGGGTCTTCCAACTCCGCGGTGAGCGTGGCGGTCACCGACACCGAGCCGTTGACATCCGAGAAGGAGGCGCTCTTGGTCTTATTCACCCGCTTCCAGTTGGCCAGTTCCTCGTTGGTGATTTCGAAGCTGCAGAACTTCACCACCAACTGGCCGTCGATCGTCATGGCGTAAGGATTGGCGCAGCCGATGTACCCGCCCAGACCCGCACTCACGAGCCCCAAGTCGAACTGGGCGA
>CAIPUA010000128.1 GCA_903868115.1 uncultured Holophagaceae bacterium
CCGCCCCGCTCGGCGGCCTGGACGATGACCGAAAAATAGTTGCGACTCTTCTCATCCGCCTGACCTTCTACACCCAGTTCAGCCATGCCGAGGATCGCCATCAGCACATTGTTCATGTCATGGGCCACGCCCCCGGCCAGGGTGCCCAGGCTCTCCATTTTTTGGGATTGCTGGAGCTGAGCCTGGAGCTTGAGCTTCTCGGCTTCGGTCTGGCTGCGTTCGGTGATGTCCTGGAGCGACCCCACAAGGTGGGTGACCGTCCCATCGGGGTCGATCCTCGGGAAACCACGGGCAAGACAAATCCGCGTCTCCCCGTCCCGTCGGACGACGCGCAATTCCAGTTCGTAAGGCACGCCTTCGTTCAGAGTGGCCGCAACCGCCTGTTGGAGCCGAGTCATGTCCTTGGGAGGATAGATCTCGGGGTGTTGTGCAAAGGACAGCGCCCCTTCAATAGGGTTCCGTTGGAGGATGCGGAACAGCTCTTCCGACCAGGTCACGGTGTCCGTCGCCACCTCCCATTCCCAACTCCCGATATGGGCAACGGCTTCCGTTCGCGCCAGCATGGCCTGTTGGCGCCGCTGCGCCGCCTCGGCCCGCTTGCGCTCGGTGATTTCACTGACCGTGCCGATCACCCCGATGATTTCGCCCTTCGCATTGCGCAAGGGGGCAATGGTGTCGGTGGTCCAACCGCTTCTCCCGGTGGTTGGAACCTGGTAGGGGAAATCGATAGTGGGTAGCACTTCTCCTCTGAGCGCCTTTTCCAGGCGCTCCATTTGGCCTGTTCCCTCCAGGAAGGGAAACACCTCCAGGGGGAGTCTGCCAAGCACCTCGCAGGCGGGGATTCCGCTCACCTGTTCCATGAAGGGGTTCCAGACCCGGTACCGCAAATCGGGGCCGTAGACGATGACCCCTTCCTGGGCGCCATGGATGATCTGGTTGCTGAACTGCTGCGCCTCGCGCAGGGCCTCCTCGGCCTGCTTGCGCTCGGTGATGTCGCGCCAGACGCAGTGGTAGGTGCTCGCCCCCTTGGTATGGATGTACTGGGCGGTGACATGGACCGCACGCAGTTCGCCCTGTTTGGTCCGCTGCAGCGTCTCGAAATCGTCATGGCCTTCTGTCAGGACCTTCTGGATGTGCCCGAAGGTCTCCGCGGCCGTTTCCGCCGCCTCGATATCCGCCATGCTCAGGCGGCTGAATTCCTCCCGCGTATAGCCCAGTTGCCGACAGGCCTGGTCATTGAACTCCACGGGGCGCGCGGTGGCGGGGTCCAGCACCACGATGCCATCGGGCCCATGGGTGAAGAAGGTGCGGTAGCGTTCCTCCCGTTCCTCCAGGGCTTCTTCCGCCTGCTTGCGCTGGGTGATCTCCAGAAAGGCCGCCACGAAGTGGTCGGGCTGGTACTGGTAGCCGACACAGTCATAGCAGCGGCCATTGGACTCAACATACTGCTCGAAACGAATGGATTCGCCCGTCCGGGCCACGCGCGCGAAGGTGCCGATCCAGTCGAAGGGATCATGTTCGATCCCGGGGAAGGCCTCGGTCACCCTCATGCCTCGGGGGTCGGTGCCGGTCAAGGCGAGATATTTCTCGTTGGCGTCGATGAAAAAATAGTCGATGGGCTTGCCTGCCTCGTCGTAGATCATGCGGTGATAGGCCACGGCGATGGGTCCATGCTCGAACAGGGCCCGGAACTTCCACTCCGCCTGGTCCAACGCTTCCCGGGCCTCCTTGCGCTCGGTGAGGTCCACATGGGTGCCGGCCAGACGCAGCGCCCGCCCCTGGGCGTCCCGGCGGACCGCCTTGCCCCGGCCCAGGATCCATTTCAGCGAGCCGTCCCGGGTCGTCACGCGGTATTCCACCTCGAAGCCCGGGCAACGGCCGTCGATGCAGTCCTGGTTGATCTGGCGAACCCGCTCGCGATCCTCCGGTACGATCAGGTCTGTCCAGGCTTCCACCCGCTGCTGGAACTCGAGGGGCTCATAGCCCAGCATCCGCGTGTAGGCGGGGCTGAAGTAGACCTCGCCCGTGGCGATGTTCCAGTCCCAGAGACCATCCTGGGTCGCCTCCATGGCTAGGCGGAGCCGCTCCTCGTTCTCGCGCAGGGCCGCCACGGCGCGCATCCCGGCGGCCTGGGAGGAAAGCACCGTGCCGATCAGCACCGTCACCAGGGGATAGGCCATCAGGATCGCCAGCCCCAACTGTTTGATGACGACAAGTCCCTTTCCCGCAGGCAGGGCGAACATGAGCAGGAGCATGACGACATGGACCAGCAAACCGAGCCCCCACAGCCGCCCGGCGGTCAGCGGCCGGCCCCGGCGGGTCCACAGGTAGTGGCAGGCCAGGCCCAGCAGCGCCGAAGAGGCGATGACGAGCAAGCCCGTGTAGACGCCGATGCCGCCGAGCAGGCCGCGGTGCAGAAGCGCCATGGCGCCTGCCACGCTCACGGCCACTGGCCCGAAGAACAGCCCGCAGAGACTGAGCATCACCGAGCGCCCGTCGAAGATGAGCCCCGGCCCCAGCTCTAGGGGCTTCATCATCCCGATGACGGCGGCGCCCCCGAAGAGCAGCCCCTGCAGGATGGGCCCCCACGCCGAGCGTTTCCGGCGCTGCCGGATGAACCCCGAGAGTATGCTGAGCGCCACCAACAGAGCCAAGTTGTAGGTGAGTTCCAGGATGGTAGCGATCATCGACGAGCCTTTTCAGTCTTGGGTCTGGTCACCGGGTGGTACCGCTTAACAATCAAAAAGAGCAACCGCGAATACAGACAAATTAAAAACAAAACAAAAAATGCCTTCGAATTTTTTCATTCGTGTTCATTCGTGTTCATTAGTGGTTCTCCTTTTTTTAACCGCGAATAAACGCGGATGGACGCTAATAAAAGCAAAACAACAAATGCCTTTTAGTTCTTTCCATTCGCGTTCATTGGCGTTCATTAGCGGTTCTCCTTTTATTTTTTTTAACCACGAATACACACGAATGAGCACTAATAAAAACAAAACATAAAATGCCTTCGAATTTTTTCATTCGTGTTCATTCGTGTTCATTAGTGGTTCTCCGTTTTTAACCGCGAATAGATGCGGATGGACGCTAATAAAAGC
>CAIPUA010000129.1 GCA_903868115.1 uncultured Holophagaceae bacterium
AAGGTGATGGAGGGCGCCACCAAGCGACAGCACGAGATCATGGCCGAACTGGCCGGGCAGATGGTGGAGACAGCGCACCTCGCCTCCGTCCTGCAGCGGGATACGGTCGTCGAACTGCACATCATGGCCTTCAATACCCTGATGCGAGAGGCCATTGAGGAAAAGGATCTGCGCCGTTTCCAGAACCTCTCCTACCACTACCGGCTCCTCATCGAGGCCTTCCACGACACGCCTGTCCGCATGCACGAAGCGGCCCAGCACCTGCTTCACTACGGGAAGATCGCGAGCCGCCAGGACCTGCATTTCGGACTGGAGACCGTCGTCTACGACATGGGCGAACTGGTACTGAGTCTGGCGCAGCGGGACGAAGAGCGGGCCGTGGAACTGGTCCAGGCCTGGGCGGGGCCCCTTTGGCAGGACGCCATCGACCGGGGCAGCCTGATGAAGAAGGTGGGTTGGCGCACCCTGATCCGGGTCTACTGGGAGGCCAAGGCCCTCGACCTGGAGGAACTCGCCAGCGCCCTCTACTGGCGCTACCTCTCAGACGAGGCCATCCACCGCGAACAGGTGGAACTGGTGCTCGACGAGAACCGTGAGCTCCACTACGAGTTCAACGACCGCCTCATGCGCTTCGCCCACCTTTCCCCCGCAGCCGAGGCCAAGGCGAGCGAATTCCTTGAGAGCTGGTAGGATTGACACCCTACTTCGAGATCTTGATTGCGCTCGGGCGGATGAAGGTGAAGACCCGCTGCCCGCTCCAGGGATTGTTCGTGCCTTCGACCCGCACGCGGAAGCGGTAGACGCCGGAATCCAGGAACGGTTGGGTCGGCACAATGAGGCTGGTCTTTCCCCCAACGCCAGCCTTGGCGGTGGCGAGGATCTGGCGCGGCAAGGCGATTTCCTGGCCATACACGCCGGTGCCGTAGGGGAGGAATTCCCATTCAAACGTGAGGGTCGCACCCGCTGGCAGTGACGGGTGTTTCAATTCGAGCGGTACCGGTTCCAGCGAGAAGGTCTGCCCCTGGGTCGGAGCCAGAATCTCGGGGCGTCCGGCCAGCGTGCCCGCCTGGCTGGAAGGGACGGAAACGAGGACCGAGGCATTCCCGGGCGCGTGGAGCAGAATCTCCCCATCCGTGGTCACCATCTCATATCCGAGGTCCGATTTTCCCAGGAGAAGGTACAGGGTGCCCGCCTCCAGTGGCTTGTAGGGATCCGGGGCTCCAGTGACCTGGAGGGGACGCTTCCCCGCGCTGATCTGCACCTCGGCGGTGACGCCTTTCCAAAAGGCGGGGGTGAAGCCCTGCCCTGCCAGCTTGAGAATGGCCTGGTAGCCTCCGTTCAAGGCCACGCCCTCAGTATCCCAACGGACCGGGTTGGGAGTGACAGCGGACACCATGGGGGCGCCGATCCAAGGTTTGATGACCTTCAGAGCACGGTGGGCGGATTCCTTGCCGTCCGCAGTGCGGACCCAAACCTGGTAGTTTCCAGAGGTGAACTTGGCCTCCGCCACCAGGGTGTGTAGCGGGTTGGCGTTGGCAGGTAGGGGCTTGAGCGTCGCCTCCGAGGCGCCTTCGCCGTCCTTCTGGAGCATGACCTTGCAGCCCTTGTGGAAGCCGTTGCCCTGAAGGGTGAAGGCCTGCGGTGTGGTGCCAGCCTCGAACTCGGCGGGCACCAGCAGGAACAGCGTGAGGGCGGTGGGCAGCACCGTGAACTCCAGATCCGGCACGACGGGTTTGGCAAAGGAAGGGGCCAAACTCGCGCTGAGGCGGTACTTGCCCGCCGAGAACCGCGCACCATCCACGACGAGGTAGGCATCGGGTTCTCCGCCGAACAGCTCATAGTGGAGCTTGACCTGCTTGATGAGGGGCACTCCGGGCGCATAGCCCGGACAGGCGCCACCGTCCAGAGGCTGGATGCGGAAGTGCATCTCCGGGGCGGCGGTCTTGCGGCTCGTATCGGAGTCGTTGTTCTTGATGTTCAGATCGATCCGGACATTGTCATCGTCCTGGACGCCCGTGGGGCCCACCTTGAAGGGGCCGTAGGTGAAGACTTGGGTTCCCGGAGCGGGCAGGGTGGCAGCCGACCCTCTCGATGTCACCGGGACGATGGCCGCCTGGGCCGCGCTGGGCTTGGCCGCCGGAACCGCTGCCCGTTCCAGCGCCGGGATGATCTCCAGCCGGGCGATCCCGGCGGCGGTTCCGGTGGCCTTCCGCGCCTGCAGGGTGCGGCCTCCGGCTTTGGCACTGGGCGCGATGAAGACCCGCACCATGACGCGGTCCGGGGACAGAAGCTTGGGAACACCCAGCAGAGCTACATCCTTGCCGAGGTTCAGGGTCATGTCGGCGCTGAACCCGGTGCCCGTGAGGATGAGGTCCACTTCCTCCCCGGGCTTGGCGCTGGCGGGACTCACGCTCTGCACCATCGGCCCCGGCGGGAGGTTGGCAGTGTGCCCCACGGGGGCCGAGGCCGCGGGGCCGGCCAGGTCGGTTCGTGCCGCATCCATCCTCTTCGCCGAGGGTGCCACGAGCGAAAAGACGCCCTTGCTCGTCCCCAGG
This sequence comes from uncultured Holophagaceae bacterium, assembly GCA_903868115.1. Lineage (GTDB taxonomy): Bacteria > Acidobacteriota > Holophagae > Holophagales > Holophagaceae > JAYREN01. The sequence goes on from CAIPUA010000129.1 coordinate 2,556, forward strand.
AGCGTGCCCTTCCCGTCAAAGAGACGGATCTGATAGTTGCTCCCCAGCGGGATCTGCATTCCGGTACCGCCCGTCCCTACTTTCCACAACCACCTCCCGGTGCCGATGGAGAGGTCTTCCACGAGGCTCAGATTGAACTGGCCCGCGGGCGTGGACAGGTTTAGGTAGCCCTTGCCGGTCACGGGTCCCGGGGCCCAGCGGATCTCCCGCGTCGTCCCGATCTCCCATTCCTCGCCCGGCGCCGGGGCAAGGACAGCCATGTTCCCTCCCGGCAGTTGCGCCTTAATTTCGACCTTCGGTTCCCCCCGCTTCCCCGCAGTCGGCGCCGACACTCCCTGCGCTGCCAGCACGCTGCCTGTGAGCAAACAGACGAGGCCTGCCAGGGGGCACACCCATATCCCTCGTCCATCTTTGATCCGCGCTGAAATCATCGGATTCCCTCCCAGACTTAACGCCCTGATGTCTTCAACTTCTCCACCGGGTCATTTACGGTCCCCAGGCTTCTTCGGAAGCGGCAAGATCTCCAGACGGGCGGTGCCTGCGGGGCCACCCTTTTCCCGGGAGCTGCGGAGGATGCGCGCGCCGGGCCGGGCGGTGGGGGCCACGAACACCTTGACCAGCGCCTGCTCGGGCCCAATCAGGCGAAGCGGACCCACGACCGCCATGTCGCGGCCCAAGTGCAATTCCATATCCACCGTGAGGCGAGGGCCCGAGAGTTGCAATTCCACTTCCTCGCCGGCGCGGACTCGCTTGGGCATCACGTTCTTCAGCACCGGCCCCTCAGGGTCCGGACCGAGACTCACGAAATAGCGAATCACTGGCACCTCGAAGACCAGCCCCGGCTGGAGCACGCGCAGCGAAACGAGGTGCTCGCCCGGCAGGTTGGTGGGGAGGGAGAGCTGGGGTCCGCCTTGCGTGACCTGACCGCTGGAGAGAATGAGACGGTTCGCGAAGGTCAGCTGTCGCGAGAAACTGCGGAAGACGCTGCCATCCACCACCCACTGAGCCTGG
>CAIPUA010000130.1 GCA_903868115.1 uncultured Holophagaceae bacterium
GATCGCCTGGGCGATGCGCGCGACCAGTAGGTTCAGGTCAGGCAGCGTGGGCGGCGAGAGCCCGAAAAAGGTGGGGCTGCCGAAGGCATCCAGGATGTAAACGCCATCCAGGGCCAGCGCATGGAAGTGGACATTGAGGTTTAAGGCAGACCCGAAGCGCTGCACCGCCAACAGCGCACCGGGATATGCGAAGCGCGTGGAACCCAAGCCCAGCGTGCGCCGCGCCCGCAGGCGCAGGAAGCGGAAGATCTCCTGCACGGCCGTTTTGGACACGGCGCGGCAGAGCTTCCCGTCATAGGCCAGCAGATACCGCAATACCTTGGGCAGGCTCAACACCCATTGGCGCAACGGCACCTGGGGCAACACCCGGTTGCAGAGGTATGCCGCGCCTTCATGCATTCGGCGGCCCCCGCAGGAGGGACAGAAGCCACGGCCCTTGCAAGAAAATGCCACCAAGCGATCGTGCCCACAGCCTGGACAATGGATGCGGGCAAAACCCTGCTCCAGCATCCCGCAGTTGAGGTAGCTCTCGAATTCCCGCTCCACGAAGTGCGGCAGCGGATGGTGCGTCTCCTCGCAGCGCTCCCGCACCGCGGGCCAGTGCCGAACAATGCAGGGATGCAGCACGGATTCCTCCGGGCGGCGGCGCTGGTAGGTGGCGGGAGCACACACGACACCATGATATTCGCTTTTTATTCGCTATCAATGTTTCACACTGCAGCGAGACAAGGACTATCGTTGGGTGGCGTATGTGAGTGATTTTCAACCACAGATCACACGGAGCACACGGAAATAGCCACAGAAGCCATGCGGATGGCCTCAGGTGGACCTCAAGGGAATCCGCCCGAGTGCTGGCCCCGTCCCCGACTTTCCCATGATCCTGCGCGTGTCCGTGTGTTCCGTGTGGTCCGTGGCTCCCTTCTTTGCAGGGGATTCGAAACCACGTTGAACACCTGCTGGATTGGGGTGGGGTTGTGGAAGTGGCCCCCACGATTTGCTTGCGGCTGACGCCGCGCTGTGACCTCTGTGGTTCCTCTTTTCCCTCGGATGCAACGCACGATCCGGTACACACCAAGGTGCCGAAGCATGCCTGGGTGGCTCCGGGTCACCTCACCAGGATTTCCTCCAGGCCTTTCCCTTTTTCCTGCGCGGGTTCCACGGGCTCTTCCACCTTTCCGGACACTGGCACCTGGGTGCGCCAGAGTCCGAGCAGGTCCACTTCGCGGCGGAACTCGAAGGTGATCGTACAGAGTGTGATGCCGCTGGCATGGGTGCGCTCGACCGAGACCGCGGACTGCTCGGTGATCGCGCTGCGGAACCCCAGCTTAAATGCCTTCCGGCGCAGTGCGTTTTCCATGTCGAGGGTACTGCGCCCTTCCGAGCCCTGGGCCAGGGTTTCGGCCGCACTAAGCAGCGCCAGTCGCCCCATGACCAGAGGTCCGAACTTCCAGACCGCCAGGAAGGTGATGACCAACAGGAGGGAAAGCACGATCTGCAACCCCCGGTGGACCACGACTATCTGCCAGAGCTTTTGGGCCAACAGGCCCAAGCCTTTGATGGCCAGATAGGGTAGCCCGACCGTCAGCAGCAGGAGAATGTTGAGAGCCTTCGGAAGCCTCAAGGCCAATCCTCGGCGCCCCACCATAGTCGGGGCGGAAATGGTGGACGCGAACCTGCGCCGCACTCCATCATGTCAGGCTCGATCAACTCTTGGGCCTGTACCGGTCGGATTCCGCAAAATGGTCGACGGCCTTCAGGCCCGGAAAGACCCGCGTCCGATGCCGCGTTCCGGCAGGAATGGAATAGAAATCCCCCCGCATATAGAGGCGAGTGAAACCATCGATCGTCAATTCCAGCCGACCGTCCACGACCACGCCCCACTGCTCACCGTGCGTATGCTCGGGCGTCGTCACTTCTGTATTGGCCTCCTTGAACAGCACCTGACCCGCCTCGCCCTGAAGGAGCCAGGCGCGTACCCCCTTGCACGGGAGTTCCGCCTCCGGAAGCTTGCGGACAAAGGCCGGAAAGTCGCGCGGGTTCATGGGGACACACCCGAAGAGAGAAGCCGAAGGGGGAAACCAAAAGGAGACCTCCATGGCACGATTCTTTTCCTTGTGTGTCAAGGAATTTTTCGCGATTTATCCCCAGGCGACCCCGTCCTTCCCGGAACATCCGGAAGGAGAAGGGGTCAACCTTTTTTGCTACCCTGGGTGATGGAGGTCCCCGGCGGCACGCTGCGCGTAAGCCAGACGTTCCCGCCGATCGTCGAACCCTGACCGATGGTGATGCGGCCCAGAATGGTCGCGCCGGCGTAGATCACCACATCATCCTCGACGATGGGGTGGCGATCGATGCCCTTGATGGGTTTGCCTTCCTCGTCGAGGGGAAAGCTCTTGGCGCCGAGAGTAACGCCCTGGTAAAGGCGCACATGGTTGCCGATGATGCAGGTCTCGCCGACGACCACACCCGTCCCATGATCGATGAAGAAATGGTCACCGATGCGCGCGGCGGGGTGGATATCAATCCCGGTCAGGCTGTGGGCGTGCTCCGTGATGAGACGCGGCAGCAGCGGCACCTCCAGCACCTGGAGTTCATGAGCCAAGCGCTGATTGGTGATCGCCTGGATCCCGGGATAACAGAAGATGGCTTCCTCCGGCGTTCGCAGCGCGGGGTCACCTTCGAAGGCGGCGGCCACATCGGTGGCGAGGAGGCGCCGGACTTCCGGAAGGCGCTGAATGAAGGCCCAGGCAAGCTCGAAGGCGCGATCCTCGTGATCGACGAAGCAGACATCGGGGCGGCAACTCGAGCAGAAGCCCCGCCGGATCTGATCCCGCAGGCTGTGCAGCACCTTGTCCAGGGTGGCGCCGAGGTGGTAGCGCTGGGTCTCATCCGTGAGTTCTGAAGGCCCAAAGAACCCCGGGAAAAGAATCGAACGCAAATCCTCCACCAGCTCGTACACCACAGCCCGGCTCGGAAATTCGCGCCGCGCTAGGGGCTGGTGGCAGGGCGCCTGCAGCCCGAGGTTGGCCTCGCACAGAGCCTCCACCACGGGTCGCAGACCTGCGCTGGGGGATGCCGGGTCGATCGCCATGACTGTCTCCTCCGCACCATGATAGGTGTTCCGGAGCAGGGCCGCCCGCAGTAGCTCTTGAGCCTCATGGATTTCACGGATAGCCTAACATTACGATGTATCAAGGAGGCTCCATGCGACGCGCCCTCACCCTGCCCTTCCTGGCCGCCGCCCTGGTCGCTGCGCCCTCGCCTCAGGAGGCGCTGGACACGGCCTTCATCGAAAGGCTCCGCGAGGAGGGGCTCAAGCATTCCCAGGTGGCGGAAACCCTGCACCAGCTCTGCGATGGCTATGGTCCGCGCCTCACGGCCTCACCCACCTACAAAGCTGCGGCAGAGTGGGCGGCCAAGCACATGGAACGTTCGGGCTTGTCGAACGCCAGGCTCGAGACGTGGGACTTCGGTCATCCTGGCTGGACCAACGAACACTGCAGTGTCCACGCCCTTCAGCCCTTCGCCTCGCCCCTGCATGTGGAGGTCGTGGCCTGGACGCCATCCACCAAGGGAAGCGTCAAGGGCGAGGTCGCCCGCCTCGAACTGCCCGAAGAGCCCCTGCCCGAGGAACTGGAAGCCGCCTTCAAGAATCTGGAAGGGAAACTCAAGGGCAAGGTCGTCTTTGCGGGCCGCCCCAAGGCCATTCCCGTGCTGCTCTCCCGCTATGTCCCGCGCCAGGACGAGACCGAGTTGTTGAAACGCTTCGACCCAGCACAGCCCCCTGCCCCGCCGCGCCTCGCCTTCGATCGGGGCGCGCCCAAGCGGCCCGGCGCGCTGCGAGCACGGGAGGTCGAACGGCGCATCGATGAGTTTCTGGTGGCCCAGAAGGCGCTGGCCCGGGTCAATGACGCCGGGATGCGGAATGGCCTGATCCGCGCCTTCCACAACCGCACCTACGATCTGGCCAAGGCCGTGCCCACAGTTGTCATGCGCAGCGAGGACTTCGGCCGCCTCTGGTGCGCCATGGCTGACGGCCCGAGCGCCACGCTCGAACTGGAAATCCGCAACCGCCTCCACCCTGCCTCCACCCAAGGCTACAACGTCGTCGCGGAGATTACCGGCACGGAGAAACCCGAGGAAGTCGTGCTCCTGGGCGCTCATCTCGATTCCTGGCACACGGCCACCGGCGCCACGGACGACGGCGCCAGTTGCGTGGCGATGATGGAGAGTCTGCGCATCCTCAAGGCGGTGGGCGCCAAGCCCAAGCGCACGATCCGGGTCGTACTGTTTGACGCCGAGGAGCAGGGATTGCTGGGCAGCCAGGCCTACGTAAAGGCCCACTTCGGCTCGGACCAAACACCCCTGCCCGAGTTCAGAAACCTCGTCGCGTTCTTCAACATGGATGGCGGTGCGGGCCAGTTGCGCGGCCTCAGCGTCTTCGGGCCCGCCGCCGCCAGTCAGCTGCTGCGCGAACTGCTGGCGCCCTTCAAGGCGCTGGGCGCCGTGGGCGCCATCCACAACCGAATGCGTCTGCCCAAACCCGACTATGCCGATATCACCGTTTTCAGCCACGCGGGCCTGCCTGCCATCGGTCTCACCCAGGATGGCCTCGAGTACTCTGAGGCCACTTGGCACACCAGCGTGGATACCGTGGAGCGCGTTCCCGTGGACGATGTCGCCCGCACCGCCACCATCATGGCCTCGGTCGCCTACCATCTCGCGAACCGAAGCGAGAGAATGCCCACCTTCGGCAAGGACGATCTGCCGCCCGTTCCGGAACTGCCTGTGGCACTTCAGGAAAAGAAGCACTAGACCACGTAGGTCATCTCACCAGGAACAGCCCGGCCGCACCGCCCACGGTCAGCAGGGTGCCTGCCACGGCCCGCGGCGTGATGGGTTCGTGGAAGAAGATCCGCGACAGCGGCAGCAGGAAAATCGGCACGACGGAGAGCAGCGTGGAGGCCGCGCCCAGCGGCGCGTGGGACAGCGCATAGAGGGCGAGAAACCCGCCCAGCAGGGGGCCGAGCGCCGTACCGACAAGGATCTGGGCCAGGGTGCGGCTGCGGCTCCAGGCGCCGGCAAGCCGCCACTGCCCTCGCAGGGCCAGATAGACCAGAGAGCCCACCGCACCCGCGGTGATGCGCACCACCAGAGCCGGGAAGGGTCCTACGCCGTCCACCATGCCCTTGATGGCCGTGAACTGGCCCACCGACTGGCCCAGGGTCGCGCCCAGGGCCAGCAGAAGGCCCCAACCCCGGGAATGACCCGGCGCGGTTTCCTCGGGGCCCTGGACCACCAGCGCGATGCCCACCAGGGTGACCAGGATGGCAGCGAGCTTGGCTCCGGAAAGGTGCTGGCCCAGGAAGGCCCAGGCCAGGGCCGCGCTGAGCACCGGGGCCAGGGTCTGGATCAACATGCTGAGATGCGGCCCGATTTCCACGAAGGACTCCAGGCCCAGCCCGTCGGCCACGGCGAAGCCGATGAGCCCAGAAAGCAGCAGCCACTGGGTGCGTTCCCAGCCCAGCCCTGCGGGCCAGGGCGTGCCCGCGAACACCCAGTGCAGGATCAACAGCAGGCCCGCTGCCAGCAGCAGCCGCACCGCATTCACCACCTGCGCACCGATGCGCCGGGCAGCGAAGGTGAAGACCGCAACGGTGATGGCCCACAGGAAGGCCGCCCCCAGAGCCGCCGCCTTGCCCGTCATCGCACCATCCATCGCCATTGCGTGCCCTTCGCCGGAAGACCGCTGCGCTTTGCTTTGAAGGGGCAGCACCTGCTCTCTTTGCCCCCCACCCGTTGCCTGAGCAAAGCCAGGACCGCAGGCCCTACCTTAGCGGAAGTCTTTGGCAGGACCGGCGACCGGAAGGCCACACCTTTTTCCGTGTCTAAAATTATTGGGCTGTGGCTTCCCGAGGAAGTATGATGAATCTTCTCTCCAACTCCACGAACACGCCCTCGGTCGAAAGGCTCATGTGTCGCAAACGGATTTCCGACCTCATCGGGCCCAGAAGACGGGGCGGC
>CAIPUA010000131.1 GCA_903868115.1 uncultured Holophagaceae bacterium
CCGCCAGGTGATGAACAAGGTGGGCTTCCCCTCCAGCACCATGGATGCGACGCTCACCTCCACGAAGAAATCAGACCCATCCAACCGACGATGAACCCACTCAAAGGTGCTGGATCCGGTCCGCAGGGCTTCCCGAATTTGTTCCTTGGCGGCTTGCGAGGAGGCTCGCCCGTCGGGCTGGAATTCCGGGGAAAGCGCCTCGGGAGACTTCCCAATGATCTGCGTCCGGTCTCCGCGCAACATCCGTTCGGCCGCCCGATTGCACTCGACAAAGACGTCATCTTCCACGAGCAGATAGGCGTCCGGTGAATCCCGGAACAGGACCCGATGTTTTTCTTCACTCTCCCGCAGGGCGGCCTCGGCCTGCCTGCGCTCGGTGATGTCGGTGATGAAGCCTTCCAGATAGGCAATGGCTCCCGCGGCGTTCAGGACTTTCCGTCCGGTCATCTCGACCGTGATGAGGTGACGGTCCTTCCGCCGCCAGGCGACTTCGCTGTAGTGGACCCAGCCGTCCGTATTCAGTAACGCGGCGATGACCTGTGTTCTGATCGTTGGGTCCGCATAGATCTGGGTGGTCATGTCGGAGGTTGCCGAGATCAATGCTTGCGGGCTGGCATGCCCCAGCATGGCCGCCAAGGCCGGATTGGCGGCCAGCATCCGCCCCTCCAGGTTGGAGTGGAAAATGCCGACCGGCGCATTCTCGAAAAGACTTCGGAATTGCTCTTCACGCTCCTTGAGCGCATCTTCCAACTGCTTGTGCTCGGTGATATCGCGCGCCACGGCGTAAATCTTCGAGTCTGCCCGGGAGACACTCGCGGACCAGGCAAGAACCCTGAACTCCCCATTTTTGTGGCGGTAGCGATTTTCGAAATGGAAAATGCTTGCCCCTTGAGCGAGCTTGGCCATCTCAGCGAGGGTCACCTCTCGATCATCCGGATGGACCAGGGCCATGAAATTGGTGCCCTCGAGATCCCTGCTGCCATACCCCACCAATTTTTTCCAGGCCTCATTCACCCGCAGGATCACGCCATCGAGCGTGGCGATCAGATGCAAATTCATAGGCTGCTCAAAGAATGAATTGAGGGATGCCTCCGCCCGTTTGCGCTCGGTGATGTCCTGGATCATGCCGATCGATTTGGCGACACCGCCTGCTGCGTCTCGCACATGCACACATTTCTCGTGAACATGGCGGGTTTCGGAAGTGTCGATCCTGACGATGCGATGCTCGATCTCGTAGGTGTCCTTCCCTTCTCGCAGCGAACCGGAATAGGCAGCGTCTACGGCGGCCCGGTCCTCGGGGTGGACGGCTTGGAGGAAGGCTTCGTAGGTGGCGGGGGAGTCCTGGGGCGTTGCCCCGAAAATGCGATAAACCTCGTCCGACCAGGTCAGTTGATTCGTGACCAGATCCAAGACCCAACTACCGACATGGGCCATCGCCTGAGATTGGGCCAACCTCGCTTCCTTTTCCTGCAGGGCCGCCTCGGCCTGCTCGCGCTTGGTGATGTCATGACCTTGCGCGATCGTGGCAAGGGGCGTCTGACCATCCGGTGCGAACAGCGTGGCCGAATTCCACAACACGGTATGTAGCGACTCGTCGCGATGCAGAATCTTGATCTCCACCGTTTCCCAGCGCTCGCCGGTCATGGTCTTGCGGATGAGGGCCATTGAAGCTTCCGCGAGTGCGGAGGGAAACAGCAGCTCCAGCGACTGTCCGATGACCTCCGCCTCAAGGCGCCCGGTCAAGACCTCAAAGGCGTGATTGAAGCGCGTGATGCGGCATTGGGGGTCCCAGACGATGATGGGCGCATTGGCATAGTTGATCAGATTTTCAAGATAGGCGTTGGTCTGACGCAGTTCCTCCGTCCGCGTCGCCACCTGCCATTCCATCGTTTCGTGCTGTTGTCGGCCCTGCTGGAGATGGCTGACCAGCGCGAAGGTCATGAGCCCCAGCAGGAGGCTCAGCAGGCTGCCGAGGAGCAGGAGGGTCCCGGAGGCATCGCCATGCCGGGCGAAGAACCCGGGCAGGGCAAGGGTGACAACGGTCCAGACCTGGCCTCCAAAGGTCAATGGGTGGCGTTCCTGGATGACTGCGTTGCCGTTGGCATGCAGGGTGGTATCCCGGTCGTAGAGCAGGTTGGCCGCACTCACGGGACCCTGGAAGAGTTCGACATCAAGGCCCTGTCGGTCGAGCTCACCGAACATGCCGGGCATGAAGTCATTCATGCGGAACAGGCCATACACCCAGCCCACCAGGTTCCGCCGCCGGGCCTCAGGGGTGGCGGTCGCACTCCCGTTCTTGTAGACCGGAACATACAGCAGGAAGCCGACCTGCTTTTCCTGGTCCTGCACCAGTTGCACCTTTCCGCTCAGGCTGATCTGGCCGGTCTCCGCGGCCCGGTTCATGGCCTGCTGGCGGACGGGTTCCGAGAGCATGTCGTAGCCGAAGGCCCGCAGATTCCGGCCCGTGAAGGGTTCGAGGTAGATGATCGAGCTGTAGAATTCTCGGTTCCCTTCAGGGCGAATCTGGTAATTGGGGAAACCCTGGCTGCGGACCTGCGCGAGATGCCGCTCTTTCTCCGCCGCCGGAAGGAGCACCGCAAAGCCGATCCCCTGGATGCCCGGCTCCAGATCGAGGCTGGTCACGAACGCGGCAAACTCCTTGCGGTTGACCGCGTCACTGGCATGAAAGAGGCCTCGGGTGGCCAGCAGGGCGCGCTCGTAGTGGCGCAGGCGCGTCTCGATGCGCGCCAAGGCATTTTTACTCTGCAGTGCAAAAGCGACCTGGATTTCAGCCTGGTGGGCTGTGCGCGAACGCTGCCAGAACCCGAGGGCCACCAACAGGCTCACCAGCAACACCCCGAAGGGCAACCCGAAGCGGAAAAGACTTCGACTCGAAGCAGCGGTAACGGCTGGCGGCATGGCCGACCCCATCAAGAGGAAAGAAGCGTGATTCTCCGCTGAAATTCATCGTGAGAGAACAGCAAAAAAATTTGCATGAACGGCTATTCCTTGCGAGGGCAGAACCTGGTGCCCTGAGTCAGGAAAACACGGCGCGGAGAAACGCGCGGAGGTTCAGTATTTCGTCGATAGGGAGCCCGGCTCAGCCTTGAGCCTTAGCGGCACGGGCTCGCCGAAAATGAAGCCCTGGCCCCAGGGTACATCGGCGTCGATGACGGCCTGGAGTTCTTCGGCGGTCTCGATGCCTTCCGCGATGTAACCCACATTCATTCGCTCCGCGAAGACAGCCAAGGCATTCAGCAGGGCGGCCTGGTAGGGGCGGCGATGGACCCATTGCACGAGAGAACGATCCACCTTGATGAAGTCGGGCGCCAGTCGGGCCATATGCGTGAGGCTGGCCACGCCGCTGCCCAGATCGTCCACCGCGATGCGCAATTCCAGCACCCGCAGACGCCGAGCGAACTCCTCCAGCTTTTCCAGGTCGTGCCCCGCGAAGGACTCGGTGATCTCGATGACGATGCGGTGGGGTGGAATGGAGAGGTCCCAAAGCCAGGGCTGGATCTTCTGCCAGAAACCCGGAGTGTCCAGAGTCAGAGGATGGAGGTTGATGAAAAGCAGGTGATCCGTGATGGGCGTTTCGGCCAGAGCCTTGAAAACGGCACCCACGCAGAGGAGATCCAACTGCACCCGAACCGCCGGAGCCAGGGTGAGATCCTCCAGCAGGTTGCCCACCGTGCGAACCTGGCCATCAACATCCCGGAAGCGGGTGAGCATCTCGGTGGCCACGAGATGGCCCGATTTCAGGTCGATGATGGAATGGGTATAGGTGATCGCCGGGCGATCGCCATTGAGGATGCTGTGGATGGTCGATTCCTTCATCGGTGTCATCGTAGATCAATCCTGTCCACGCTGCCTGGAATGTTTGCGTTCAGCATGACTGGAATTACTGCGAGCTGGGAGTCTTCCTGGAAGACTGAGAGGGCAAGGGAGATGGTATGGGACGGATCGTGGTCATCGGTGCGGGGCGTTCGGGGCTTTCGGCCACGGCCTATCTGGCAAAATCAGGCCGGGATGTCGTGCTGAACGAGCGCCGCGCCGAACCGGATGGCGCCACGGTCGCACGCCTGGCGGCCATGGGAGTGGCCTGTGTCTGGGGCGACCATTCGCGCGCCCTTCTGGATGATTGTGATGAGATCCTGCTGAGCCCCGGCGTTCCGCCCAGCCTGCCCTTGGTGCAAGAAGCCCTGGCGCGCGGCATCGCCGTCATCGGTGAATTGGAACTGGCGCACCGGGTGCTGCGTGAGCGGAAGGACGGTGCCAGGGTGCTGGCCATCACCGGTACGAACGGCAAGAGCACCACCACGGATCTCACGGCCCATCTCCTGAAGGCTGCTGGGCTTCCCACCGTGGCCTGCGGGAACCTGGGTGTTCCGCTCATCGAGGCGCTGGAGGGCGCGGCTCCGGGTACGCGCTTCGCGCTGGAGTGTTCGAGCTACCAGTTGGAGACCGTGAAAACTTTTCACGCCGAAGGTGCTGCGCTGCTGAATCTCACCCCTGACCACTTGGCCCGTCACGGCAATATGGACCGCTATCTCGAGGCCAAGCTCCGCATCTTCGCAGGCCAGGGGCCGAGCGATCTTCGGCTGTTGCCCGTGGGGGATGCCTTTCCTGGGCAGATTCCGGGGCAGGGCCTGGAGGCCTGCTTCGGCTGGACGGACCCCGGAGGGCCGGGCGCCTGGTGCGATGGCGAGGGAACACTGCATCTGCGGGACCGGGCGAACCATGTCCTCGAACTGGTGCACCGCTCAGAGTTGCGTATTCCCGGCGACCACAATGTGGAGAACGCCCTGGCCGCCGCCGTGCTGGCCCACCACGGGGGCGCGGGCCTCGTGGCCCTGCGCGACGGGCTTCGCAGCTACCCAGGGCTCGCCCACCGCTTGGCATTCTGCGGCGAACGGGGGGGCGTGAGGGCCTACAACGATTCCAAAGGCACGAATGTGGATGCCACCCTCACGGCGGTGCGCGCGCTCCCTGGACCCCTGGTGCTCCTTCTGGGCGGCGAGGACAAGGGCACCAGCTACGAACCGCTGCGGGCGGCACTGGCAGGCAAGCTGCGTGAACTGGTTTTCCTCGGCGATGCCATCCCCCAACTGGAGCGGGATCTGGGGGATCTCCCCCATACCTCCATCTGGACCTTCGATGAGGCCGTCGAGAGAGCCTTCGGGGTCTCCCAGTCCGGCGATCAGGTGCTCCTCAGCCCCGCCTGCGCCAGCTTCGATCAGTTCAAGAACTTCGAGCAGCGCGGCGAACACTTCGAGGCCCTGGCGAAGGAATGGGTGGAACGGCGCTGACGCCTCGGCGGCGACTACCTGAACGCCATGCTATCCAGGGGTTCACCCTTTGGCTTTTCCGGCAGAAGCGCCTTCAGCCAGCTGTACTTCGGCGTCGTGACGAGGATTCTTCCAGATCTTGTCGATCTTGAACTCCTTCACGGTGTCCTCGTAGATGACATCCTTGAGGATGAACTTCACGGTTGCCGAATTACCAGGCGCTGGGAAGGCGCCTTGGAGGGTCTCGCCGGGCTTGATGCCGCCGAATTCGGCGAAGCCCCCTTCCGAGGGCCCCTCCTTGAGGGGCACCCCTGCGGACGAGGAGAAGACTGCCGTCCATTTGATGGCCTGAACGTGTTTGTCAGAGAGGTTCCGGATGCTGGCCTGGAAGGCCGGTACCGGTCCGATGCTCCGGCCCAGGCTGGAGACTTCCACGGGTGCCCTGCCTTCTTTGAGGAGCTGCGCCATCGGCGTGCCTGCGGGCTTCTTGTCGAGCAGGGCGCAGCCGGAACCCAGCAGAAGGGCCGCAATGGCAATCCATCCAATGCTTCGTCGCATGACCATCTCCATGAATACAGAAGACTGATCATAGAGATGAAAGCATCGCCGTCAAACCCCAAGATCCAGCGGGGGCTCTTAACCCTGGCTGGACATCATGGAGGACCGCCGGTCTTTTTGCCCGTCCAGGCATAGCTGCCCACTCCGCCCTGGCTGAATGTCCCGCGCATCGCACTGCCAGAGATCAGGCCGACATAACGCTGATCGCCTCCGGTGCGGCGAAAACTGATGGCGTTCTCTTTGATTTGGAGGTCCAGCATGGCCTCCCAGCCACCCCCGCGCAAATTGAACCGCCCTTGGCAGGCGCCGTCGCGTTCGGAAATTTCCATGATGCCGGCCCACCCGTTGAAGGTGACGCTCCAGGTGCCGAGGTTTTTGGCTTCGACCAGGGGAGGATGGGGCGTCACGGAGGGCGTTGCAACTGGCGGAGCGGAGGACGCGCGAACGGGAGCGTGCGTGTTGCCAGCATCCCGCGTGAACATGTAGGTGTAATAGAACTGGTTTCTCCGGGTGTGCACACCATATTCGGCAACGATGTACATCTTGGTTCCGGGCGTGGCACTCGGGGGCGTGTAGGCCTTGCTGGCCTCTTTGCTGCGCTCTCCAATTTTCAGATTGAAACTAGCTGAAGGGCCGTACCACACGGCGCTGAGGGCCGGACAGTTCGCCCCGAGGCTCCCCGTGCCGCGCACCCCAAGCCCCCTCGGGTCATCGCTTCCCCCATCCCTGACCGTGATTCGGAAGTCGATCGGTTTGCCGGGAAGGAGCACCCTGGGGGGTGGGGTCCACGCAACCGACATTTTGACGATGACGGTGTTCACCTTCGGGTCGGGGTGGCCGAAGGTGCTCTGGGCACTGCCTGCTCCGTCCCCGCCGGATTCTGAGGGTTGCCACTTCTGCATGAGCACCGCGTCTATCTTCTCGACCACAAACTCCGTCTTTTCGAGCACCCAGGCTCCAGTGGCCGGCACCCTGACATCTGCGGCTGGACTCGTGGCCAGTGGCGGTTTGGAGGCGAATTTCGGGTCTGAGGCGGGAGGAACGGGGTTTCGACCTTCCCGCAGCTTGTTCGCCTGCCGCTTCTCGTAGTCTCTGTTCCAGGCGCGGACCCGCGCCACCATGAGGGCTTCGAGTTGCTTGTCGTCAAGGATGGGGGCGGGATTCCAGATTTTTTCCAGAACCTCCGGGTCTCCCACATCCGGCCGACGGTAGGGGAGCCAGGCCTTGATTTCATTCAGTTTCTGCTGGTAGTTCGAGAACCCGACGGCGATGCGCTCGCGGTACCGCTTCGCCTGGGCGGGATTGGGCGCAGGTGGACTCCAAAGGGTCGGATCCTCTGCGAGTTTCATCGCATCGCGGACCGCTATGGCATCCGCCAAGGCCTTGTAGTGGGCCTCGAGATCGGGTCGCGCTTTACCCAGTTCCTCGGCGATTTGGTAGCCAAAATCATGCTTCTGGGCGGCGGCATCAAGGGCATCGATCGGTGGGAGGGGACCCGGTCGGTCTGCTTTCTCGCTCCCGCCCCACCAACCCGGACCGTACCAGTTGCCATAGCGGATGAGCGTGCCCCGTTCCCCTGCCGCTGCGTCCCAGAAGAACTTGCTGTGCAATCCCGTTTGGGTCTGGGCGAGAAGGGGCACAACGAAAAACGCGTAGGCCAGGAGTTGTGCGAGAGGGTGAGACATGTTTCAACCTCCTAAATCGCTATCCTCCCCAGGCACAAGCGCCTTCAGCCCTCCACGACCTCGGCGTGCCTGCGGTTCTTCACGAGTACGAGGGTGCTGCCTTCGTTGGTGCGGCGCATCTCGACGGTGTCCATGACCTGCTTCATGAAATAGACGCCCCGGCCAGAGGTCTTGAGAAGGTTCTCGGGCAGGTTTGGATTGGGAAGGGAGTCCAAGTCCACGCCGCTCCCCTGATCCTCGATGCGGATCTCGATCTTGCTCGGGCTGGGATCGAAGGTGACCTTCACGACCTTGGTCTTGTCCAGCTTATTGCCGTGACGCATGGCGTTGGCGATGCCTTCCTGGATCGCCAACCAGAGCCGCTCACCGTCTTCGTGGCTGAAACTCAGATGTTTCAACAGCTCCGCACCCACGACCTGAATGAGATCGATGAAGCGCAGGTCCGTGTTGCAGGTCAGCGTGACGGGCAGAAGCGGAGGAGCAGCCATGTCCAAATACCTCGGGAGCCTCGGTGGTCCGAAGGCTTTACGGTACTTGGATTTTGAAATTGCAGAGGCGTTTTTTTCTGCACAAGCATCGTATTGCCACGGTTGGCGTGGGAATGTCACTCTTTCCGGGCTATCCTTTATTGATGACCACGTTGGTCAAGAATCGAGAAGACCCATGAAGGTGCTGGTGGCCAAGACTGCGGGCTTCTGCGGGGGAGTGCGGCGGGCCATGGACGCGGTGCTGGAGGCCTCGGCCCGAAGCGAAGGACGCAGGATCCAGACGCTGGGACCCCTCATCCACAATCCCCAGGCCCTGGAACTCATCAACCGGCGCGGTGTGGCTGTGGTCGAGGCTCCGGAGGCAGTGCAGACCGGTACGGTGGTCATCCGCGCTCACGGCATTCCCCTGCAGGAGCTGCGCAGTCTCAAGGCGCGCCAACGCAGAGGTGAACTGAAGATCGTCAACGCCACCTGCCCCGAAGTGGCCAAGGTGCACGGCAAGATCAAGCAATGGAGCCCCAAGGGTTATTTCACCGTGATCCTGGGCATCCATGGCCACGCCGAGAGCCTTGCCCACCAGAGCTTCGCGGATCACGGCAGCGCCATCGTGGCCAACCTGGAGGAGGCCAAGGCCCTGACGGATGGGCAACTGGAAAAGGTGCTCGTGGTGGCTCAGACCACCTTCACCGTGCAGGCTTTCGAGGAAATCGCCGACTACCTCCGTGGTCGTGCGGGCGACATGGTGGTGGCCAACACCATCTGCGCAGACACCTGGCGCCGCCAAGCCGAGGCCCGGGAAATCGCGGCCAAGGTGGATGCCGTGATCATCGTGGGCGGCAAGAACTCCGCCAACACGCGCCATCTGGCGGAACTGGCTCAGCAGTGCGGCAAGCCCTGCCAGTTCGTGGAAACCGCAGCGGAACTGGATCTGGCGGCCTACCACGGTTCGGAGACGGTGGGTGTGCTCGCGGGCGCATCCACGCCCACCTGGCTGGTGGAGGAAGTGGTGGCCGCCCTGGAACAGCTTGGCCATGGCCCCAGTCGCATCATGCGGCTGTTCAGGAATGGCTTTGCCGCGCCCTTGCGCCTCGCCGTAGGGGCGGCGCTCATGGCCTTGGGCATCCACAAATGGATGGGAATTCCCCGGTCCTGGCAGTATCCCCTCATCACAGCGGCCTACGTGCTGGCCATGTTCATGCTGGCCCCCTACGCGGATCCCGTGGGGGTCGGCGCCCGGGGCCCGGCCCGGGCCAGGATCCTGGAACGCCACCGGCGACTGCTGGTGGGCACGGGGCTGGGCAGCCTGGCGGTGGCTCTGGGGTTTGCGGCCTGGCAGGGCATCGGGTCGCTGATCGTGGTGGCGAGCGCCTCCGCCTTCGGACTCGCCTACAAGCACCGCGTGCGCATCGGCCACCTGAACCTGAGCCTGGTGGCCATTCCAGGCTCCAAGGATGTGTTAGTGAGCCTTGCCCTGGCGATCGTGGCGGTGGCACTGCCAATGTGGCACGACGGTTCGGTCTGGAATACCCGGGCCTGGGTGGGGATATTTTTTGTGACGGCGTTGGTGTTCGCCCGGACCTCGATCCGCAACATCCAGGACATGCAGAATGATCAGATCCTCGGGAAGGAGACGCTGCCCATCCTGCTGGGCCGCCGCGCCACCAAAGCGGTGCTGGCCGGTTTCCTCGTGGCTGCCTTCTGCACTGCAGCCTGGACGAACCTGCATGCAGGATTACCCAACCCGGTCGCCAAACTGGCCATTCTGGGCTTCAGTGCGGCCTACCCCTTGGTCCATCTGTGGTTTTTCCACGAGCGTTTCACGACGGGCCAGAGGCGTCTCAACCCACCCCTTGAGTTGGCCTTCTACCTCGTCGGCCTCCTGGCCCTGGTCTGAGGGGCTGTCACGGTCCCCAAGGAATACTGGGCTCTTCCGGCATCCTGAATACTTCGTCTCCCGCGCCATCCCAACTGGAGGAACCATGTCCACGCTCTCCCCTCGCCGCTGGGTGCTCGTGACCGGCTGCTCGACTGGCATCGGCCGAGCGCTGGTGACCTCTCTCCGGGCGCGGGGGTGGGGCGTGGTGGCCACGGCGCGGCAGGTGGAGACCCTCAAGGAGCTGCCGGCAGGCGAGGATCTCCGTCGGCTCCCGCTGGATGTCACGGATGGGGTGAGCATCGCCACCGCCGCCCAGGCCTGCCTGGATCTTCCTTTGACTGCAATTGTCAACAATGCGGGCTACGGCCAGATGGGGCCCCTGGAACTGTTGCGCACGGACGAACTGCGCGCTCAGTTCGAGACCAATGTGGTGGGCCTCCAAGCGGTGACGAACACCTTCCTGCCGCTCATCCGCGCCAACGCCAGGCCCGGGGAGGGCCGCATCGTGCATATGGCTTCGGTGCTGGGGCGCCTCTCCATTCCCATGGCCGGGGCCTACAACGCCAGCAAACATGCCGTCGTGGCCCTGGCCGAGAGCCTGCGCATGGAAATCGGCCCTGAGATCGCCGTCATCCTGGTGGAACCCGGGGCCATCCGGACAGCCTTCCGCGCCACCCTGAAGCAAGCCTGGGGTGATCTGCCTGAGCGCGCCCTCGGCACTATATTCGAGCGGGCCATCCACCACTATGCAGAGCGCCGAGAGGATTACGCCTATCAGCACGGTTTGACGGCTGAGGCCTGCGCGGAGAAGATCGCCCACGCGCTCGATGCCCGCCGCCCGCCCCGGCGACTCCTCGTCGGCAAAGACAGCTTCTGGGCCCAGGTGGCTCATCGGGTCCTGCCCGCAGCGCTCTTTGAATGGATCCTGAGACGCTCGTACGGGCTGCGCTGAGCCGATTCCGCAAGCAAGGGTGCGGAGGCAGGGGCCCAGTGATATGGTTGGAGCCAGCAAACAGATCCAGATCTCTCGGGAGGTCCCTTGAAGGCCCTTGCAGGCTCCCCGCGCCCCAGCCGTTCCGGCTTGGCTAAAGGAATTCTGCTGGGCGGACTCCTGGTCAGCATGGGTTTCTTCGTTCTGGCCTGGTTGGCCCAGCAGGGGCGCGCGAGGGCCCGCTTCGATGTCGCAGCCATTGAAGCAAGAAGTCGTCTGGAAAACCGTCTGCGGGATTGCGAGGATCTCCTGCGGGGGGTTCGGGGTTTCGCTCAGGCGAGCGGAGGCGTATCCAGACTGAGTTTTAGGACCTACCTTCAACCCATGGATCTCGGGAAACGCTATCCGGGGCTCTTGGGCGTCGCCTACGGCATTCCCCTCCTGCCTGCGGGCTCCGAGGCGGTGGAGCGGCGCCTGCGGGCGGAACATGGTCGTCCAGACCTACGCATTCACCCGGGGGTGGGCTTCGGGGATGATGCCATCGTCCTTTTCGAGGAACCCGAGGAACCCAACCTCCGGGCCCTGGGTTTCAATTCCTCCAGCCTGGAGGCTCAGCGTGCCTCCCTGGTGGGCGCGCGGGACAGCGGCGAGCTTCGGGCCAGCCCACCCATGGCCCTGGCTCAGGCCCCGGAGGCGGGTCCTGGCTTGGTCCTTCGCCTGGCGGTCTATGAAGCCACCAGCTTGACGGCGACGATCGAGGAGCGTCGCCGTGCCTTTATCGGTTATGCGAACGCAGTCTTCCTGCTGCAGCAGCTCGCAGCGGACTCTTTGTCCCGCGTTGCCGCGGATGGAATGCATCTCCGCCTCGCGGACCTCGGTGATCCTGAACGCCCCCAGGTATTCCTGGAGGGGGGCAGGGATTCGCCAAGGCGCTGGTGGCAGCGCTTCGGTCCCAAGGGGCTGTCCCGCCGGGAAGAACTGGGGATCGGCGGACGCCAGTGGGAGCTGCGTTTCGAGGCAGGCCGGACCTTCTTCCAGGCAGGAGAGATCGGGCTGCCCTGGTTCGTCCTCCTCGCAGGGCTCCAGACGACCCTCCTGGTCGCGGCCCTGGTGCGTTCGATCAATCTAACGGGACAAAGGGCCCGCCAACTTGCCAACAAAATGACGGAGGAACTGCATCGCAGCGAATCGCGGCTGCGTGCCATCGCCCGCGTCATGCCGGACGCAATCATGGTGCTGGATGCAGAGGGGCGCTACGTTGAGGTGCTCACAGCGGACACCACTCGGTTGGTGGCTCCGCCGGAGGTCATGACGGGGCGGAAGGTTGAGGAATTCCTCTCGCCGGAGTTGGCCAAGTCAGTGCTCGAGATTATTCGGCGGGCCATGGAGGAGCGCCAGATGCAGTCCCTTGAGTATTCTTTGGAGACTCCCAAGGGACGGCTTCGCTTCGATGCTCGGGTGGCGCCCATGGATGTGGAAATCGACGGGCGTCCCTGTGTCATTTGGGTCGCCCGCGATGTCACGGAGCGCAAGGCCCAGGAAGCAATTCTGCGGCAGACCCAGAAGCTCGAGAGCCTGGGTGTGCTTGCGGGCGGGATCGCCCACGATTTCAACAACCTCCTGACAGCGATCCAGGGTCACTTGAGTCTGGGGCGCCTCGTGGTGGAGGATGGGGAGGACCCGACTCACCACTTCAATCGCATGGACGCCAGCATCCAGCGTGCGGCAGACCTGGCGCGACAACTCCTGGCCTATGCCGGGCGCGGCGACTTCCGGGTGGAGCCCTTGGCACTGAACGCCCTGGTGACTGAGATGACCGAACTGTTGGGTGTTTCGCGTTCCAAGAAAGTCGAATTGGAGATCACGCTCTCCGAGGGTCTGCCGCTGATCCATGGAGACCGCACCCAGCTTCAGCAGGTGGTGATGAACCTGGTCACCAATGCCAGCGAGGCCATCGGGGATCGGACAGGGCATGTGGTGATGGCCACCGGGACCTGCCAAATCGGGGCGGCGATGCTGAAAAGCAGGTTTTCCGGGCAGAGGCTCGAGGGTGGGAATTACGTGACCCTGGCGGTGACGGACGATGGCAGCGGCATGGCTCCCGAAGTGCTCGGACGAATTTTTGAGCCCTTCTTCACCACCAAGCCCACCGGAAGAGGGCTCGGACTCTCGGCCATGCTGGGCATCCTGAAGGCCCACAAGGCTGGCATCGAAATTCACTCTGAACTGGGGCAAGGGACCTGCATCACGCTCTTCTTCCCGGCCACATTGGCAGATGGTTCGCCCCTGTCCTCCGCGTAGGCGTTGTCCAAAAAAAATCGGGGACCGAAGGGTCCCCGATTGGTGTGAACGAAAGTGTGTTACTTGCCCCGGGGAGATGTCCGTGTGCGGGGCTGGGCGTGGACGCTGCCGCGCTCGGAACGGCTGGAGGAGATGCGTCCCCCGGAGGTGCTTGGCCTGCCGCCACTCTGCCTGGGCGCGCGGCCCCCAGAGCCGCCTCGGCCGGTGACGATGGGTTCGGCCTTGATGCTCGGATCGGGTTCGAAATCCGGAATGACTTGTTTCGGGAGATCCTTTTTCAGGAGCTTCTCGATGTCCTTCAGGAGCTTGTGCTCGTCCACACAGACGAGGCTGAGGGCCTCGCCCTCGCTGCCCGCGCGGCCCGTACGGCCGATGCGGTGGATGTAGTCCTCGGCCACATGGGGCAGTTCGAAGTTCACGACATGGGGCAGCTGGTCAATATCCAGACCGCGGGCCGCGATATCGGTGGCGACGAGAACCTGGATGTTGCCGGCCTTGAAGTCCTCGAGGGCCTTGATGCGCTGGGGTTGGCTCTTGTTGCCATGGATGGAAGAGCAGGGGATGCCGTCCCGTTCCAATTGTTCGGACAGATGATTGGCGCCATGTTTGGTGCGGGTGAAGACCAGCACCTGTTCCATGGGGCGCGTGCGGACCAGGTAGGAAAGCAGGGCCTTCTTGCGGTTGCGGTCCACGGGCAGCACCATCTGCCTTACGAGGCTGGCGGCCGTGTTGCGCGGTGCCACATCCACAGAGGCCGGGTCTTTCAGCAGACTCGCGGCCAATTCGCGGATCTCGCCGCCAAAGGTGGCGGAGCAGAGGATGCTCTGGCGCTGGGTGGGGAGGAGCGCGAGGATCTTCTTGATATCGCGGATGAAGCCCATGTCGAGCATGCGGTCCGCCTCATCCAGCACCAGGAATTCGAGACTGCCGAAGTGCAGGGTGCCCTGCTGGTAGTGATCCAGCAGACGCCCGGGCGTGGCGACGAGGATTTCGACACCTGCGCGCAGGGCCTTGATCTGGGGATTGATGTTGACGCCACCGAAGATCGTCGTGGAGCGCAGGGGAAGGTGCTTGCCGTAGGTTCGCACGCTCTCCTCCACCTGCATGGCCAACTCGCGGGTGGGCGTGAGCACGAGCGCACGGATGGGATGGCGCGCGGGGGAGGCGCTGGTGTTGGCGGCGGGGGCCATGAGTTGCAGCATGGGCAGCACAAAGGCGGCGGTCTTGCCGGTACCCGTCTGGGCACCCGCCATCAGGTCCCGGCGCTGCAGGATGATGGGGATGGCCTGGGCCTGGACGGGAGTGGGTATTTCGTAGCCCTGCTCGCGTACGGCGCGCAGAAGCTCGGGCATGAGGCCCAAGGTATCAAAGGACATTAATGCTCCTGGTTGGCCCGCCCGTGCAGCACATTACTGACGGGGCCCGGTCAGGGCATGAAGGGTATTCGAACTGAGAAACCCGTAGGATAAAGGCACCGACCGGCGCGCGCCTTCCAAGTACGACAAAACAGTGTCGCGCGAAATGCTTGAAAAATCAAGGGATGGTCTCAACAGGTTGGACTCCCAGCAATGATTACCTCAGCGGCGGTCGAAAAAAATTCGATTCAGACTGCGGGTGGCAGGGCGTCTTGATCCCGACCTGCCAGAATGAGGCATGCCCCAAGACCGGCTTTACCTGACCGATATTTTCGCGTTCATCCTTTCGGTATCGCCTGCGGCGATACGCGAAACCTTGCCGTTGAATGTGTGGGTGGCGCATGTCTGAAGATCGCCTTTATCTGACTGATACCTTCGCGTTTATTTTCTCGGTATCCGCTGCGCGAATACACGATACTCTGCCGTTGAATGTGTGGGTGGAGCATGTCTGAAGATC
>CAIPUA010000132.1 GCA_903868115.1 uncultured Holophagaceae bacterium
CCTACCGGGGCTTCTCCGCCCCCTTCGCGTTCGTTCAGTCCCTGGGACTCTTGGTCCTCTACCTCGGCAGCTTCCTCTTGAGGACGCTGCAGCGCAACCGCGCCGTCATCCTTTTCGAGGGCATTCAAACGACCTTGGTCCTCCTGGTGGGATTCGGGGGCGCCGTCCGGATTGCCGGTGCCTGGGGCAAGGGCACAGTCTTGCTGGGCCTCGCGACCCTGGCGGTGGGAGCTGCCTGTTACTCCGTGGCCTTCGCCGTCGTAGAGCGTCAGGCCGCGTCCAGCAAGAACTTTTTGTTTTACACCTCCCTCGCCCTCGTTTTCAGCCTCGCCGGAGCGCCCCTCCTTTTTTCGGGGCCTCTGCTGGCCGGTAGCCTGGCCCTGATCGGACTGCTGGCCGCCATACTCGGCGTTCGCTTCGGCCGGGCCACCCTGCATGTCCACGCTGCAATTTACTTAGTGGGGGCGGCCCTGGTCTCGGGCTATCTCGCTCATGCGGGGGCCGTCTTCCTGGGCCCGCCCGGGCAGGTCCCGCAATGTCTCAGCCTTGGAGAACTGCCCCTGTTGGCCATTTTCGGAACGACCCACCTGGTGCTCTCTCACGGCTTTGGAAAATCGAAGATACCCGAGGGTCTACGCATTCCATCCCTGGTCCTCGCCTCTCTGACCGTTTTAGGTCTCGGGGCCTACATCACTGCGATCTTCTCCCTGGCAATCCCCGCGAATCCACCGGATGCAGGCGCGGTTGCCGCCGTGCGCACGGGGGTCCTCTCCCTTGCCGCGATCCTGCTCGCCGTCCTATCCCGATTTTTCCGTGTGCCGGAACTCCGCTGGCTCGTCTATCCCATCCTGGGACTCACGGCTCTCAAGCTTCTCCTTGAAGATCTTGCCCAGGGACGGCCGATGACCCTGTTTCCTGCGCTCACCCTCTTCGGCGCGGCACTGATCCTCGCGCCTCGGTTGCTGCGCAGGGAGGACACAGGAAACCCAAAGGCTTCGTAAACGGCTCAAATCGCTACTCCACGTTTGGGAGCACTCCACGGTTGAGGGTGAACTCCCCGAGCATGATCGGAACAGCGACTTTGAGCATCAAGGTGAAAACCAGAAAACCGATGGCGAAAATCCCCGCGGCCACAAAAACTTCGACGGTGGAGGGCGTGTATTCGAAGATCTCCCCCAACGCGTCCGGCGTAAGGCCGGGGATGATGAGCCCCATCCCCTTCTCGATGTAGACGCTGGTATAGATCAGGGCGCAGCCCAGGTTGAGGGTTAACCATTTCTTCCGGGTCTGGGGAATCAGGAAGAGCAGGAAGGCGACGAGCCCGGTGGCCACTGAGGCCCAGGCGAAGGGAACGAGGGCGTTGTGTCCCTTCAAGCCAAAAAAGAGGTACTGGATGAAGACGAGGTGTTCCGTGCCCGAGTAGAACTCCTTGAACACCTCCGCAGCCGTCAGGAAGAGATTGAAACCCATGGTGTAGGCCATGAGTTCAGCGATCTTGAAGATGGCTTCGTCCTTGATTGCGAGCCGAGTGGTCTTGCGGAGCACCTGGAGCAGGACGAGCAGGATGGCGGGCCCTGAGCAGAAAGCCGAGGCCAGAAATTTCGGAGCAAGGATGGCCGAGTTCCAAAACGGCCGCGCGGCGATCCCGTTGTAGAGAAAGGCCGTGACCGAGTGAATGCTGACGGCGGCAGGAATGGAGAAGAGCACGAGGGGCAATACGAGGGCCTTCACATAGTGCCGCCCGGTATAGGAGCAGTAGAGCAGATAGGTGACTACGAACCAGTTCAGGAGCAGGTAGAGGTTGAGTACGATCACATCCCAGGCCAACAGGGACTGTGGGAAATTCAAGCGCCCCACCAGGGGAATGATGTGCCAGAAGCGGTCGGGCCTGCCGATATCCACCATGACAAAGCCGAGGCACATGACCAGTGCGCTGATGGCGAGCAGTTCGCCGAGCAAGGTGATTTCCTTGATCGGTTCCCAGTCGTAGATGTAGGCGGGGATGACCAGCATGATCGCCGCCGCGGCCACGCCCACGAGGAACGTGAAGTTGCCGATGTAGAAGCCCCACGAAACCTGGTCTCGCATGTGGGAAACGATGAGCCCATGGCGCAGTTGAGAGGTGTAGGCGACACCGCCCGCAAGTATGAGCAGGAGCAGGAAGGCAACCCAGAGGTAGTAATAGTTGTTGCCTTGGATCATCAGCCGAAAGCTGTCCTGGATGAATCGACGAAGGTTGCTGAGCGTCTGCATGGCCTCACACCCCGTAGAAGTAGAAGAATTTCGGCTGCGTGTTCAGATCCTCTTTGAAGAGGAAGACACGCTTGTTCTCAAGGACATACCGGATCTCGCTCTTCGGATCCATGAGGTTGCCGAACTTGCGGGACCCTGTGGGGCAGATTTCCACGCAGGCCGGATACAGACCTTTGCGCGTGCGCTGGATGCAGAAGGTGCACTTCTCCACCACACCCTTCTGACGGGGCCGGTTGCCAAGATAGTGGGTTGCCGTGTTCAGTTCCTCCACCGGCAGCGTCGGCTCCCCCCAGTTGAAGTGGCGAGCGCCGTAGGGGCAGGCCGCCATGCAATAGCGGCAACCGATGCACCAGTTGTAGTCCACCACCACGATGCCGTCCTTCTCCTGCCATGTGGCTCCCACAGGGCAAACCTTCACGCAGGGCGGTTTCTTGCACTGTTGGCACTGGACGGGCATATAGAAATGCCCTTCCTCGGGTACGCGATCCGGCGCGTAATAGGGGTCGGCGTGATGAATGTTCACGCCCTCCTCCTTGTCCATTTGGAGAACCCTGATCCACTGAACCTCTGGTTCCCGGGACTGATTGTTTTCCTTCACGCAGGCGTGGACGCAGCGCCTGCAGCCAATGCAGCGTGAGAGGTCGAGCGCATAGCCGAAGATCACGCCTTGCAGCGCGGGATCCACCCCGACCTGGACCGCCTTCCCGTATTTTTCCTGATATTCCTTCTCCAGGCGGGCGATGACATGCTGAATCTCCGCCTTCGAGAGTTCCCGAAAATTGTGCTGAAGAAACTCGTCCATGCTGAGTTTCCCACACCCGGTGAGGGCACCCGCCACGGCTGCTGCGGCGGTTCCCAGGAAGAGGCGTCGGGAATCAGAACTCGCACAGGGCGTGCACTCGGAAATCGGCTTCAGGGGTTTCTCAGGGTTCATCGCGCACCTCCCCTCCTGAGCTTGATGTCCCCGGGACCCTTGGGTTTCGGCATGGGCTGGAGCGCCTGGAAGCGCGGGGCATGCGGGTTATGACAGTGCACACAGAGCAGATACTGCTTCTTTCCGTCCCAACGACCGGTTCGCTTGCCGTGGATTCCTGAACGCCAGTCCCGGAACTTGTCTCCGTGGCACTGTCCGCAGAGTAGATAGGACGTTGTGAACTCGATGCGCTCGCCGCTCACCAAGTGGAGCTTGTTGCGGTCAGTCATGTCGTGGCAATCCAGGCACCAGCGGCTCTCCGGGCCGTGCCTCAGCTGAACCTCGTCATGCATCCCGAGGCTTCGCCTATTAGCATTGGGCTTGAGAGTCTTGTTGTCGTGGCACGCGGTGCAAGGAAAGATGCCCTCGGTAAGCGGGGGCGCGGGCACTTCGATATCCTGCGTGACGCTGGATTTCGAGGGCGGCTGAGCATGGCTCTTTGGGATTTCGTCAGCCAAGCCAAGGAGGGGTGCCAGCAGGATGATTACCGCGAGAAGAAGAACCCGTCCGAGTGCGGCGTCTCCCTTCCGCTCGAAGGAAATTAGGAACCTGACCATCGCCCCGCCCCCTGTCCCGTGTCAGTGGACTGCTCTAGAGTGTTCTTCCATGAAAGAAGAGACTCATCAAGCAACCGTTTTCGATGTGTGTTGCCCAATTCTACGCCTTTTCACGTAAAGGACTTGAATTTCACACAGAACGATTGCAGGGGCGGGTCATCTCAGGCAGCTGCTCGAGCCTGCCAAGCCAGCCAGAGCACCCATATCGCGCATCCGGTCAGTAGCAGGCCCATGGTCTTGGGAAACCACCGGCCCATCACTTTCGAGAAATGGCTCTGAGCATATTTGCTGGCCCAACCCGAGGAGGCCCCGGCCAGAAAGAGCAGTAGCACATGGCCCAGGGCATAGACGAAGAGCAATACGCCGCCCCAGAGGATCTTTTTCTGCAAGGCCACGATGGTGAGCACTGCGGCCAGCGCGGGCGTGGCACAGGGGGCTGAAAGCGTCCCTGTAAGGGCGCCCAGGGCAAAAGCGCCGAAGAGGCCAGCGCCTTGGAAGCGCTTCATGTGCGCGTGGGAAGGTGTTGGCAACGCATAGAGGCCCAGCAAGTGAAGGCCCATAGCCAGCAGGATGAGGCCCAGGATGGCCTTCCAGCCCCAACCGATATCCCCCAGAAGGGAACCCGTCATCGCGGCGATCAGGCCCAGAAGGGTGAAAGCCGCAGCCAACCCAAAAACAAATACAGAAGAGAGCGCCAGGGGATGATGACGGCCTTCGTTGGTTCCTCCCGTAAAGCCCACCACCAGGGGCGCTGCGACCAGTACGCAGGGGTTGGCCGAGGTCAACACTCCTCCCAGGAAGACGAGACCAAGCTGCTGGTAGGCCGGAGCCTGGGCCACCAGATCCGCGAGGTGTGAGATGTATTCGCCCATTATTTGAGTCCAACCTTGGCGAGTGCCGCCAGGAATTCAGCCTTGGGCCAAAAGCCCATGTGACGGTCCACTTCCTTGCCGGATGGATCGAAGATCACTTGAGTCGGCATGACCATGACCCTGTGGTCCTTGGCCTCCTTGGGGTGCTCCGTGACGTAGAAATTTCGGACCTGGGCGCGGGCTCCGAACTGCTGCTGCAGTTCCGCGAGAATCGGCTGCATCTTCTTGCAGGGCACACAGGTGGGGCCACCGAATTCGATAACAGCCCACGTGCCCGATTTCAGAATCTGAGTGAGCCCTGCAGGGTCGAGGGCGGGCACGGAGGACTGGGCAGAGAGCGTCGCCGAAGCGACGAGGATGAGAGCACTGGGGCGCGGAAGGTTCAAGGAAACTCCTGAGAAAAGGTTGAGACGCATTGATTCAATGGCAGCCGCACCCGCCGCTGAACTCAGGGTGCAGGGCCGCGCGAATACCGGAAAGGCCTTCTTTGGCGATGAGGACCGCAATCGCGAGGGCAGCCAGGGCATCCGCCCACCAAAGCGCAGGCAGCACCAGGAAACCCAAACTGCCCACGAAAAGCACCAGGGATAGCTGAATGCAGGCCAGACTGCAGGCCGCATCCCCTTCCAGGGTTCGGCTATCGAGGGCCCTTGCCGCCCTGCGCTTGGCCTTCCAGAGTCCGAACATGAAGACGAGACTGACGAAGGCAACAGCAAACCCCGGCAGCGTCGTATCCGGATGGCGACGAGCCACCAACTGCAATACCGAGGCGAGCCCGGCCCCAACGGCCAGGAGCACGAACAGAATGCCGATACCCAGGGTCGCATTTCGTTCCCGTTTCAGCCGAGTGCTTGCGCACCCGCCTTCCTCTCGCAGACGCCAGAGCACGATCAGGGCCGAGCCCACTTCGATGAAACTATCCGCGCCAAAACCGGAGAGGGCGACGGAACCATCCGCGACCCCAAAACCAACGGACACGAGACCTTCCATAACGTTGTAAAAAATGGTGAATACCGCCAGGCGGCGGGCGAACAACAGCCATGTCTCCCGGGGGGCATTCAGCGCGGGCATTTCCGCCTCCTCAGCCCTTCAGCAGGGTGAGGATCTCGCCCGAGCTGAGCACCTTGCCTTGGAACTTCAGTTGACCATCGACGGCCAGGGCGGGTGTGCTGAGGATGCCACGGGCGGCCATGACAGCGTAGTCGGAAATTTTCACAACCTGATGGTCACCACCGGACTGATCTATGGCGTGCTTCGCGTGTTTGAGGAGAGTTTCGCACTTGGCGCAACCGGGGCCGAAGACTTCTATGAGCATGGGGTTTCCTTACAGAATCGCGTTGAAGAGATAGCCCACCAGCAGGATGCCGAGGGCAACTACGCCTACGAAGGCGGCGATGAGCCTGGGGCGCATCACCTTGCGGAGGATGATGGTTTCAGGAAGCGACAAGCCGATGACGGCCATCATGAAGGCCAATGTGGAACCCAGGGCCGCGCCCTTGCCCAGCAGGGCCTCCACGATGGGCATGACGCCTGCCGCGTTGGAATAGAGGGGCACCCCCACCAGGACCGCCAGAGGCACGCTGTACCAGGTCTCCTTGCCCAGCAACCGCGCCATGAATTCCTTGGGCACATAGCCGTGGATGCAGGCACCCACCAGGATGCCCACCAGGATGTAGGGCCACACCTTGCCTACGATGTCCTTCACGCCCTGGATGGCCTGGTCGATGCGCATCGGAAGGGTGATTTGTTCCTCCTCGCTTTCACCCAGGGAAGGTGCGTTCAGGGCGTCCTGCACCCAAGACTCCAGGTGTCGTTCCATGTTCATGTGGCCCAGGACCAAACCCGCTGCGAAGGCGATGGTCACACCCGTTCCTGCGTAGAGCAGCGCGATCTTCCAGCCGAACATGGCGAAGAGCATTCCCAACGCCACTTCGTTGATCATGGGCGCGGCCACCAAGAAGCTGAAGGTCACACCCAGTGGCACACCTGCGCGAAGAAAGCCGATAAAGAGCGGCACCGCCGAGCAGGAGCAGAAGGGCGTGATGATGCCGAAGAGCGAGGCCAACGCATTGCCCAGCCCGGCTCTGCGCCTGGCAAGGGCATTGCGGACCCGGGTGGAACTCACGAAGGATTGCAGGAACGTCACGATGAAAACGATCAGGGTGAGCAGCAGGAGAACCTTCGGCGCATCGTAGAAGAAGAAGGCCGTCGCCTCACCGAGATGGGACTTCGGCGTGAGCTTGAAGACCCCGAAGGCGACCCATTCCGCAACCCGGTGGAGCACCACGTAGAGCAGAACCCAGAGCGGCAGGGCCACCAGCAACCAGCCGCCCCGGCGAATAAAAGAGGATTGGTGCTTTCCGGGATCGGGCATCCGGCAATCGCACTCACAAGGATGATTTTCAGACACGGATTACCTCTGCCTTTGCGGCCTTCTGAACCTTGCAGCACACCATCGGAATGCTGAGGAGCTTCACTTCCACAGCACGCTCGCGGTCCTGGTGCACCTCCACAAGGGACACGGCTTCGGCCAGGATGCCTTCTAATAAGGGAGACGCACCGGTTTGGGGGACCACGGATACGAAGACCCAGCGGCCTTCTTTCCGCTCATTCACGAAACCCGCCCGGCGCAGTTCCCGCAAGGCCTCCGACACTGAGGACTGGGGCACCTGGAGCACCTCGGCCACTTGGCAGACGCACAGTTCCCCAGCTCCCAGGAGGGCCAACACTCGCAGCCGCAGCGGGTGTGAAACCGCCTTCAATCGCTCCACCATCGCCCGCAGATCATTTGCCATTCCGGTTGTCCTCTCCAACATTGGGAGCGCGCCTAGGGGTCAAGATAGAGAATTATCATGATATATCGGAAATTACCGAAATATTAATGAATTTCTTCTCCGTCGGAGGTGTCAAGGGTCATCTAGTTAGGATGATTCCCTCCCTGTCGGCCGCTTCGTTATCCTGGGTCAATGATCGGTCGCCTCAGAGGTCTTCTCATCCAGAAATTGCCGGGCCTAGCCTTGGTCGAATGCGGCGGCGTGGGCTATGTCTGTGCCATTTCTCTGGGCACCTACGGGATGCTTCCGGAGGCCGGAGCGGAGGTCATCCTGCAGGTCGAGACCCTACTTCGGGAGAACGATCTCAGTCTTCTCGGATTTGCCACGGTTGTGGAGCGGGACCTGTATCGGATGTTGGTGAAGGTGGATGGCATCGGCCCCAAGTTGGCCTTGGCCGCGCTGGGCGCGCTTCCGCTGGATGAACTCGTGCGCGCCATCCGCATCCGGGAAGTCAAGACGCTCACTCGCATTCCTGGAATCGGCAAGAAGAGCGCCGAGAAGATCTGTTTCGAACTCTCCGAAAAACTCGGAGGACCTGGAGGTCTCGAGGGCCTGGGATCCGCGCCCGAACCCCAGGACCGCTGGGAATCGGATCTCCGCTCTGCTCTCACCAACCTGGGCTTTCGCGAAGACGCCGTACTCCCAGTGATCGCGGAACTAAAAATCCAGAAGCCGCCTCTGCCCGAGGCCATCCGCCTTGCCCTCAAGGCCCTCCAGCGATGAGCATCCGCATCCTTTCCACCACGCCCCTTGTCGGCAGGCATCTCCATACCCTGGGGGAGAACTTCCCCGAAATGATGATCGCGCCTTACCGTTCCATCGCCTGGAAGATGGCGCTGGCCAGCGCCGAGGCCATGCTGGTGCTACTCTCCGAACCCTTGACTGAGGGCGATCTGGAACTCGCGCCACGACTCAAGGTGATCGGCTCCTACTCTGTGGGTGTGAACCATCTGCCCCTGGCTTTGTGCCGGGCCCGCGGCATTCAGATAGTCAACACGCCCAGCGTGCTGACGGATGCCACGGCCGATCTGGCGCTTGCCCTGCTGCTGGGCGTAACTCGGAGGATCGCCGAAGGCGAAGCGCTGCTCCGCTCTGGCACATGGAAAGGGTGGGCTCCGGACCAACTCCTGGGCTATGGCTTGACGGGAAAGACCTGTGGAATCCTGGGTGCCGGCCCCATCGGCCGAGCGTTCGCGCGCAGAGTGTGGGCCCTGGGCATGAAACCCGTCTTCTGGGATCGGGAGGGCAAGCACCGGCCCGTCGATTTCGGCGCGGGCGTCGCGCGCCGCCTCCCCCTTCCCGCGCTTCTTCCGCAGAGTTCCGTCTTGTCGGTGCATTGCCCTCTGACGGAGGAGACCCGCGGTCTCCTGAATCGGGCGCGGCTCGCGTGCCTCCCTCATCATGCTGTGCTCATCAATACCGCTCGAGGCGGGATTCTGGATGAGTCAGCCGCGATGGAAAGGCTTCATTCGGGCCTTCTCGGAGGGGTCGGCCTGGATGTCTATGAAGGTGAGCCGAAGCTTGACCCAGCTTGGCTCCGCGCACCCAATACGGTGCTTCTACCCCATCTGGGTTCGGCCACCGTCGAGACCCGGGAGGCCATGGCCCGCATCCTCTGCGACGGTGTAGGCAAGATCTTGGCTTCGCCTCCCTGCTAAGATTGGGACACACAAAGAGGTAGTCTCATGCCCCGTCCCTGGCTCCAGTTGCTCGATTCCGACCTCCACGGACGCCGACAGGCCTCGGAATTAAATTTCGAAGCCCAGTTCCAGCTTGCTAGAGCTCTTAACGCCCGGTGCCACCATCCGGAAGCTCGGGTCCTTCTGGACCAACTGCTGACCAAGGACCGTTCCAACGGTGAAGTCTGGTTCGAGCGCATCGTCGCGGAGGGGGATGGCGGATCCATCGAGGACCTGGAGCTTTTGCATCGGGACCTGGAAGCTCTGCGGGACGAAAATCCGAACGACGCTGTTCCCCGCCGGAACCTTGGCTATCTTCGCATCCTGCAGCAGCGACCGGAGGACGCGGAACGAGCCCTGCGTCAAGCCATGGAGCGCAATGGTGTGGACGCCCGCACCCTCGAACTCATGGGACTCCTCTGCCTGCAGCGCGACAGTGCTGCCGAAGCAAAGAACTGGTTCCTCAAGGCCCTCAGTCTGCAGCCCAAAGATCCGCGCAGCTTGCGGCTTCTCGGTATCGCTTGCGAGCAACTGGGCGATGTCAAGGTCGCTGAAGCACAATTCGTCGCGGCGCTCGAAGTGGATCCTCACTACTTCTGGGGCTGGCACAGCCTCGGCGAATACCTTCTGAAGCGGGGTGAAGTCGAGGACGGCCTCCGCTGCATCCATCGTGCCCGCAGTATTCACGCCCGCGAATCTGCCAGCTATTTCATCCTGGCCGAGCTCTTCTCAGAGCAGGGGCACCTCGAAATGGCCCAGGCTGAGCTCCACACGCTCATGTTGGTCGCGCCACAGATCCCTGCTCTCGCAGAGGCCTATTCCTTGCTCGGCGAGATCCGCAACGATCTCGGGGATCGCGAAGGTGCCACTTCCTATTTCACGCTGGCCGCCGAAACGGATCAGGAGAGCCCCAATCCGTGGTCTGCCTTGGGCGATCTCGCCCGCGAAGACCAGCGCTGGGACGATGCGCTGCGCTGCTACCGGGAGGCCTTGGCCCGAGATCCTGAAGCCGCTGATGTCCAGGTTCAGCTTGGCTATGTGCTTCTGAAGGTGAGTCAGTACCAAGAGAGCGAACAGAGCTTCCTTTCGGCTCTGGAGGCCGATCCCGGCGAGTACAGCGCCTATCTCGGGATCTCCGAATGCTACCGTATGATGAATCGCCACGAGGACGAACTGAACATGGTGCGTATGGCCATGACGCTCGCCCCGGACGATCCCGATGTCTGGAACGCCCAGGGTGTGGCTTTCGAGGTAAATAACCGCCTCCATGAAGCCACGGCCGCCTACGAGAAGGCGCTCGACCTAGCCCCGATGCACCGGAAGGCCGCCAACAATCTCGGCTTCGCCCTCGAGAAGCGGATGAACGCGGGAGAACCGGAGCTGAAGGAAGCTGCCATCGGGGCATGGAAGCGCCGACTCCTACTTTGCCGCGACGAGGGCGAGAGCATGAAGATGGCAATGGAACATCTCAAGAAGCTCGACCTCGCCGAGGGGACCATCCTCGCTTGGCTCGATCACGAGCGTAGCCCCGAATGGGGCTCCCAGGCCTGACCCCGCCATTGAAGCCTGGGAATCCGCGTCAGGCCTGCTACAATGGCAGGTTCGGAGTCCGTATGAGCGCTTTCCTCGTCACGCTTCATGTCATCGTGGCCGTCCTTCTGGTCGGTGGAATCCTCCTTCAGCCCGGGGCCAAGGGCGGGGGGTTGGGTGCCTCTTTCGGGGGAGGTGGTGCCAACTCCGCCTTCGGTGCCCGTGGCTCAGCGCCATTCCTGGCC
>CAIPUA010000133.1 GCA_903868115.1 uncultured Holophagaceae bacterium
CTTCTTCACGCCGCCGAACAGCCGCTGGTCCATGATGCCTTCCGGCGTGCGGCTGAACGTCACTCCCATGCGGTCAAAGGTCCGGATGATGCCGGGCGCCTCCTCGCATAGCGTCTTGATCGGAGGCTGGTCCGCCAGGTAGTCGCCGCCCTTGATGGTATCGACGATGTGCTCCCAGACGCTATCGCCCTCACCCTTCACGTCGAGAACGGCGTTGATGCCGCCCTGGGCGCAGCAGGAATGGGAACGCTTAACAGGGAAAAGGGAAAAGAGGTCGACGGGAAAGCCGCTCTCGGCCACCCGCAAGGCGGCCCAAAGACCGCCGAGCCCGCCGCCCACCACGATGACATTCGGCTTATCTGCCATGGCTCAAGCTCCAGGTTGAAGGGTCCGTCTCAGAAGAACCGGTGGTTGAAGCCCCACAGGGCATGCAGGCCGAAGAAGGTCGTCGCCAGGAAGACCCCCGCGCAAGCGTAGGCGAAGAGCTTCTGGGCCCTGGGATGGGTCGTCAGCCCCCAGGTGACGGCGGCCAGCCAGAGCCCGTTCGCGAGATGGAAGGTCGCCCCTGCGATCCCGATGGCGTAGAGCACCACGACGGCCGGGTTGGTGTAAAGGCGCTGCATGTGCCCGAATAGGTCGGCCCCGATGGCCGGATCGACCCCGGCCGCCACCCGGGTCGTCCAGACGTGCCAGAGGATGAAGGCCAAGGTGGTGAAGGCCGTCAGCCGCTGCAGGAGGTACCGGAGGTTGGCCCAGTGCCGGTAGCTTTTCACGTTCGACCGTCCCTGCCACCAGATCACGAGCCCGTAGATGCCGTGGAAGAGAATGATGCCCCCCAAGACCAACTCGGCAGCCAGCTTGTAATTGAGCATCTGCTCGATGCCCTCGACCACGTGCTTGTTGAAGAAGATGCCGCCCAGGCGCGACATCGAGTTTTCCCAGAGGTGGAACGCCAGGAACGCCCCCACGGGTATCACCCCTGTGAGGGAATGGAGCTTCCGAGAGAGGAAGTGCACATTGAGCGAGTCAGCCATCTGTCTCCTCCTTCGACGCCCTTGTTGGATTGTTTATCTGGGAGTCTGCCCCTCTGCCTGCGTCCCGTCAAGGGGTGTAGGAAAGTCGGCGCAGCCGATTCCGTAAGGCGATCAAGGATCTGACCGTCGACCATTCCTCCTTCGATCGCATCATTGCCGCAGGTGGTTTCGTCGGTGTTCCCACGGGCTCCGCACCTGGTGGCAATGTCATCCCCGAAAAAAGACCTGCGCCATTCTGGCCATGGATACGGCGGCCTGCATCGCGTGCGGTGAATGCGAGGCCACCTGCCACACGCACATATAATCTGGAGAACATTGCTCGCATGAACCGCGACTTCATCTGGTCCAGCCTGACCTACAGGCCCGAAGGCATTGGGAGCGGGGGCTGGTCCGCACCTTGCCTTGGATCCACGCAACCGGCCCGGAAGGGCCGATAGTTTTCAGCAACTCTTTCAGGAGCACACTCTGATCGACGGCCCTTGTTTCAGTCGCAAGCTGCCCCCTCAAGGCAAAGGAGTGCATAAAAAAGAATCATTTCGAAGGGCACTC
>CAIPUA010000134.1 GCA_903868115.1 uncultured Holophagaceae bacterium
CATCTTCACGGAGGAACATCGGCGCCTGGATGCCATTCTGGGCGAGCGCCTGGCCGTGCCTCTGGAAGCGAAGGCTCGCGTCCTGAAGACCCTCGGCGCCATCGCCCCGCTCGTGGAAATCCACTCCAACCTGGGCCTGGACGCCCACGAACATCTGGCCGCAGGGCTGGAGACGGTGGTGGGCGATCCCTTGCCCCGCCTGCTGCTGCTACCCTTCCAACAGGGCCTCCAGGCCCGGATGCGGGTGCGCCCCCTGCCCGATGGCCCCGCCTACCTGCCCGGCCATGGGGGCGCCAGCCTGGTGGTCGAACATGAAGGCGCTCGTCTGCTCGTGCAGCGGGACCTGGCCGGGGAACTGCGGAATGCGCAGCGGTGGGTGAGCGAACTGACCCGTTTGGAGGCCAACCCCGAACTGGAATGGGCCCTGGAAGACCCCGAGAGCTGTCTCCAACTTCTGCTGGAGGCCGAACAGCTTCCGGACCTGGTGCTGGAATGGCCCGAGGGCCAGCGGTTCCAGACGCCCCGCAGTTTCGGCATGGAGGCCATGCGCCTGAAGGTCGCCAGCGGGCAGGATTGGTTCGGGATCGGCGGTGAGCTTCGGATCGACGAGGACCGGGTGCTGGACATGAAGACTCTCCTCGACCTCATGGATCACAACCCCGGTCGTTTCCTGCCCCTGGGCGAGGGACGCTTCCTTTCCCTTACCCAGGCCTTCCGCCGCCGCCTCTCCGATCTGCGCAGCTTCGGCGAGTTCCGTGGCAAGGAGTTGCGCCTGCATCCCATCGCGGCCCTGGCCCTGGGCGAGCTCGAAGAGGGCTGGGGGCACTTCCAGACGGACAAGGGCTGGAAGACTCACCAGGCGCACATCCGCGCGGCCATGGCCCAGAACCCCAAGGTGCCCATCACCTGCGAAGCCGAGTTGCGCCCCTACCAGGAGGAAGGTTTCCAGTGGCTGGCGCGCCTTGCGGAGGCGGGCTTCGGCGCCTGCCTGGCCGATGACATGGGGCTGGGCAAGACGATCCAGGCCCTGGCACTGCTGCTCCTCCGGGGTGCGGCGGGGCCGGCCCTGGTGGTGGCCCCCACCAGCGTCTGCGCCAACTGGGAAGCGGAAACGCGGAAGTTTGCCCCGACGCTGCGGGTGCGCCACCTGGCCGAAGGCGACCGGGAACACACCCTGAACACCCTCGAGCCCATGGATCTGCTGCTCTGCAGCTACGGGCTCCTGCACACGGAATCCGAGCGCCTGCAGATGGTCGAATGGTCCACGGTGATTCTGGACGAGGCCCAGGCCATCAAGAACGCCTTCACCAAGCGCAGTCAGGCCGCGATGGGGCTGAAGGCGGGCTGCCGCCTCATCCTCAGCGGCACGCCCCTGGAGAACCACCTGGGCGAACTCTGGAACCTGTTCCGCTTCATCAATCCGGGGTTGCTCGGCAGCCTGGAATCCTTCCAGCGCCGCTATCAGACGCCCATCGAACGGGACCGAGATCCCGAGGCCCTGCACCGTCTGAGGCGTCTCACCGCACCCTTCCTGCTGCGCCGCACCAAGGCCCAGGTGCTGGAGGAACTGCCCAGCCGCACGGAGATCACGCTGGAGCTCGAACCCAGCGCCGAAGAAGCCGCCTTCCTGGAGGCCCTGCGCCAGAAGAGCCTGGAAGCCCTCGAGGCCGGCCAGTCCGCCGAAGGCCAGACCCTGCAGGTGCTGGCCGCCATCACGCGCCTCCGGCGGGCCTGCTGCAATCCGAGCCTGATTCAGCCGGAACTGGGCATCGAATCCTCCAAGCTGACCGCCTTCCTGGAGTTGGTGGAGGAACTGCGGGAGAACCGCCATCGCGCCCTGGTCTTCAGCCAGTTCGTGGATCACCTGAGCATCCTCCGACGAGCCCTGGACGAAAAAGGCTTCGCCTACCAGTACCTCGATGGGTCCACCTCCACCAAGGCCCGGACCCAGGCTGTGACGGCCTTTCAGCGGGGCGAAGGAGAACTCTTCCTCATCAGCCTCAAGGCCGGGGGCACGGGCCTGAATCTCACGGGGGCTGATTACGTGATCCACATGGATCCCTGGTGGAACCCCGCCGTAGAGGACCAGGCCTCGGACCGCGCCCACCGCATTGGCCAGACCCGGCCCGTCACCATCTACCGGCTCATCATCAAGGGCAGCATCGAGCAGAAGATCGTCGGCCTGCACCAGTCCAAGCGCCAGCTCGCCGACCAACTGCTGGACGGACGGACCTCCACCGCAAGGCTGGACGCCAAGGCCCTGCTGGCGCTGCTGCGGGAATCCTAGGAAACCGAAAGACAAAGAGGAGGCCCCCATGAAGAGCCATCGCAAAATCCTGGACATGCACCTCCCCGAGCGCATGGGCTTCGTGAATATCACCCACGAGGTGGAGAGTGCGGTCCGCGAAAGCGCCGTCCAGGAGGGCCTCTGCCTGGTCAACGCCATGCACATCACGGCCAGCGTGTTCATCAACGACGACGAATCGGGACTGCACGCGGACTATGGGCGCTGGCTGGAGAAGCTGGCCCCCTTCAACGCGGGCAGCGACCCGGCTAGAGGTGGCTACCTCCACAACCGCAGCGGCGAGGACAACGGCGATGCCCACCACAAGCGCCAGATCATGGGCCGGGAGGTGGTGGTGGCGATCACCAAGGGGAAGCTGGATTTCGGACCGTGGGAGCGGATCTTCTATGGCGAATTCGACGGACGACGAGACAAACGCGTGCTCGTCAAGATCATCGGGGAGTAGCTCCCACGGTCCTGCGGACCCTCCGTCTATCGGACAGCGCACCGCGCTGTCCTCCCGCTCCTCGCTGCGCTCGATCGC
>CAIPUA010000135.1 GCA_903868115.1 uncultured Holophagaceae bacterium
GGCAGGCCAGGATCGCCTGCTGCAGACGCTTGAAAGAAGGCTCGTGCTTCAAATTTCCACCTCAGATACGGCAGAGTCCCTTTGGGTGATCAGTTGTTGACAGAGGGGAAACCAAGCCGCTAGTCTCATCACACTGGAATTTATATTCCAATCAATGACAAAATGATAGGTATTGTTCCATGATTAATCAAGCCCGACTGGTAGAGCGCTTTCTCAGCTTGGCGACGGTGGACGGCACCTCCGGAAACGAGCGGGAGGTGGCCGAGGCTGTCCGGCGGTGCCTCGCTGAAATATCGATCGCTGCAACCACGGACCAAGCCGGAGCGACCTTCGGCGGTCTCTCTGGAAATCTTATTGCCCGTGTGCCCGGAAGCGTACCCGCCCCTGCCCTGCTGCTCTGCGCACACCTGGACACGGTGCTCCCCACCTCGGGCTTGAAGCCGCTAACACACCCGGATGGAATCATAAGTTCAGACGGGACCACCATCCTCGGGGCGGACGACCGTGCGGGTATCGCCATCATTCTGGAAATCCTGCATCAGCTCCGGGAAGGCGGCATTGCCCATGGCCCATTGGACCTCGTCTTCACGGTGAGTGAAGAGGCCGGCATGCACGGTGCGAAGGGCCTGGACACTGCCCGGATCGAGGCCGATCTGGGGCTCATATTCGACAGCTCCGCTCCTTGCGGAAGCTTCGTAATCGAGGCGCCAGGCGCGGTGGCCTTCCATGCGGTGGTCCACGGACGCGCAGCTCATGCGGCAATATCGCCCCAATGCGGGATCCACGCCATCCAGATCGCCGCCCAAGCCATTTCCCGACTGAAGCAGGGCCGCTGGGGAACCACGGGAATGCTCAACATCGGCACCATCCAGGGAGGCACCGCCATCAATGTGATCCCCGACCGCGTCGAGATTCACGGAGAGACCCGGAGTCCCAGGCGCGACGAACTCGAGGCCCAGATGGCCCATATCCGGGAAGCCTTCGAGGGGGCGGCGACCGAGGCTGGCGGCTCTGTGGATTTGAACTGGAGCCCCAAGTACGAAGGGTTCTCCCTTGGCGCCGACGAACCCATCGTCCGCGCTGTAACCCTTGGCATTGCCGCGGTGGGATTTAAGCCCCAGCCCCTGCGATACCCGGCTGGCAGCGATGCCAACATCCTCAACGGACGCGGCATTGCCTGCGTGAATCTCGGTCTCGGCTACCGCAATGTGCACTCGTTTCAGGAGGCCATGCCCATCCAGTGCATGGTGGATTCCGTCACCATCGGCCTTGCCATCATCCGCTCCCTCGCGGGACAGGCCGTCACCCTTCAAGGAGATGAATCATGAAGCTGGCCTGCCTCGCCGCCCTCATCCTCGTCCTGCCCGTGGGCGCCCAGATCCCGCCGGGGGCCTTCCAGCCAGGCAAGGGGAGCTACACCTTCGAGCAACCCGCCATCAACCAGGGACGGCCGCTCCGGGTGTTCTACAGCGTGCCTGTCAACTGCAAGCCGGATGCCCCCGTGCTCATGGTCATGCACGGTGTGCAGCGCGACGCGGATCGCTATCGGGACGACTGGACCACGATCGCGGAGCGCCACGGGGCCGTGTTGGTCTGCCCGGAGTTCTCCAAGACCGACTTCCCCTCCGACTCCCAGTACAACTTCGGCAATGTGTACGGCGACTTTCACGAAGAGACCAAGCTGCCGGCGCCGCTGCCAGAGGCCCAGTGGACCTTCACCTGTCTTGATCCGATCTTCGATGCCGTGGCCGCCCGGCTGAAGCTGAAGACCCCCGGTTATCTCCTCTACGGCCACTCGGCTGGAAGCCAGTTCGTCCACCGCATGCTTTTCTTCAAGCCGAACGCCAAGGCCCTACGCACCGTCAGCGCCAACGCGGGCTGGTACATGTTCCCGGATCCGGCGGTCGCCTTCCCCTACGGCACCGGTGGCACTAACTGCGACGATGCCCGCCTCAGGCGAGTCCTGGGCCTGCCCATCACGATCCTGCTAGGGGACCAGGACATCGATCCCAATCACAAACAACTCCGACGCACCCCCGGCGCCATGGCCCAAGGACCTTTCCGCTTTGCCCGTGGCAAGGCTTTCTTCGAGGCGGCGCGCAAGCAGGCAGAGCGCCTCAAGGTGCCCTTCGCCTGGCAGTTGGTGACGGCACCTGGGGTAGCCCACCACGACAAGGGGATGTCGGTCCACGCCGAGGCCGTGCTCTTTCCCAAAACCGCCCCTCCGGCACTGGGCCCCCTGGCGGCCACGGCCTCCCTGCGCGTGCTGTTCGCCGGCGATCTGGGCTGGGGCGAGAGCTACCAGGATGCGTACGAAAAAGCCGGCAAGGGCCACATCCTTAAGGCTAAGGGCTACGACTATTCCCTGGAAAAGCTGGAGCCCTTGCTGAAGTCCGCCCAGGTCGTGGTGGCCAACCTCGAGACGCCGGTGGCCCAGACCCGGACCTCACCCTTCACAGGCCAGAAGGACTATATCCACTACTCGGATCCGGTCCAGACTCCCGCCGCCCTGCTGCGCCACAACATCAATGTTGTGGGATTGGCGAACAACCACACCGTGGACCTGGGCCAGGAGGGCCTCACCCAGACTTTGGCCACCCTCTCCGCCAAGGGCGTTGCAACCTTCGGCGCGGGCATGAATGAGGAAGGCGCCAGGGCGCCCTGGCATCGCACCTTCCAGGTCGGCTCCCAGAGCTTCAGCCTCTACGTCCTCACCGCCTTCGAATACCGCGAGGCCGAGTACGACACGAAGTACCAGTTCTACGCCAAACCCAACCGTCCCGGGGTCGCGTCAATCGACCTGACCGCCCTGAAGCACCAGGTGGAGACCATCCGCAAGGCTGACAAGAAGGCCTTCGTCGTCTACTTTCCTCACTGGGGTCAGAACTACAAATGGCGCAATGCGGAGCAGACGGCCACGGCCCATGGTGCCATCGACGCGGGCGTGGACCTCGTTCTGGGCCACGGGGCCCACATGATGGGCGAAATCGAGCAGTACAAGGACCACTGGATCGCATACTCCATCGGCAACTTCGTCTTCAACTCCGCCGGCCGCTTCGCCAAGAACGGCGTGGACCCCTTCGGCCTACCCGCGGTGCTAGAGGTCGCAGCCTCCGGCGCCCTCAGCCTGGAACTGCACCCCATCGTCTCCGACAACGCCCTGACCCAGTACCAGCCCCGCCCCGTGAATGCCGAGGAATTCGATCAGGCCAAGGCTGCCCTGCTCAAACACAGCCCGGAACCCGAAACCTGGGGCACCAAGGTCCAGTTCGAGAACACCCCGGACCACCGCTGCGTGCGAGTGACGATCAGGTAGGTCCGGTTCTTACGGGGAATCCAAATTCATTCGCTCAGCGTCTGAATACCGAATCCCGCCAGTCTCAGCGTTTCTTGCCCATTTCGCCGATCACGATGGCGGCCGTCTGTTCGTTGTTGTTCGCGTCCATGACCTTGACCGTGACGCGGTCGCCTCGCATCCGGTCTCGCGGCACCAGCACTTCGAACCGCTCTTCCTTCATATCGAAGACTCGATCCTCGGGCGCGATCTGAAGCCACTGGTCCCCATCAGCGCTCACGGCGGCCTCTCTCAGAAGGGAGGTCTCGTCCCGCGCCAGGAAGCGGACGCGGAGGCCCTCGCCTTCGGGGGTGGCGGTGAATTCGGAAATCACCGGAGGCGTGTGATCCACAAGGAAGGGTGCCGTCTTCCACATGGCAGTTGCGGCGAAGTTGAAGGGCTGGCTGGGAAGATCCGAGGCCATGACTTCCAGGCGGTACTTGCCATCGGGAATCGGAAGGGTATCGAAGGTGAAGAAGCGTTCCTTCCAGATCTTCTCCATCTCAATGGGCGCCCCCTTTTCGGGCAGCAGCCGCAGGCGGAACTGGAGCTGATCGCCGTTGGGATCGCTTACCCGGAAAACGAAAGCCTGGGCGCCGCGCCGGAAGCTGCGCTTCTCGGTGCCAAGGTAGCCCAGCGCGGGAACCAGCTTCTGCGTTTCCATGGGCACGCGCTCGATGCCGATATCGTCCTGGGGCGCCGTTCGCGTGATGACCAGACCCGGAGGCATGATTTCAACATTTTCCCAAATCGGGGCGAGATTCCGATTGGCCCAGTGCAGGCGCACGCCTTCCACCACCGGAGTCGCACCGCCGCGGGCGCTCGTGAGCTTCACGCGGAACTGGGCGAAACGGGCGGGCCTCATGTTGGGACGCTCAACGCTGCGAAGGGGCGGCGTCCAGGCCGACCAGGTACCATCCGGAGTCTCTGTGGAACCCACCCGATACTGCAACTCCACACCGGTACCACTCGGAGCATCTACATCCAGGTAGGCGCGGCCCCAATCGGCGATGGGCAGGCCCTTCAGGATCCGACTCTCCAGGGTGCCCTCGGTGGCCTGGTTTTCCGAAAGCAGATGAATCTCCGCTGGGTTGGAGCCGATCACCATCAGGTCCGAACCCGATCCCAGAAAGGCGCTGGCCTGGGCCGTTCCGAGATCCTGGATGACGCCGAAGGGATCGAGATCGCGACCGCGATCCGTGAGCGGAATGCTGAAGATGCGCGAGCGATTGCCCGTGCCCACCAGGATCTGGCTGCCCCAGGTTGAGAGGGCGAAGACCTGGGCCTGGGCGCTCTGCCAGAGCGTTTCCGGCACCCGGTTCCGGTCCAGGCGAATCACGGCACCCTTCGTGGAGCTGCCCGCCTCGGCGAGGTAGCCCTCGCGCCGTTCGAGGTTCCCGGAGGCGAAGCGGTTCGCCAGTCCGTTGCTGGCGCCGACGAAGAGTTGGCCCTCTTGGACGATCAGGCTCCGAACTTCCTCGAAGCCTGTGGCATGCAGCGTCTCCAGGCGATCGCCATTCTGCACGCCCGAATAGCGCAGCACGAGTCCACGGCCATGGGAACCGAGATACCAGCCGCCCTGTCCGTCCGGAGCCATGCAGGTGAAGGCCGTCTCCTCGGGCAGCTCGGCCAGGCGACGACTGAAGTTCTCGCGGGCGAGGAGCAGCACCGCGCCCTTCTCGGTGCCCCCGGCAACCACCAACTCGCTGCCCATGAGCCCCAGAGCCCAGACCATCTTCGCGTCGATATCCGCGAAGGGTTTGACATCGCCCGCGGGGGTCACCCGGAACAGTTTGCCTTCGCCCGTGGGCGCGACGATCAGGTCCTGGCCGAGCTTCACCATGGCGAAGACGATGCCGCCCTTGACCTGGCCCAGGGGCTTCACCTGGCCACCGGTGTAGTGGAACAATTTCCCCTCATTGCCCGCGCTCAGGTAGGCGCCGCCAGCTCCGTCGGAGATCGCGGCCCAGACGACACCTTCCGGGAGCTGGGCCACCCGCCGCAGGGCCGGAGCGAGTCGCAGGCGACCATCCGCCCCTATGCGAACGCCATGGGCATTCGCCCCCAGCCAGTCATTGAAGGAGGCGAAATTCGCCATCGGAGGTTCCGCCTGGACCGGAGGGGCCGCCAGCGCGGGAATCATCAGCGGAATCATCGCCTTCAGTCTCATCATTTTCTCCGTGTGCATTCGACCCGACCGGCCTGAGGCCCCCAAGGTCTATTCGATCTCAAGTTCCAGGCTCACGAGCCCGCGCACTTCCCGTTCCAGGGGCAGGATGGCGCGTCCTACGATGCGCCGCTGGAGCCGGTTGGTGGTGCTGTCGCCATCGCTTCCCAGCAGATTGGAAACCGTGGGAGGAATGCCCTCGATGCGGCTGCCGCGCAGGCCCGCCCCGGCCTGGGTCTGTACCAGCAGGCTGTAGGCATGATTGTTCCGTAGCGCCCCGTTCAGGATTCGCACCACATCGCCCAGGCTGCTCAGTTCGATGGCTCGCTCGTCGGGATCCGCGGCCAGCAGGCTTAAACCATCTCCCACCATGAGCGTGGCCTTCCCGGGCTTGGCCGCGGCTGGCACATTGACATTGAAGGTGGCCGTTTCCCGAATGCCCTGGAAGTTCTGGAGCGTGACAAGCACCGGCAGCACCTCGCCCCGCTTCACCCGCGCCTTGAGCGTACGGACCCCAGCTATGAGAGTCATATCGAAACGCTCCTCGGCCTTCACATTCAAGGAGATGCCCTCGATGTTCGCTTTCTCGTAGGGGTTGAGGGTGACGGCCTGCGTGATGGCCCCCACATACTGGGCGAGCCGCCCCGCATGC
Source organism: uncultured Holophagaceae bacterium (assembly GCA_903868115.1). GTDB lineage: Bacteria > Acidobacteriota > Holophagae > Holophagales > Holophagaceae > JAYREN01. The sequence continues at coordinate 6,154 of CAIPUA010000135.1, forward strand.
AGATCCGCAACCATGCTTTCCAGCTGGATGGGATTCTGCCCAGCCAGCTTAATGTTGCCCTGCAGCGAAAGGCTCTGGAAGCCCTGGCCCCGAATGTGCGTATTGAGCGTCTGGAGCAGCACCATCGCCACCAGATTGGGCGTGATAAACGGGCTGTCCATGAGTTCGAAGCGGAAATTGAGAGTCCGTTTGCCCCCCAGGTTTACCCCGATGCGCAGCGGCACCAGCTTCGCCTCGGCACCCAACAAACCCGCGACACCTGCGCTGCGATCCAGCCGCAGCGCCCCGATGGGTGCCACCGGCTGCGCGAGCTTGAAAGACAGGTTGTAGCTCGAGACATAGCCCGGCACCGTAGCCGACCAGATGGGCAGATCCACCGCCCCCAGCGCAAAAAGTTGGTGACCAAAGAGGAGGATCCGCTTACCCGAAATGTAGGTGATGGTACCCGCGGCCGACATATCCATATCGCCCTGCACCAGGGGAATGACAGCCATGCCGCCGGGTTCCACGGGGCTCGCTTCTCCGCCGCTTGCGGAGAGTGCACCGGCTCCCATGAAACGCACGGGCAGCCCCTGCCAGAGATCCTTGGCCTCCGACGAGAGCTCCGTCCCAAAGAGTGGAATAAAGGATGCGCCTTCCGAAGAGGCGACCTCGGGCCCCAGAAGTTGGGCCAGGGGAATCATTTCACCCCGGAGCGCCGCTTTGAGGACCTTCGGAGGCTCGACCTTGGGAAGGATCAAGGGGGTCTTGAAGGCTGGCGTGTCCGGAATTTCCTTGAGCTGGTCAAGCATCTCGGCGATGGGCGTGACGCCACCGACCGGCTCCTTCTGGAAGGCCCAGCCCGAGGAAAAGGCCCCGATGAGCTTGCCCTCGATGTAGCAGGGCGAGCCGCTCATGCCCTGCAGGTTGCCGCTGTCCAAAAGAGGACCGCCGCTGGTTTTCACCAAGATCATCGAACGCCCCGGTGCGATGTTCCGCTGCACGCCGAGCACCTCGAAGTCGAAGCGTTCGATCTTGCCGCCCTTGAACACCGTCCGCCCCTGCCCCTTCATGCCCGGATGAATTTCGGAAACGGACATGGTGGGCGGGATGGCCTGGGCGTGCAGCATGACGCCGAGAACGAGTAGAGGAAGGATTTTTGTCAAGGGACGCATGCGCAACTCGAAGCCATTTGTATTGAGACTAGCAGGGAGAGGCGTCCCGACCTCCTGGGAACCCCGTATGGCCTCAGATGTTCCCACCGCTCCTTTGGTTCCGAGCGCCTTCCCAGCTAGGCTGGATGCATGCGGATTCTGATCCTAGGCGATGTGGTGGGTGAGCCGGGGCGACGGCTTTTGGAGACCTTTCTGCCCGAACTCCGCCAGGAGTTGGGCCTCGAATTCGTGGTGGTCAACGGCGAAAACGCGGCCCACGGCCACGGAATCACGGAGCGTATCGCGAGGCAGTGGCTGGATGAATTCGGCGTCGATGTCATCACCACCGGGAACCATGCCTTCGATGTGAAGGACATCGGAACCTTTTTCCCGAAAGAACCTCGTCTGTTGCGTCCGGCGAACTACCCTCCCGGCACGCCCGGCGCGGGCCATGTCAAGCTGCACACGCCCTCGGGCCAGGAAGTCCTGGTGATCAACCTGATGGGCCGCGTCCACATGCCGCCATGTGATGATCCCTTCCGCTGCGCCGATGCCATCCTGGCCAAGGAGCGGGCCGATCTCGTGCTGGTGGACATGCACGCCGAGGCCACCAGCGAGGCTCAGGCGATGGGCTACTACCTGGAGGGTCGCGTCGCGGCCGTGGTGGGCACCCACACCCACGTGCCTACGCTCGACGCCAAGCTCCTGCCAGGCGGCACGGCCTATGTCACCGATATCGGCATGGTGGGCCCACACGATGGCGTCATCGGAATGAAGAAGGAGGCGAGCCTCAGCCGATTTCTGAAAGCGAAATCGGATCGCTTCGAAGTCACCGAAGGCGATCTGCAACTCCACGGCCTGTTCATCGTCACGGAAGGCAAACGGGCCATCCGTGTTGAACGCGTGATGAAGCGGCTCTGAGATGAAACGGGGGAAGTACGGGCTGCAGCCGATCAGCCTCGTGGTCGATGATCCGCGGGCCGTGGAACGACGCGCGGAACTCCGCCTATCCCACTCCTGGGCCCTGGTGGTCGGCCCGGCCCTGGTGAATTACACCCGCCTCTTGCGCGTCCGCAGGGGAACCCTGGTGATGGGCTGCTGGAAACCCGAACTCGTACCAAGCCTTCGCAAAGCCGCCGAGACCGTCTGGCCCGAGATCCAGGCCCGCCTGGAGCGATTGCTCAAGCTCAAGCTGCTGAAAGTGGAAGTGCTCCCCTGCGACCCGCCCCCGAAGGAAGAACCCACCCCCTCCGTTTCCTTGCCCGTGGACGCGATGGCAGCCGTTCTCCGCAAGCTCCGCGACCTCCGCAATCAGGGATGGACGGGCCGCGGCACCTGAGGTAGCATCGATTCTTCCTTCGGGGCGTGGCTCAGCCTGGTAGAGCGCTCGGTTCGGGACCGAGAGGTCGGAGGTTCGAATCCTCTCGCCCCGACCA
>CAIPUA010000136.1 GCA_903868115.1 uncultured Holophagaceae bacterium
CTCCCCCGCGAATGAGGTGCCGGCCGCCACTGCTCCCGCGCCCATCCCCACCCTCGACAAGGACGAGGTCGATCGACTCCTGCGAGATGGCTGCACGCTTTACGACATGGGCCAGCCCGAAGACGCCCTCCGGAAGTGGGAGAAGCTCCTAAGCGTCGACCCCGAGCATGAACTCGCCCTGGCCTACATCAAGGACGCCCGGCGGGACCTGGGATTCGACACCCTATCGGGCAACACCCTCGCTGCTCCTGTGGAACAGCCCCCCACCGGCGTCCACGCACGGCCAGCCTTGGCGAGCCATCTTCCCGTGGACGAACAGGCGCGGATCGAACAACTGATCCGCGAGGGCACCCAGCTCTTCGATATGGGCATGGCTGCCGAGGCGATCCTCAAGTGGGAGCAGGTGCTGGCCGTGGTACCCGGACACAAAGAGGCCGAGGCCTACCGGGCCATGGCCCTGCGGGAGTCGGAGGGCGAGACCAAGACGATCACGCCCCCTCCGCCTCCCGTTGAAAACACGCCCTCTCAACCCTCCACGGAGGATTTCGAATCCAGGTTGCGGAAGGGAGAATCCCTGGTTCAGCAGGGACATTTTGAGGAGGCGGCCTTCCTCTTTCAGGAAATTCTCAAGCTTGCGCCCCGGAACTTCCGTGCGCTCCAGGGCCTTCACCAGGCCCAGGCCCTACTTGAAGCCCGCCAGGGCACCCATGCGGCCCCTCCAGCCCAGCTCTATCCCCCCACGCCGCCGCTGCCTGGCACGATGCGGCAGCCGCCTGTCTCCAAGCTGGTCCCCGTAGAGCCAGAATCCGCTGCCGCCGAGCCCATTGAGCCCCCCACCGCCCTCACGACCCCGGCTATCCCCGCCCGCAAGGGACTGGAACTCCCTCAGTTGCTTGGGCGAATGGAAGCCGAGATTCCGGGCTGGCTCAAAGACCCCAAGGTCATTTTCGCCATCCTGGGTGTGGTGGTGGTTGTGAACATCGCCTTCATCTGGGTTCGTTCCCATCGCCGCGAGGTCCTCCTTGGCGCGGCGGTCGCCTCCTTCCGCACTTCGGCCCAGGCTCCTGTGGCCCGGAACCTGGAAATCGTGGATCTCGCGGAATCGCCCGAAGCCATCCGCCGCGAGGCCGAAGCCGTGCTCGACGACGACCCGCTCCGGGCCTACTACCGGGCCCAGGCGCTCATCCGCCAGAATCCCCTGGATGTTGCCGCTGCTCAGTTGATGGGGCGGGCCGGTGCCGCCATGGCCAAGTCCCCGGAGGCGGGTCGAGGTTCAGTCAAGGAAGTGGAAAAATTCCTGGCGAGTGGCGACCTCGATGCCGCCGAGAAGATGCTGCTCAGCCTTCTGCGGAAGAATCCGGACGACGCCGATCTCAAGGCCCGCTCGGTACGCCTGGGCCTTAATCTGGCTCAAATCTATGCTCTGAAGGAACGGTGGGGCGATGCGGAGGACCAACTCAAGCGGGGCCGGGCGATGTTCCCCTTGGATAAGACCTGGGGTGCCCGACTCCTTTTCCTCGGGCGCATCAAGGCCATGGGCGCCGAGGAGCGCAAGGCCTGGGTCCAGTTCCTGGGGTGAGTTCGGCTCTCGTGGCTATTCGCAACCAATGTCCCAGCTGCCATTACCGGCTCTCGCCATTCGCGGTGGAGTGTTCGGTGTGCGGGCTGAACCTTGCTCGACAGCCGTTGCCGCGGCCCCTCCTGTTCCAGGCCACCGCGCTTCAGCACGCTACCGCGCCGGAGGCCCGGAAACAGGCCATTTCGACTCCGGCCCTGGGTCGTGTGGCCCCCGTTCTCGTTCCCGGACCGACACCCCACTCGGCGCAGGTGGAAGTGTTTTCTGCCGCGCTGCCCCTGCCGCCCGCTCCGCGTTCCCAGACCCCTGAAACCGTGGAGACATCCCTCTGGCCCCTGGTGCGCATGGAACTCACCGAGTGGCTGATTCTCGCGGTCCTCAACAGCCTCTTCAGCCTGCTGGCAGCCGCCCTTTGCCGAGCCCCCCTCGGCCGCGTCTATGGCGAACTCTGGCCCTTTCTCCTGCCCGTCCACCTCGGCATCTCGTGGGCCTTCATCATGGTTCCCATGGCACTCACGGGACAGACCCCGATGATGGCCTACCAGGGCCTTCTTCTGGGCACCAGCCAGCCCGAACGGCGCCTCACATTCTCGGGCTTCCACCTCCTTTCGGTGGCGCTCTTCCCTCTTTCCTTCCTCTGCATGGTGCTCACACCCGACCACCGCACGTTGGCAGAACTCCTATCCGGACAGGAGATCCTGGCGCGCCCGTTGCAGAGGCTGCGGTAGGGGACCCGAGTTGGGTCTCAATCCGGCAAATGCATCCGTATGCTCGTCACGATGACGCCGGGCTTCAGCATGAGTTGAGCCTTGATGCGCAGCGCCATCTGGCCGTGGAGCACCCGTTCCCACCAGTGCCTGGTGACGAATTCGGGAAGGATGATCGTGAGGCAGACATCCGGCTCGGCCATCCGGAAGCGGTCCACCTCGGCGAGGATCGGCTCCACGATGCGGCGATAGGGACTCGGAACGCTGCGCAGGGGCACCCCCAGTCCGTAGTACACCCAGTCGGCCCGCAGCTTCTGAATCGCGGGGCTGTCATTGAACCCATCGGAACCCAGATCCACCGTGAGGGCTTCCACGCGGTCACCGCTGATCAGGCGGGCGTAGCGAAGGGCCTGGACTACGCCCTTGTGCAGGCTGGAAACGAGCACGATGGCGTGGTGCTTGGTGGGGAGCACCGCATCCAGACGGCTGGCGGCCAACTTGGCGGTGTTGCCGATGTAATGCCGGTGAATATTCAAGAAGACCAGCACCATGGCGGGGATGACTACCACGATGACCCAGGCGCCGTGGGCGAACCTGGTGATGGAGATATCAAGCATCACAATGCCGGCGGTCAGCATTCCCAACCCATTCACGAAGGCCTTGGCGTGCCAGTGGGGTTCCTTCCCTTTTAGGCTGATCCAGTGCATCACCATGCCCGCCTGGCTAAGAGTGAAACCGGTGAACACGCCCAGCGCGTAGAGCGGCAGCAGCAGATCCGTATTGGCGTTCATCACCCAGACCAGCACACAGGAGACAACGGTAAGGATGATGATGCCGTTGGAGAAGACCAGCCGATCCCCCTGGACGGCGAACTGCTTGGGCATGTAGGCGTCCCGGCCGATGAGGGCGGCCAAGCGCGGGAAGTCCGCATAGGCGGTGTTCGCTGCCACCACGAGAATGGCGAAGGTGAAGCCCTGGGTGACGAAGTACATGAGCTTGGGGAGCCCGTGCGCCACATCTCCGTAAACAGCCTTGGCCAACTTGGAGAGCAGCGTCTCCGCGACCACCTCGGGGTTCGGGCTGTGGGCATAGACCACGCCGAAGTGATTCGAGAGGAGCGTGATCCCCAAGAACATGGCGCCGAGCAGCAGCACCATCCAGATCATGGTCTTGGAAGCGTTCCGCTCTGGGGGATCCCGGAAGGCCTGCACGCCGTTGGAGATTGCCTCCACACCCGTAAGGGCTGTGCATCCCGAGCTGTAGGCCCGCATGAAGATCCAGAGCAGGGCCAAGCCCGAAAAGGACTGTGCATGGTCGAGGGCACCCCGCACCTGTTCGGGACTCGGGGTCGGAGTGGCGCCGCCGAAGGCCCACCGGGAGAAGCCCACCGAGAGCAGGATCATCATGCAGGCGACGAAGCCGTAGGTCGGCACGGCGAAGAAGGCCCCACTCTCCTTCACGCCCCGAAGATTCGCCATGGCGACGAACACGATGGAGGCGATGGTGAGCGC
>CAIPUA010000137.1 GCA_903868115.1 uncultured Holophagaceae bacterium
GGCCGGAAGGGAGCACATGATCCGCGAATACGACATGGAAGTCATAGTGGACAAGTGGGTAGCCTTATTCGTGAGCAGATCCGTGAAACCGGTGCCATTTGTAAGACCGTAATTCCCTTACCGAATTTTTCCAGGTGAGGTAATTCGGGGCCTCGTTTGGATTCACTCGCAGCTTCTAGATGGGAAAAAGTCATCGCGCTCATCCAGCTGCCTCTGCTGTGCGTGGTCCAAGCGTTCGAACCGAGAATTTACCTACCCTGCGTTCAAGTTTGGCAGGACGGGTTTCACGGCATGGTCGAAGAGCAGGCTGGTTTCGATCTGGGCCACTTCGGGGCGAGCCGTGAAGGCATCCAGGGCCAGGTCCCGGAGATGCGCGGTGTCCCGGACCGCAACATGCACGAGGAAGTCCTGGCCTCCCGACAGGTGGAAGACGGCCAGCACCTCCCGCAAGGACAGGGCGTGGTTCCAGAAGTCCTTGACATGCTTGCGGCTGTGTTGGCGCAGGCGGACGGCCACCAGGGCCTGAAGGCTGATCCCCATGGCCTCGGGGGCCACCCGGGCGTGGGCTTCCCCGAGGACCCCCTCCACGCGCAGGCGCTGCACCCGGGAAAGACAACTGGAGGGTGCCAAGCCTACGGCGGCGGCTAGTTCCTTATTGGTCATCCGAGCATTCTTCTGAACATTGTCCAGAATTTCGTGATCAATGCGGTCTAGATCCCATTTCATGTCGATCACCCGAAAACGATTCGATGGCGGCGAATCCTTCTCAATCCTACCTTCAATCGGACGCCTCTCGGCGTGCCCTGTGGAGGATCCCTTGAGTTCGAACCACCATCCCGTGAAACCCCAGACTGCAATCTTCTCGAAGGGCTACGATCCTCAACGGTCCGAGGGCGCCGCGGTCCCCCCGGTCTTCCGGACTTCCACCTTCATTTTCAAGACCGCCGCCGAGGGCAAGCGCGCCTTCGAGCTTGCCTACGGGCTCGACACCATGAAGCTGGGCGAGAGCCCGGCGCTGATCTACACCCGGGTCAACAACCCCAACTGCGAGATTTTGGAAACCAAGATCACCGCCTGGGACGGCGCGGAGGATGCGGCCATTTTCAGTTCGGGCATGGGTGCCATCTCCAGCACCTGTCTGGCCTTCCTCAAGCCCGGCGACACGCTGATTTTCAGCGACCCCGTATACGGCGGCACGGAGTTCTTCTTCCGCCGCATTCTGCCCATGTTCAACATCCGCACCATCCCCTTCCCTGCAGGTGCCAGCAAGGCGGACATGGAGAAGCTGGTGCAGAACGACCCCACCGTGAAGGCCATTTTCATTGAGTCCCCGGCCAACCCCACCATCATGATGTCGGACATCGGCGCGGCGCGTGAGATCGCCGACCAGTATTCCGACGACGCACGCAAGATCCTCCTGATCGTCGACAACACCTTCATGGGGCCCATCTTTTCCAGCCCCCTGAAGCTCGGCGCCGATGTGATTCTCTACTCCGCCACCAAGTTCTTCGGCGGTCACAGCGATTTGGTGGCGGGTCTCGCCATGGGCAGCAAGGAACACGTGGGCCTGATCAAGGTATTCCGCACCATCCTGGGCTCCAACAGCGACCCTGACACGGCCTGGCTCATCCACCGCAGTCTCGCCACCCTGCAGATCCGCATGGAGAAGCAGCAAGAGAATGCCATCAAGATCGTAGAATTCTTGCGCACCCACCCCCAGGTCCAGGCCGTGGCCTATCCAGGCCTGCCAGAGATGGGCGAGAACCAGGTAGAGCTATGGAAGCGGCAGTGCACCGGCACGGGCAGCCTGCTCTGCTTTTTCACCCAGGGCGGCGAGGCCGAGGCCTTCAAGGTGTTGGATGCCATCCAGCACATGAAGATGGCCGTGAGCCTGGGCGGCGTGGAGAGCCTCATCGAGCACCCCTACTCTATGACCCACGCCGACATGACCGCGGCGGAAAAAGACCACGCCGGCATCACGCAGAACATGATCCGACTAAGCGTCGGCCTCGAGGATCCCGATGACCTCATCGCCGATCTCAAACAGGCCCTCGAAAAAAGCTGAGCCCGCCTACTGCTCCAGGCTGAATTCCATGAAGTCGAACCAGTGGCCGTGACCGGCCACGGCATCGATTTCGGCTTGGACGATGGTGACATGCCCCTCCTCGATTTCGAGGAAGCGCTCGAACAGGGCGCGATGGATGGGTTCCAATTGGGTTACGAGATCCTTGTAAAAAGCACTGGTCTTGCGCTCAAGATCCAGGGCCTCCTTGAGAAAATCGATCTCCATCTTGGCGACCGGGCTTGGCTTCGCATTCTCGAGGGCCTTCAGGGCAGTCGCCTGCACCTCGGCTGCGGGGGGCAGCAGGCTCTTGAGTTCGACGACCTGGACCACCCCGGTGGCCTGCCACTCCTTCAGCCGAGTGTCGAGGTATTCCACATGACCCTGCTCTTCGCGGGCCAGGATGGCGAAGATTCTCTGGGCCACGGAATCCGCAGCCTTCCTGGCACAATCCGCGTAGTGATCGCGGACGCGGTGTTCGTACTCGATGGCGGTGCCGAGCGCATCCTGCAGAAGCATGGCCTGAATCCTCCCCGTCGACCCTGGAACGACGGCTCCTGAGTTCGCGTCGAGAATAGCATGCAGAGCGAAGCCGCGATTCTCTGACTGCGCCAGGAGGCGATCTCAGCGATCATGAAACAGAAGCCCTTTGGCCTCGCATCGACCAAGCAAACCGACTCATGAACGCACTCCCTCCGGAGCACGACTCCGGTCCGACACGGCCTGCCGCCCCCACCCAGGAACTGCTGGGACCGGGTCGGGTGGTCGGTCGATTCCGCAGGTTCTGATGGCAGGTGATCGTGTTCGAGATCCCGTCCGGGGTGCAATCCAGCGGCAGGAAACGACCATTGGACCCGTATTTCAACACTTGATGAACCATGCACTTGCCCTCGGATCGCGAGGTGTGCATCCTGCAAGGTGGACAGGCTCTAAACC
>CAIPUA010000138.1 GCA_903868115.1 uncultured Holophagaceae bacterium
CCGCCAGCTTCTAGGACCCAACGAGATCATCGTAAGCCAGAAGGGGCGAGATGGAGTGCTGGTGAGCGAAACTCGCACGCCCAAGGGCTCCACGCTGGACCCCTTCCCACTTACAGTGCTGATCAACCGCGGCTCCGCCTCTGCCTCCGAGATCGTGGCTGGGGCCGTGCAGGACCACGACCGCGGGTTGGTCATCGGGCAAACCAGCTGGGGCAAGGGGCTTGTGCAGGTCGTGCTCTCCATCGGCAGGAGCCGCGGGCTCGCGCTGACCACCGCTCGGTATTTCACGCCGACAGGGCGCTGTATCCAACGGGACTACCAACACGGACTCGATGACTACCTCCTCCCCGAAGATGCCAAGGAAATCGAGCCCAAGGGTCCCGAATTCAAAACTTTCCTCGGACGAACCGTCTACGGCGGCGGCGGCATCACGCCGGACTACTCGGTGGACACCGCTAAACTCACCAATTTCGTGGCCAACCTCCGCTTTCGTCATTCGCCCTTCTTCAAGTTCGCGGTGATCGAGAAGGACCGCTGCGGAATCAAGGCGCAGCAGGTTCCCGACGAGGCTGTGATGGCCCGGTTTAAGGACTTTCTCAAAGAGCAGAAGATTCCGATCACCGATACCGAGTGGAGCGAGCTTCAGAACAAGGCCGATATGCGGGACCAGATCGCCATCGAGATGCAGAACATCGCCTTCGGCGTCGAAGCCGGGTGGCGCTATCTCTGCGCCAAGGATCCTCAGGTGCAGAAGGCTCTCGACCTCTTCCCGGAAGCGGAGCGGCTGATGAAGAAAAAGATCCTCGCCCAGCAAGCGCAAGGAGAGAAGAGCATCGCCGCCAAAATCTGATTCCAGGAGCCCCAACTCCAGGCTGTTGTGCCCAACCATGCTGGCGTGGTGCAGCAGGTTGGAAAAGAAAAATACGGCAAATCACTTGGCCAGCACCACCCGTGCCTTACCTTCGGCCTTTGCCTGAAAAAGGGCGCGGTCGGCCCGCTCCAGGAGGTGTTCGGCACCATCGGCATGGGCAGGATAAGAGGCGATACCGATGCTCGAGGAAACCGGCACATCACAGTCCCCGATATGCACGGGCGCCTCCAGGAGCTTCTGCAGCAGGCGCTCGCCCATCTTGGCCGCGCCTTGGGTAGTAGTTCCGGGAATGACGATGCAGAATTCGTCACCGCCGTAGCGGTAGAGGCGGTCCTGGGCACGGATGATGCGCTGGGCCTCGAGGGCAACATGGGTGAGCACCTTGCTGCCTGCGGGATGACCGAACTGGCTGTTCAAGGCCTTCAGGTTGTCAACATCGAGAAAGAGCAGGGAAACGGACTCTCCGCGAGCTGCGGCTTCACGAATGACTTGGGGAAGCTCGGCCTCCAGGGCGCGGCGATTGCGGGCCACCGTGAGATCGTCCAGAAAGGAAAGAGCCTGGCTCGTCTCCAGATTCCACGCATTGAGCAGGAGATCTTCAACGTCCTTGATCCAGCCCAAATAGTGTTCGGGATCGCCTTGGGGGTCCTTCAGTCGGACGATTCCCATCTCGGCGCCGGGGCAAAGAAACCGAGCCTGCCCCAGGCGGACGAGTTCATCTGCCTCGCCGTGGCTGAGGGGCGCTTCGGGGAACCCTTCTCCGCAGCGTTGGAAGAAGGCGTCTTCCTGGCGAATCCAAATGGCGCCGTGCCGGGCGCCGGAAATCTGCTCTGCGCGCACCAGTACCAGTCGGAGCAGTTCATCGAGCGTAGCCAGATGGAGCATCTGGCGGAGCCAGCCTTCGCTGCCCAGATCCCGCTGCTGAACATGGTGCAGGGCGGACTGGACGGCTTCCAGGGGCATGGATTGGCGCAGCACCCAACCTGCGCGCCGAGCCAGGACATCGCTCACTTCCTCGGGAGTCGCGTCCGCAACCCACCAGAGAATTTCTAGAGCCTGTGACGGAATGAGTCGTGGTTCCGGGCGATCGGCCACGATGAGAACCGTGCCGCGGCCCGCGCCCGCCTGGACCCGGAAGCCCCATTGCTCGAGGGCGCGATACAGCAGGGTCGCGCCCTCGGCCCGGTGAACTTCCATCCAGAAGACATCCGCCATGGTTTCCTCAGTTGAGCGCGGCTTCGAGGCGCGCCGCTAGCCGTTCGAGATGGGAGCCGAGGGGTTCCAGTGCGACCTTGGCATCCTTGCCCCCGCGCTCGGCACGCACCCAGCGTTTGAGAAGGCTCAGGGCCTGAGAGTCACGGACACCTAGGGGTTTGGTGGTCTGAATGAGTTTATGTGCCGTACGGGCGCGATCCGGTGCTTCGCGGGTCATGCCGGCCAAGCGGTCGCAGAGTTTGCGGGCTTCTCGGGCGGTGGTGAGGTCGAGACGGATGAGGGGAACCCGGGCATTGATCCGGAGCAAGAACACATCGAGAAACCGGAGCAGTTCGCCCACGAGTTCGGAACCTTCTCTTAGCGCCCCCTCGATGTCCTCGGGACTGTCCAGCGTCCGACTGAACTGCTGCGTCAGGCGGTCGAATTCCTGGCGGTCCTGGCTCCGGATCAGCAAAAATTCCGGGCTGCGACGGAACGAGGCCACCTGGTTCTGGGCCTGACCCAGGGCCAGCGCGAGCCTTGGCAAATCAAGGAGTTCGAGATGGAGCAGGATCTGTTGATGGGCGGGATCCAGGTATTCCCAGAGCCGATGTAGACGCTGACGGAGGCGGTCGCCCTCTTCGGTCAGCGAAGGAGAATCCGGAAATAGCCGCTGACGCAGGTCCGGCGAGAAGAGGCCCACCAGGTCGGCCATGAGCTGGCGCTGATGGGAGAGGAGCAGCGCCCTGAGGTTGTCGAGACTACTCGCCAACTGATCGACATCATTGTTGGCAAGGGTCTGCTGCAGGAGGCCACGGATGGTGGACTGGTCCTGCAGGAGCAAGAGCACGGCCTGGCGGAGGAAGGCGCCCAGGAGTAGTCCCTCTTCGCTTCCGGCGGGCAGCTGTTCGGCCGCGCGGGGATGATACACGCGCTCCGCGAGGCGCCCGAGTTCGGATTCGACGACGAAAAAGGTGGGGACCGTGGCATAGCGTTCGGAAACAGAAGCGTTGGCTGCAGGCTCCATGCGCTCAACCAGGCTGAGAAGAGCCAGATGGCTGGCCAGGGCCCGGGCGACCACCTTGAAGGCGGCATGGTGTTCCTTGCGGAGCTGTTTCAGAAGCTCCCGGACCTCCAGTGGGAGGCGTTCCTCGAAAAATCGGCCCTCGACCCTGGCCAAGGTCCAACCAAGGTGATTCCAGAGCCACTGCAGGCTGCCGCGGACATGCTCAACCGCAGGCCAGTGGATGCCACGATCCAGCGGCCGGGCCAAGTTCATCCGCAGACTGTCGATGACATGCTGGACCAGCAGGAGGGGTTCCGCCCGTGTTCGGGTAGCCTCGGGCAAGGCTCCCTCCAGCAGGGCTTCAAGGCGCCGGATGTGATCCAGGGGGCGGCCAGTAGAAGTCTGGAGGGCCTGGTTCAGAGCCTTCAATTGCTGGTTCAGGCGGAGGGGCAATTCGGGGGCTTCCTCCCCCTCGCCAACCACCTGGAAGAGATTTCGGAAATGATCGCGGTTCTCCTGGAGGAAGGCGCCCCAGTGTTCCAGGAGCCTTGGCCCCTCCTCCGAACCGAGGGAGTTGGACATGGTCCTAAGGCTGGCGATGAGGTCCAGAAGATTGATCACCCACTCCGGTTCCCGATGGAGGCTGAGCAGGTCGTGATGGGCCGCTTTGGCCATCAGCCCCAGATGGGCCAGGCTGTGCTGAAGGACGAGGCCCATAGCGGGACGGACTTCCCCCAGGCGTTTGTCCGAGAACTGATTCAGGAAGGCCAGGAAAAGACCGAAGGCCCGCCGCAGCCTTGCCAGAGAAAGCGATTCTTCGAGAAGGGGCGCGGCATCGGGCGCGGTGTCGAGCATGGGAGCAAGATCGGTGGCGCCCAGCCTGAGGATCTCCTCAAGCAGTTCCAGGTCCTGGCGGGATAGCCCCTTTTCCCGGATGAGTTCCCGGGCCCTGTCTAGGCGCTGGGTGGGCGGAACAGAGGACGACATGTCCCAAAGCATAGCCGCTCATTTGAAACTCGCCATATGCACCGCATTGACTATCAGGGTGGTAGACTTCAAGCCTCCCCCCAATCGGAGGCAACCATTGGCTAGCAAGCTCGGCGATATGCTTGTGAAGGCCCAGCTGATTACCGACCCTCAGCTGGAAGATGCATTGAAGATTCAGCGGCGGGAGGGCGGGAAGCTTGGAAGCATCGTCGTCCGCCAGGGCTTCTGTTCGGACCAGGATATTGTGAGCTTCCTGGGGATGCAGTACGGCGTGCCGGCGGCGGACCTGGACCAGTGGCCCACCATCGAGGCTTCCGTGATCGCCTTAGTGCCGGCAGAACTCGCCAACAAGCACAAGGTCCTGCCGCTGCAGCGCTCCGGCAACGTGTTGACCCTGGCGATGTCGGACCCCACCGATATCTTCGCCATGGACGATGTCCGCTTCCACACGGGCTACAACATCGATCCGGTCGTGTCCTCCGAGATGGGGCTGATCCGCGGCATCGAACGCTACTACGGGGGTTCCAGCAGCCTTCGGCTCCGGGAGGATGGAGCGCCCGCCAAGAAGGCGACCGGCCAGGCTGCGGGTGCTCCTGAGGCCGGCGGAGCCTTCAACCAGAGTGCCTTCGAGGGCGCCGCCGATGGGGTGCTGGATCTCAAGGAACTTGAAGACGAACTCGTAGACACCGAAACCCAGTACGAAACTTTCGAGGACGAGGAGAACATCAACGAGGCCGCCCTTTCCAAGGGCAGCGAGGAAGCCCCGGTGGTGCGTCTCGTGAACATGGTGCTCATTGATGCGATCCGGAAGGGGGCCTCGGATATCCATATCGAGCCCTACGAGAAGAGCTACCGCATCCGCTTCCGCATCGACGGCCTGCTGATGGAGGTGATGCGCCCCAACATCAAGCTCAAGGACCCGGTCACCTCCCGCGTCAAGATTCTCGCCAAGCTCAACATCGCTGAAAAGCGGCTGCCCCAGGACGGCCGCATCAAGCTGCGGGTCAACCTGGGCGGCCAGCAGAAGACCATCGACTATCGTGTGTCTATCCTGCCGACGCTCTTCGGCGAAAAAATCGTGCTGCGCCTCCTCGACAGCGACAAGCTGATGCTCGATCTCACCAAATTGGGTTTTGAGCCCGAGAGCCTCCAGCAGTGGGACCGACAGATCTCGAAACCCTACGGGATGGTGCTCGTCACCGGGCCCACGGGTTCGGGCAAGACCAATACTCTCTACTCCTCGATCGCCAAACTGAATCTGCCGGACGTGAACATAATCACAGCCGAGGATCCCGTGGAATTCAACTTCGCGGGCATCAACCAGGTGCAGATGAAGGAACAGATCGGCCTCAACTTCGCTGCGGCCCTGCGGTCCTTCCTGCGGCAGGATCCCAACATCATTCTGGTGGGTGAGATCCGTGATTTCGAGACGGCGGAAATCGCCATCAAGGCCTCCCTCACCGGTCACCTGGTACTTTCCACCCTGCACACGAACGACGCGCCTAGCACCATCAGCCGCCTTATGAACATGGGGGTGGAGCCGTTCCTGGTGGCCACCTCGGTGAACATCATTTGCGCCCAGCGCCTCATCCGACGCATCTGCGCGAAGTGCAAGGCCCCGGATCCTCATCAGCCGCCTCCGGAAGCCCTTCTGAAGGTGGGCTTCACCGAGGAGGAGATCCGCAAGGGCATCACGGTCATGAAGGGCATGGGCTGTGAGGTCTGCAACCAGAAGGGCCTCAAGGGCCGCGTGGGGCTCTACGAAGTGCTGGAGATGTCCGAGACCATGCGGGACATGATTCTGACCGGCGCGAGCGCCATGGAACTTCGAGAACAAGCCGTCAAGGAAGGCATGATCACCCTCCGCCGTTCCGGCTGCCGCAAGGTGCTCGACGGCGTCACCACCATCGAAGAGATCGTCCGAGAGACGATACTCTGAGCCCAAGGAGGCCACCATGGTCGAAGCCAGTACCCAGTACGTCGCTTCGCTTCAGCAGTTACTAAAGACGATGGTGGAGCACAACGGCACCGACCTGCATATCACTACGGACAGCGCGCCGCAGATTCGCATCGATTCGCGCATGGTGCCTCTCAAGCTGCCGCCTTTGGATTCCGCCCAGACGCGCTGGCTCTGCTACAGCGTCATGACCGATCAGCAAAAGCACCGCCTGGAAGAGGATCTGGAAGTCGATTTCTCCTTTGGCCTGCAGGGTGTCGCGCGCTTCCGCGCCAATGTCTACCATCAGCGCGGCGCCACGGCCGGCGCCTTTCGCACCATTCCGGAAAACATCCGCAGCTTCGAGACCCTTGGGTTGCCACCAGTGGCCGCCACCCTGTGCGAGAAACCCCGGGGCCTCATTCTGGTGACGGGCGTAACGGGTTCGGGGAAGTCCACCACCTTGGCGGCCATGATCGACTACATCAATGAGCGGGAACCCCTGCACATTCTCACGATCGAGGACCCGGTCGAGTATGTGCACAAGCACAAACGCTGCCTCGTGAACCAGCGGGAAATCCACGCCGACACCCATAGTTTCAAGAAGGCCCTGCGTTCTGCCTTGCGCCAGGATCCGGATGTGGTGCTCGTGGGCGAATTGCGCGATCTGGAGACCATCGAGAGCGCCCTTACCATCGCGGAGACGGGCCACCTCACCTTCGGTACCCTCCACACCAATTCCACCGTGCAGACCGTGAACCGCATCATCGATGTATTCCCTGCCTATCAGCAGCCCCAGGTGCGCGCCCAGTTGTCATTGGTGCTGGAAGGCGTGATCTGCCAGTCGCTGATTCCGAAGGCCAACGGCAAGGGGCGTGCTCTGGCCCTCGAGGTCATGATCCCGAACCCCGCCATCCGCAATCTGATCCGCGAAGACAAGATTCACCAAGTATACAGTTCCATGCAGACGGGCCAGCTCAAGTTCGGAATGCAGACCTTCAATCAGAGCCTCTCCGATCTGGTGCTCCGAGGGGAGATCGCCCAGGATGAGGCCCTGAGCTATAGTTCCAACCAGGATGAACTCCGGGAACTGATCAACCGTGGCGTGGGCACCCAGGGCGCTGCCGCAGCGAATGCCGCCTCCCATGCCGCCGCCCAGAAGGGAGCCGGTTCCGCGCTCCTCACGGGCAGAAATCCCAACATCAAATACTCTTAGGGGGCTTTCCCGAGCGCGTTTTCCGGCCTATCCTGAATCCACGATTATCTATTCTTCACTAAGAGGTCCCCATGCCTGCATACGTATGGAAAGGCAAGAATCGACTGGGAGAGGTCCAGGAGGGGATCATCGTCTCCGACACCAAGGACCAGGCCTCGGCCACGCTGAAGCGCAATGGCATCCAGGTGCTCTCCGTCAAGCCCCAGACCACGGCCACCAAGGGCTTCGGCAAGGTCAAAGCCAAGGACCTAGCCATCTTCACCCGGCAGTTCAGCGTCATGATCGATGCTGGGTTGCCCCTGGTACAGTGCCTGGAAATCCTGGGGGCGCAGCAGCCGGACAAGGGCTTCCAGAAGATCATCGAGGCCGTGCGCGGGGATGTCGAGCAGGGCGCCACCCTCCAGGCCGCCATGGCCAAGCATCCCAAGGCCTTCAACGACCTCTACGTGAACATGGTCGGTGCCGGCGAAGCCGGCGGCATCCTGGATATCATCCTCCAGCGCCTCTCAATTTACATCGAGAAGGCCGTGAAGCTGACCAGCAAGGTCAAGGGCGCGATGACCTATCCCATCGTAGTGATCACCCTGGCCATCACGGTGGTGGTCATCATCATGGTCAAGGTGATTCCCGTCTTCTCCTCGATGTATGAAGGCATGGGCGCCAGCCTGCCCTTTCCGACCATTGTCTGTATGGCGATATCCAGCGTCATCATCAACTATTTTTGGATTCTCGGCATTTTTGTGGCTCTGCTTGTGGTCGGATTCAAGCAGTACTACAAGACCACGGCGGGGCATCTCCAGATCGACGCCATCTACCTGAAG
>CAIPUA010000139.1 GCA_903868115.1 uncultured Holophagaceae bacterium
ACTAAACGGCTCAAGGCATTGGGAATCTCATCACTTCCAGTCCCATCGTCGATCGTAACTGTAGAAACCCAAAACGCTCATTCCATTTCAAGTGTGTTGGCCCCGGCAACAACTGAGCCCAGAGTCGTGCGGATCAATGCTGGTGGAGCCGAGTAGGCTTGAGCTCGTCACAACAAGAGGCATCTCCGGTACGTCAAGACCACACCCGAATACCGTGTGTTTCCGGCAGGCGTGCGTGAACGCATAGGCTGAGGGCCGGTAGGCTCATGGGTCGCTGGAGATCGCCCATGGCCAATCGCAGGAAGGCCCCTTCCACGGAGGATCTCGCATCGCTCCGGCAACGGATCGATGCATGGAGAGGCGGCCGATCCGGGCATGGCCCGATGCCGGTCGAGGTATGGAACAGCGCGGTAGCCATGGCCCGGATGTATGGTGTCTGCAAAATCGCCCGTGCCGTTGGCCTGGACTACAAGTCCCTGCGGACACGCGTCGCCAAGGCCATGGAACAGCCCGGTCTGATAAAGCCCACCTTCGTTCAACTGCCGGCGATCGTGGCCCACGCCGAAATGGCGCCGATCCCAGCGCCCGGAGCCGTGGTCGAGATTTCCGCACCCGACGGGTCCCGGCTTCGGATCCACCTGGAAGCCGGACGGGGCATGGAGGCCGCAGGCATCGTGGCGGCGTTTCTGGGGAGCCGGGGTTGATTCAGATCACCCCGCAGATGCGGATCCTGGTGGCCGTGGAGCCCGTGGACTTCCGGCGTGGGATCGACGGCCTGGCCCAGGTCTGCCGCGAGACCCTGGCAGCGGATCCCTTCTCCGGCACCGTGTTCGTGTTCCGGGGCCGGTCGGGCACCTCCATCAAGCTGCTCGCCTTCGATGGCCAGGGCTACTGGCTGTGCCAGAAGCGTCTGTCCAAGGGACGGTTCCGTTGGTGGCCGACCAAGGCCGGGACTGCCTCAGCGCGGCTCCTCGCCCACGAGTTGCAGGTGCTCATCTGCGGGGGCGATCCACGGGGTGCCAAGGTGCCTCCCGCCTGGCGTCCGGTGGGGGTCACCGCGGACCGGGATCCCAAGCTAAATAACTGACTTAATTCGAGTTTTATTCGCTTGTACTCAATCTGGAATGGCCCACATTGGATGGTATGAGCCAGAGTAAGCAGAGAAAGAAGCCGGCACCGTCCCCCAACCGTCCGGACCTCCCCCAGCCAACGCATACGTCGGCTGGGATCTATGGTCAGTTCAGGGAGATCCCTGCGGAGGTTTTGCGCAGCCACGTTGCCAGGATCCGGGAGTCCATGGGCGAAGGCGAGGTCCATGAGGATATGCGGATGCTCGTCGAGACCATGATCGTTCTCCGCCAGGAGGCGGATCGGAAGGGCGCCAGCGCCCAGCGCCTGCAGTTCATCCTGTTCGGTCCGAAAACCGAGTCGTTCGCTACGGTCTGCCGACAGGCCATGGAAGCCGAGAACCCGGCCCTCAAACCCCGGCCCAAAGAGAAGCGCGAGAAGCCGAAGGGGCATGGGCGCAACGCGGCGTCTGCGTTTCCGAAGGCCAAGCGAGTTCCTGTGCCCCTGGAAGGGAATGCCAGTGGCGAAGCCTGCCCGCATTGCCCCAATGGCAAGGTCTACCCCCAGAAGGAGCCATCCACTTTGCTGCGGATCACGGGTGTGGCGCCGTTCACGGCCACGGTCTACGAACTCGAACGCAGGCGGTGCAATCTCTGCGGTGAAGTGTTCACCGCCCCGACACCTGCCGGTGTGGGCGAGGAGAAATACGACCCCAGCGTGGCCGCCCTGCTGGGCCTGCTTCGCTACGGGGCGGGCCTGCCCATGAACCGCATCGAGCGGCTCCAGTTCGGCATGGGGATCCCTCTCCCGGTATCGACCCAGTGGGAGCTCCTGCTCAAGGCGGCCGGCCTCCTCGCTCCGGTCCACGCGGAACTCACGCGCCAGGCCGCCCAGGGCCAGGTCCTGTTCAACGATGACACCGTCATGCGGATCCTGGAAAAGACCCCTGTTCCCAGGGAGGGCCGCAAGGCGGTCTATACCAGCGCCATCCTCTCCCGCAGCGGGGAACACCGGATCGCCTTGTTCATCACCGGCCACAACCACGCCGGAGAGAACCTGGAAGCCGTCCTGAAGCACCGGGCAGAAGGGCTGTCGGCTCCCATCCAGATGTGTGATGCCCTCGCCGCCAACACCGTGGGCGAGGCCGGGGAACTGAACACCATCCTGGCCCACTGCCTGGCCCATGCCCGGCGACGGTTCGTGGAGGTGGAGAACAGGTTCCCCGAGGAGGTCGAGCACCTGCTCGGGGAACTGAAAGTGGTCTACCGGAACGACGCCATGGCCAAGCGTGAGCAGATGGACCCCCAGGCCCGGCTCGCCTTCCATCAGCGCGAGAGTGGGCCGATCATGGCCGACTTGGCGATCTGGTTGCGGGACCAGATCGAGGGCGGTAAGGCGGAGCCCAACTCGGGGTTGGGACAGGCCATCACCTACATGCGCAAGCACTGGACCGAGCTCACCCTGTTCCTCCGCGAGCCTGGAGCG
>CAIPUA010000140.1 GCA_903868115.1 uncultured Holophagaceae bacterium
AGGCCCTGGGCAATCCACAGAGCGAAGGTGCTGACAGGGACGTTGCCCAACAATTCGCGGGCTTCGGCGTAGCTGTGCAGCAGCCGAGGAGGAAAGGGATGGGCTTCGGCCCGGGGTGATGCGATGGGGAGAGGGTTGGTCACAGTGGACCTCGCGAGATGGGAAAAGGAAGAGAGAGCCAACCTTTGTTGGCCTGTTCGCGGTTCTCTTCACTTCCGGCACATCGCGCGCCTAGGGGCATCTCGCACCCAGTATCCAGACCGACCGCAAAGCATTTCGCTCTAGGGGCATCGCGCCACCCTGGTCAATCGGATTAGAAAGTTCGGCTCTTCGCTGTTTTGTGTGGGTAGGGCCTCAGGATGAGGTCAGTTCTTGGTCCAATAGAGGCATGGACACGAACCTGCTTTTCACGGCGGCCCTCGGGCTTCAACCTCCTTGGGAGGTGAAGTCACTGGAGTTCAATGCGGGCGAGCGTCGGCTGGACATCCTGGTGGATTTCCAGCGGGGGGCCTCCTTCCCATGCCCCGAGTGCGGGGCGGCGAGCAAGGCCCACGACACCGAGGAGAAAACCTGGCGTCACCTGGACTTCTTCCAGCACGCGGCTTACCTCACGGCCCGTGTGCCTCGCTGCAACTGCGAGACGCACGGCGTGAAGACCGTCGACGTGCCCTGGGGCCGGAAGGGGTCTGGTTTCACCCTGATGTTCGAGGCGCTGATCATGGTCCTTGTCCGCGAGATGCCTGTGAACGCCGTGGCCCGGCTGGTGGGCGAGCACGACACGCGGATCTGGCGGGTGCTGAACCACCACGTGGAGGAAGCGCGGGCGAAGCTGGACTTTGCCAAGGTCGAAACGATCTGCGTGGACGACAAATCCTATCGACGCGGCCACAACTACCTCAGCTTCTTCATGGATCTGGATCTGCGCCGGGTGATGTTCGGCACCGAAGGGCGGAATGCGGCCACCCTGGGCGCTTTCGTGGCGGACCTGAAGGCCCATGGGGGAAAGGCCGAGCAGATCCGGGACGTGTGCTGCGACATGTCCCCGGCGTTCATCGCCGGTATCCGGGAACACCTCCCCAAGGCCGAGATCACCCTCGACCGCTTCCACCTGATGAAGCTGATGAATGACGCCCTGGACGCCGTCCGACGCTCGGAGTCGCCCTCCACGCCAGGCCTCAAGAAGACTCGCTACCACTGGCTTCGGAACCCCGGCGATCTGACGAAATCCCAAAAGGCCCGCCTCAAGGAACTGAAGGCGATGAACCTCCAGACGGTAGAGGCCTACCAGATGAAGCTCCTCCTTCAGGATTTCTTTGAACAGCCCAACCGACGAGCCGGAAGCATGTTCCTCAACGATTGGTGCACCATGGCCCACGCCAGTGGAATCGACCCTCTGATGAGGCTGGCTACAACGTTCCAGTCCCACCGGAGGGGCATTCTCAACTGGTGGCGCAGCCAGATCAGCAACGGCCTGATCGAAGGCATCAACAGCCTCATCCAGGCCGCCATCGCCAAAGCCCGAGGCTACCGCAACCCCCGCAACCTCATCTCCATCGCCTACCTCATCGCAGGCAAACTCGACTTCAATAAGACTCCGACCCGGAACCCACTACCCACATGAAATAGCGAAGAGCCCGAATTTCTAAGGATTTCCATTTCCGCCACGATCCCTGTCCTACTAAAGCTTTGGGACTGCCGAGGGCCCCCATGATCAAAATCGACATCACGAACGCCCTGATGCATTCGCTTCCGATTTCCAAGGCCATGCTCGCTTGGCAGACCGTGAACGCCGTACGCTATCCCAACAGCAAGCGGTTCACCTGAGGTTTATTCTGAGAGATACCATGCCCGAAACTGCGATCACTTTCGACGATGTCCTCTTGATCCCTGCCTACAACCACCACGAATCCCGCCGGATTGTGGAGATCGGGATGACCGATAAAAGCGGCAAGCTCACACTGGGGCTGCCCGTCATGACAGCCAACATGGATACGGTGACGGAGGACGCCATGGCCGATTTCGTCGGCGAGCGCGGCGGCATCGGGGTCCTGCACCGCTTCACCTCCATCGAAGAAAATGTTGCGATGTTCCAACGGTGCCACTATCCAACCTTTGTGTCGGTGGGCACGGCGGAGGCGGAGATGGAGCGGGTCGAGGCCCTGAAGGATACCGGCGCCCAGTATTTCTGCGTGGATGTGGCCCACGGCCATGCCAAATATGTCGGCAAGATGATCAAGCGCATGCGTCAAATGTTGCCCAACGAGTGCATCATGGCGGGCAATGTGGCGACCTACGCCGGCGCGGACTACTTGGCCTCCGTCCATGCCGACATCGTGAAGGTGGGGATCGGGCCCGGGAGTGTCTGCACGACGCGCATCAAGACCGGCTTCGGCGTGCCCCAGCTCACGGCCATTCAGGAGTGTGCTCGGGCGGACCGCTCCATCGTCGCCGATGGCGGCATCCGTACTCCCGGAGATATCGTGAAGGCCTTGGCCTTCGGAGCTGATTTCGTGATGGTGGGCGGGATGCTCGCAGGCACCCGCCCCACGCCCGGGGAGCCGATCCGGAACGCAGCGGGAACTCCCACCCACAAGGTCTACCGCGGCATGGCCAGCAAGGAAGTGGCCGACGATCACCTGGGTGGCCTCACCGGCTGGAAGACCGCCGAAGGCGTAGCCACCAAGGTGGCCTACCGCGAGGACGAAGAAGCAATCCTGGCCGATATCATCGGCGGCCTACGCTCCGGCCTCACCTACGCTGGTGCCAACACCATCCGCGAACTCCAGCGCAAGCTCAATTACGTCCTGGTTTCACCGGCGGGAAGAATCGAAAGCCTGCCACACAAGATCCTGGGGTGAGCAAAGGCGCTGTCGAGAAACAACCAGGGCGATTGCTGGAAAACGCCTAGGGTTTGGGTTCTTCAGGTATTTGGAAGGTGATTATCAGACAGGCCTGTGAGACTAAGTAGCGTTCAAATGAATAGAAGTAATCCAATCAAACCCGGTCATGGTTTTGGTTCTTTCGTGGTCGGCCTCCAGAGCCCGTAGCCCAACGCAGAGAGCGTCTACCACGGCTTTCATGCCTTTGAACACCGTGTTGCCAAACCAGGATTCTCTCAATGCTTTCCAGATGTGCTCGGCGGGATTCAACTCCGGGCTATAGGGAGGCAGGAACAGGATCCGCATGTTGACTGGCACTTCCAAGGCTTCAGCGATGTGCCAGCCGGCCTGGTCCATGACCATGAGAATGAACTCGCCAGGATGGCGGTCTGCGACCAGGGCCAGGAATAGGGACATGGTTTCTGCGTTCACGAAGGGCAGCACCAGACTGTCCATTTCACCGTCATGGGGGCTGACGGCAGAAAAGGCGTAGGTGTATTCGCGCAGTAGGCGAGCCCCGACGATGGGGCGGATCCCTTTGGGTGCCCAGCAACGCTTGGGGTCACCCAGGAGGCCAAAGCGCCCTTCGTCTTGGAACATCAACCGGACGGGCCGCCCCAATCGGGCCTGGCGTTCAACCTCGCTTCGGACTTCGGTTTCGAGTTTTTTTAAAGGCGGCCTGCGCCGCCGGGTCAGCCTTGGGATGTCGCGGCCGAGGCACGATCTTTCGCCAATCCCAGCGCTCAAGCATGCGGTAGATGGTGGTCTTGGCCACGGGACACCCAACCAGAGCTTCAAAGGCTGTCTTGATCTCCTTGGCATTCAGGATCCCGCCCGTTTCTGCTTTCGCCAGAAAGGGCTGAAGGAAAGCCGCCTCCTCTTCGACGCTCAGGTATTGGTTTCGCCGCCCTCCCTTGGCCTTCAGGTCGAAGATTGCATCGCCCTCCTTGGCCCATCGCGAATGGATGACATGCACCGTGGCCGTGGACCATCCCAACAGGCGGGCGATCTCGGCGGCCGTGCTCCCCAAAGTGGCTCGGATCAAAACACACTGGATCCGCTGGAATTCTGGGCGCCCCTTGGCCTTCTTTAGACGTTCGGCCAGGGCATTGATCGTCGTTCGGTTGGGGGCGATGAGGGTCTTCATCCCAGCTCCTTGGGCTCTGGGATAAGGATAGGTTTTATTCTATTGAACGCAACTCTGTATGAGAGATCGTCGTCACCAAGGATCTGGTTGAGCAATCCTTCGAGATAGGCCGCGTCGTAGACGGGGATATCGCCAAAACGTTCGCGGATCGCCTCCAGACGATGCTCGAAAAATTGACTCATGGTCAGCACGGCATCGCTGTCGATGGCCTTCCGGAACAGGTCCGCAGTCCTGTCATCGCGCGTCGTCACGAGCAGGGCCTCCGCGCCACGCCCGTACTGCCGGTGATATTCGTCCAGCGAGATGACCGTGAGGTTTTCGATGACCTGCCCGGCCTTGAAGTTATCGCACAGGATGAGCCGGTCAGCGGCCTGATAGAGCTGCGGGATGTAAGGAACGAACCACGTTGGAACGGGGGCGACCAGGAGCTCCTTTGCCCGGTTTCCCTTCAGCAGCCTGACC
>CAIPUA010000141.1 GCA_903868115.1 uncultured Holophagaceae bacterium
CCCAGGTGGTGCAGCAGATGATCGACTCGGGTCTGCGAGGCCGGGGTGGCGGTGGCTTTCCCACGGGGCAGAAGTGGAAGTTCGCGGCCCAGAGTCCGGGTGACACCAAGTACATCATCTGCAATGCGGACGAGGGCGACCCCGGCGCCTTCATGGATCGCAGCGTCCTGGAGGGCGATCCCCATTCCGTCATCGAAGGCATGATGATCGCAGGCTACGCCATTGGGGCTGAGCATGCCTACATCTACTGCCGCGCCGAGTATCCCATGGCCGTGCGGCGCCTCAAACAGGCCATCCAGAACCTGAAGGTTCGGGGCTACCTGGGGCAGAATATTTTCGCCTCCGGTTTCAGCTTCGATGTAAAGGTCAAAGAGGGCGCCGGCGCCTTCGTTTGCGGCGAGGAGACCGCGCTCATTGCCTCTATTGAGGGCAAGCGCGGGACCCCCAAACCCCGCCCGCCCTACCCGGCTGTGAAGGGTCTCTGGGGCAAACCCACCAGCATCAACAATGTGGAGACCTTCGCCAATGTGCCCTGGATCGTCCTGAACGGTGCGGCCGCCTACGCGGCCATGGGAACGGAAAAGAGCAAGGGCACCAAGGTGTTCGCCATCGCGGGCCGCGCCAAGCGCACGGGCCTGGTGGAAGTACCCATGGGCATCACCATTCGCGAAGTGGTCTTTGACGTGTGCGGCGGCATCAAGGAAGGCAAGACCTTCAAGGCCGTGCAGATGGGCGGTCCCTCCGGCGGCTGCATTCCCGCCTCCCTGGCCGATACCCAGATCGACTACGACCAGATCACCAAGACCGGCGCAATCATGGGCTCGGGCGGCATGGTGGTGATGGACGAGACCACCTGTATGGTGGAAATGGCGCGCTTCTTTCTACAGTTCACCCAGGCAGAGTCCTGCGGCAAGTGCACCTCCTGCCGAGTTGGCACCTTGCGCATGCTGGAGATCCTGGAGGAAATCGTTCTGGGAAGGGGGACCGAGGAACACCTGGCCCAACTGGACGAGTTGGGGACCTTCATCAAGAGCTCGTCCCAGTGCGGCCTGGGCAACACGGCCCCCAACCCCGTGCTCACCACCATGAAGTATTTCCGGGACGAGTACGAAGCCCATATCCGGGACAAACGGTGTCCGGCCCACTCCTGCGGGGCCTTGGTGAAGTTTTCCATCACCCATGACCAGTGCACCGGCTGCACCCTCTGTGCCCGGCAGTGCCCCAGTCACTGCATTGCGGGCAGTCTGAAACAGGCCCACACCATCGACCAGGAAGCCTGTACCCGGTGCGGTAAATGTTTCACCGTCTGCAACTTCGATGCGATCACCAAGGACTGAGGACTCATCCATGGCTAACGTCACCCTGCGCATCAATGGTAAAGAGGTTGTTGCCGACAACTCGAAGACCATTCTTCAGGTGGCGCGAGATTACGGGGTGGACATTCCGACTCTGTGCTACGACCCGCGCCTGCCGCCCTTTGGTTCCTGCCTGGTCTGCGTGGTGGAAGTGCGCAATGCGACGCGCCTGCTTATGTCCTGTACCACACCAGTCGCCGCAGGCATGGATGTTTGGACCGAGAGTGGGCCCGCTTCCGCAGCCCGCAAGGCCGCGCTGGAAATGCTGCTCTCCAACCACTACGCGGATTGCCGAGGCCCCTGTTTCCTGGAATGCCCAGCCAATGTGGACATCCAGGGCTACCTGGCCTACGCCTCGGCAGGCATGTACAAGGAGGCCCTGGCCCTCATTCGGGAGACCAATCCCATGCCCAGTTCCTGTGGCCGGGTCTGTGTGCGCTACTGCGAGGCCAGCTGCAGACGGAAGGATGTGGATTCCCCCGCCGCCATCAATTTCATGAAGCGGTATGTTTCCGATCTGGAGTATGACCGGCTCCCCGCTCCTGAGCCCGCGCCTGCCAATGGCAAGCGGGTCGCTGTCATCGGGGGCGGACCCGCGGGCCTCACCTGCGGCTACTACCTGCGCCAGAAGGGCTACGCCGTCACCATCCTGGACAAGCAGCCCAAGCTGGGCGGCATGCTGCGCTACGGCATTCCTGAGTATCGCCTTCCCCAGGCGGTGCTGGACAAGGAAGTGGGCTACCTGCTGTCCCACGGCATCGAGACGCGTACCGACCTCAAGCTTGGTGTGGATTTCACCCTGGACGGTCTCAAGGCCGAGGGCTTCGACGCCCTCTATCTGGCCATGGGTTCCTGGGTCGCCAAGACCATGGGCATCGAGAACGAAACCCACGCGCGCATTCTGCCGGGCATCGTCTTTCTGGAGGGCGTGAAACGGCAGGGGCCGCCCCGCATGGACGGTACCGTAGCCATCGTGGGCGGCGGCAACACCGCCATCGATGCAGCCCGCACAGCCCTCCGCTGTGGCGCGGACAAGGTGGCGCTTCTCTACCGCCGCACCCGGACCGAGCTGCCCGCCGACGATATCGAGGTGGAGGACGCCCTCGAAGAAGGCATTGAGTTCCACTACCTGACAGCTCCAAAGCGGGCCGTGATCGAGGACGGCCACCTGCTGGGCCTAGAGTGCTACCTGATGGAACTGGGCGAGCCGGACGCTTCGGGGCGCCGCCGCCCCATGCAGATTGCGGGCAGCGATTTCCTCTTCAAGGCTGACTGGATCATTTCCGCCATCGGCCAGGAGCAGGATCTTTCGGGCCTGGAGAACCAGACCCTGGGCCCCATCAAGCTCACCCGATGGAACAGCATCCAGGCGGATCCCGAGACACTCCAGACCAGCGTGCCCGGCGTGTTCACGGGTGGCGATGTCATGACGGGCCCTGCTGCCGCCATCGATGCGATTGGCGCGGGGCGCAAGGCCGCCTGGGTCATCGACCGCTGGCTGCAGACCGGAGAAGTGCAGCAGTTCGACTCGGGGTTCGTCAGCAAGAAGACCAACCTGGCGCCGCTTGATCCGTCCTTTTTCGAGCAGTTCGAAAAGGTCGAGCGGGGCGAGATGCCCAAGCTTGACAAGGATGCGCGTGGCAAGAACTGGGAGGAAGTGGATCTCGGCGTGACCGAGGCGCAGGTCAAATGCGAGGCCGCGCGCTGCCTCGCCTGCGGCTGCACCAGCGTTTTCGACTGCGATCTCAAGGTCTTCTCAGGCAATTATGATGCTGACCAGACGCGCTTTCGGGGCAGGGTCAAGAAGCACAAGGTGGACGACCGCCACCCCTCCATCATTCTGGACAGCAACAAGTGCATCCTCTGCGGTCGCTGCGTGCGCTATTGCGGCGAGTTGATCGATGTCCACGCGCTCGGTTTCATCAACCGGGGCTTTGATACCGTGGTGAAGCCCACGCTGGATAAACCTTTGGCCGAAACGAACTGCATCGCCTGCGGCAACTGCATCGAGGTCTGCCCTACCGGTGCCATCACCTTCAAGGCCAGCCTGGACAAGCCCGGGCCCTTCCGCACCACGGCCCATCGCAGCGTCTGTTCCTTCTGTGGCGTCGGCTGCGAGTTCGATGTGAACCACACTGGCCGCGACTACTTCTTCATCACGGCCAAGCCCACGGACACCTTTACCGAGGGTGAACTCTGTGCGAAAGGTCGCTTCGGCACCCACTATGTGGGCGACCGCAGCCGTCTCTGTAGTCCCGTGGTCAAGGGCAAGGGCAACGTGGGCATGAAGGAGGCCGCACAGGCTCTGGTAGACGGCCTCCGGCCCCACAAAGGCGAGGAAATCCTCGTGCTGGCCAGCCCGCGCATCTCCAGCGAATCGGCTTTCCTGCTGGGCGCCCTGGCCCGTCAGCTGGGCTCCCGCCAGGTCTTCACGACCGAGGACTTTCTGCGCCCGTGTCTCCCCGGCATGGCCAGCACCACCCGCCAGCACCAGGTGGCCAGGGCGGATCTCATCCTCACCGTGGGCGAACAGGCGCTGGCCTACAACCCGGTGTTCCGCTTCCAGGTTCTGCGCGCCGTTCAGGGCGGGGCGACCCTCATCCACATCGGACACACCGACCGAGGCTGGAAGCGGCGCGCGGCCTTCCATCTGGACTGCGAAGCCGGGGACGAACCCCGCATCCTGTCGGCCCTCTGTGGCGCGCTGGTCCGTTCTGGCGCCGCGAAATTGCGTCCTTCCCATGCCTTTGTGAAGGGGACCGAAGCCGTCCAAAACGCGGCAGTGGCCATTGCCAAGGCTCAGCGTGCCATCGTTGTTGCCAACCAGGACACACACCTGGGCGGCAGTCTGGCCGAAGTGCAGTGGGCCTCCGACCTGGCCGGGCTCTCCGGTGCCGGGCTCCTGATGGTGCGCAACGAGGCCAATGGCCAGGGTTTTCAGGATCTGGTGTATGGCGCTGGCACCACAAGTAGCGGCGACTTGGTTGCGGCCCAGGCGGCTTTGCGCGAGGGCCGGATCAAGGCCCTGATCACCTTCGGCACCGATCCCGAGCGGCTCGGCGTCCAAGGACTGGAGCAGGCCGCCTTTACGGCTGCCTTCGATGTCCTGCCCACCGCCATCACGGCTCGGGCGAACGTGATCTTCCCCCTCTGCCCGCTTCAGGAGGAGGACGGCTCTGTTGTCTCCTTCGATGGCCGGATCATCCCGTTCCGCAGGGCCTTCAAACCCCTGGCGGGCTTCACCAATGTGGAGGTCCTGTCCGAGGTCCTAGCCGTGGCCGGTGGTCCCAGTTACGACCTGACCACCGTGCGCCAAGCCATCGTCCAGGCCGATCCTCGGTACCAGAGCCTAGTGCAGGCTACGCCCAACGCCTTCGTGACGACCCAGGCATCACCCCTATTCCTGACCTCCACGGAGGCCCAGCGGGTGCGAGCCTACATTTCCGCCACCACATATTCCTGAGGTGCTCAGCCCTGCCCCAGTTGTTCAAGGTAGTGGTCCAGGGCGTAGTCCATCCAGCGGTGGGTGCCGTGAGGCGTAGGTTGTGCGGCGAGGTAGCCGCAATGGCCGCCGTGGCGTTCCACATGTAGATGGACGGTGGAGGACGGCGCACCCAGGTCCGAGGCGGGGGCAAAGGGATCGTCCTCGCTGGTGAGAATCACCGCCGGAGTCAGGATTTGACCCAGGTAGGGCCCGCAGCTGCAGCGGGCGTAGTAGTCGGCGCGGTCCATGAAGCCCGCCTGGGGGGCGGTGTAGACCTCGTCGAAAACGCGCAGATTGGGCGTAGGGGGCAAGGGCGTGGCTCCGGGTCGGCCCTCCACATGCTGCCGCAGCAGCCTCACGAAACGGCGGTCGTAGAGGCGGTTAAGACCCCGCAGAAGGCGCTGGGAGCAGGCTTCCATGTCTCCGGGCGGGTTCACGATGAGGGCCATGTCCGGTTGGCTGAGGTGGGTGTCCCGACCC
>CAIPUA010000142.1 GCA_903868115.1 uncultured Holophagaceae bacterium
CGATTTACGGCAGGTGCCGAGACGGCTCGCCGCCCTGCCCCAGGCGCGGGGGCGTGAGGCTGTTGGGTGAGCTTCCTTCCCATGGACATTGCAGGCTCCAAAACCGCGTTGGCGTCCAATGAACCCGATCGCTGGCAGCCACACGGATTAATGATTTTGGAAGTATGGTGCCATTTCGGGGCATGGGTTGAAAAATTTGTTTCGAATCACTTCGCTCAAGCCACTCTGGAAATGCTGAGGCGGCTCGATCAGGGCAGGGTCAGGTCATCGTCCGCCAGGGCCTGCTCGGTCTGGGTCTGGCGGTAGGCGAGGTAGCGTTCGCGGAGGGCGGGATCGCTCAGGGCCAGGATGGACGCGGCCAGCAGGGCGGCATTGACGGCCCCGGGCTTGCCGATGGCCAAAGTGCCGACCGGAATGCCGGCGGGCATCTGGACGGTGGCAAGCAGAGCGTCCATGCCCTCGGTGGCCCAGCCCTTCATGGGCACGCCCAGCACGGGCAGATGGGTCTTGCTGGCGCACACGCCCGCGAGGTGGGCGGCGCCACCGGCGGCAGCGATGAGCACCTGGAAGCCCCGGCCTTCGGCATCTCGGCAAAACTCGACCACCTTCTCGGGTGTGCGGTGGGCGCTCGCGACATGGGCCTCGAAGGGGATGCCGAGCTGCTTGAGGGTGAGCGCCGTGTGCTGCACGGTGTCCCAGTCGGACTTGGAGCCTAAAAGGATGCCTACCAGGGGATTCGAGGTCATGCCGGTCTCCGGAGAAAACAGGATCCTCGGATTCTAGCTTGGATAGCCTCCCAGGCATGGACGCCGCCGTGCCCGGGATGCACAATCGAAGCATGAATTATCAGAGCATCGATTCGGATGACGTGGCCCATCGGGCCATCCTGGTCGTGGACGACGATCCCGTGATCCGGCGCTACCTCGAGGCCCAGCTTTCGCGCCTCGGCTGCCGTCTGATTTTCGCCACCAACGGCCTCGAGGCCATGGAGGTGCTGGAAAAGGAGCACCCGGACCTCGTGCTGCTCGATATCGTGATGCCTGGTTTGGATGGCTTCGAGGTCTGCCGCCGCATCAAGGGCAACCTGGAGACCAACGATATTCCGGTGGTCCATCTCACGGACCTCAAGGGCGAGGCCAAGGAACAGAGCTTCGCCAGCGGCGCCGACGACTTCCTGAACAAGCCACCCAATTTTGTGGAGTTGCGTTCCCGCATTCGCAGCCACCTGCTCATCAAGAGTCTCCTGGCCGAGCGCCAGCGCGTTGAGGCCCGGCAGCGGGTCTGGCAGTGGGAAAAGAGCCGACCGGCACGGATCCTGGTGGTGGAGTCGCAGGAGAACCTGCGCGACATGATGATCGATGAATTGCGGCACCTGGGCCACGATGCGGTCGGCGCGGAGAATCTCCAGGATTGCGTCGTGAAGCTCGGCACCGGACTGCCGGACCTGCTGCTCCTGGATCACCAGTTGGCGGATGGCAGCGGCTCCGCCTTCGCCGCACATCTGCGCAACTACGCTCGCAGCCGCGATCTTCCGGTGCTGATCCTCTGCGCCCGCAGTGCCCTGGAGAAGGAGATCCATTCGGGCGAGGCCGGACCCATCGATTACCTCACCAAGCCCTTCCAGCCTGCGGAACTGAGAATTCGCGTGGAAGTGCTGCTGCGCCATGGGTCCCTGCTCCGGGAGCGGGAGGCCAACCGCTTCGGCACCGGTAAACATCTGTTGCTGGACCCCCAGACCGGCGCCTTTACCGATGCCTTCCTGGAAGCCCACCTCGAACTCCTCCTGAAGGCCCTCGCCGGGGCGGAGCGGTCCTTGGCCCTGGTGGCGGCGGGCGGCGGCGCCGTACCCGGAGGCTGGAGTGAGTCGAAGGAGACGGTTGATCGGACCGCGAAATTGCTGAATTCCACACTGCAGGCGGGCGAGGCCATCTGCCGCGTGGCGGAGCGATCCTTCGTCCTGGTCCTTCCGGGCTTGGACAAGGAAAAGCTGGACGCGCGAATGGAAACGCTTCGCCAGGTCGGCTTCGGGGGCCCGCTGGTGGGGATGGTGGTGCCACGGAAGGCCTCTGCTACCGCCATTCTCGGTAAGCTCGCCCTGGCGCTCCAGAAGGCCAAGCCGCTTTCTAAGCCGACCCTTTGAAGGGTTCCGATGCGGATCCTGGTGCTAGGCGGTGGCGCGGCGGGGATGCTCGCGGCTTGGCGGGCCGCCAGTCTTGGACATGCGGTGACGCTTCTCGAAGCCAATGGCCGCCTGGGCATGAAGCTGAGGATCAGTGGCGGCGGCAAATGCAACCTCACGCACGCCGGCCCCTTGCAGGATCTGCTCGCGGCCTTCCGGAAGGAACAGGCCCGCTTCCTGCGACCGGCCTTGCATGCCTTCGGCAATGAGGACCTCCTCGCCCTCCTGCACCGGGAAGGCGTGGAAACCTACGCTCGAGAAAATGGCCGGGTCTTTCCCCTGGATCGGCCGGGTTCTGCCGCAGATGTGGCGGCGGCCCTCGAAGGTCTCTTGCGGCGCGCAGGTGTGGAGGTGCGCTTCGGGGCCCGGGTCACCCAGCTATCGGGGGCCGCGCCCCGCCTCAATGCCCTGCTCCTGGAGGACGGGACGCACCTGCTGGCGGATCGTTTCATCCTTGCCGTGGGGGGTGCCAGCTACCCGGAAACCGGCACCCGGGGAGAAATCCTGGAGGCCCTGAAGGGTCTGGGGGTGCCCACGCAACCCTGGTTCCCGGCTCTGGCGCCCGTGCCTCTGCTGCGACCACATCCCGAGTGGGAAGGGGTGGCCCTGCGGGCAGGCACCCTGCATCTGAGGTCGGGCCCGGAAGGGAAACGCCTCGCCGAATATACGGGTGATGTGGTCTTCACCAAGAGCGGCATCAGCGGACCCGCCGCTCTGGAACTGAGTCGGGAGGTGGAAGTGGCGCGCCGGGCAGGCGCCGCCTGGCTCGACTACGCGTTGAGCGTGGCCGATGAGGCTTCGCTGGATTCCGAACTGCGGCAGCTCCAATCGGGGAACCCCCATCTCGCCGTGCGCAACTGGCTGCTGCGCTGCCTGCCCGAGCGCCTCTGCCTGCCCACCGTCATCAGCCTCGGGCTGCCGGCCGATCAGCGCCTGAAGGATCTGCCCAGGGAGGCCCGGCGCCATATGGTTGCCATGGTCAGAGGTTTTCCGTTGGGCGCGCCAGGGCCAGTGCCCCTGTCCCGAGGCGAGGTGGCTGCGGGCGGTGTCTGTCTCGCAGCGGTGGACCCGCACAGCATGACCGTGAAGGGCTGGGAAAACCTGCGCATCTGCGGCGAACTCCTGGATATCGACGGCCCCGTGGGAGGCTATAACCTTCAAGCCGCCTTCAGCACCGGGTACGTCGCAGGTTCCATGATTTCATAAAATTCAGGCAGGACTTTTTGTTCTGCCTGAATTTTATTTCTTCTTGAACTGGGCGATGATGTCGTCCACGGATTCTTTCTTGTTGTCCATCTCCATGGTGGTTTCGAAGATGTTGTCCTGGGTGGCGACGGTCCGGTGCTCGAAGATGTCTGGGCTGACCTCGCCGGTTTCACCGGTCTCTGCGGTCTCGATCTTGAAGATGTTCAGCAGGCGCTGCAGACCGCCCTTGAACTGCTTGAGCAACAGGACGACCTTCTCGATTTTCTGCCGGGTGATGTCCTGGAACTGAAGGGTGTTCAGGATCTCGAAGGCTTCGTCGGAGACGGTCGTGAGATTCTCTTTGACCTTGCTGAGATCCACCGGTGGCAACCGAGTTGTCACCTGGTGCTCGAAGAGGAAATCCAGCACCTGCTGAGCCACCTGGGTGGGATCCTCACCACCATTGGCACGGGTGAGGAACTCGTCGATACGGGTCTGGAACCGAGTCTGGGCGTCCAGGTTCTCCTGCAGGGCACTCAGGGCGATGCCCAGCGCCCGGCCGCTCTCGTCACTGGCATTCATCAGCGCGTCCAGGCGGTTCATCACCGCCTGGGTGGCCGTTTCGGTATCCGCCGTGATGGCATCCAACTGAGCCGCCAGCTCGGGCACCTGGGTGCTCTGCTGTTTCACGGAGGCGTCCAACTGCTGCAGGTTGGTGAGCGTAGTGTTGATGCTTTGCACCAGCGCGCCCAATTCGCCCTTCGCTTCCATATCGATCTTTTGATAAACCCTGCCGTTGGCCATATCGGCGGCGGCCTCGGCCAATTGATGCAGACCCCGCGCGGATTCGCTGTGGATATCGCTGCGAATGCCCTGGATCATTGCCTGCAGTGCATCCAGGCGGGTATCCAGCGACTCGCTGCGTTCGCGGAATTCCCGAAGGAGGCCATCGGGCTCCAGCAAAGTGGCCTGGGCCTGGATCTCGGAATTCTCCTGGGCTTCCATGGCAGATCTCCTGTGATCAGGGAGCGGGGCGAACGCTCACAAAGGTTCCTTCGGGAAGCTTCCATGCTTGCATGAGTTCCTTCGGAACGCACAGGCTCTGGTCATTTCCCCCGGAAATGAACTGGACGGGCTCCACGGCGGGGCCATCGGGCCAGATGATGCGGACATTGCGGATGACTCCAAGCCGATAGGGACCCATCATCTTCCAAACGGATTCCACGGTCTTGGAGAGTTCCACATGGTCGGCCTTCCGGAAAAAGCCGCCCTTGAGAGAGATGGCGGACACGGTGATGGAAGGCTCTATGACCTGGAGCCGACCGGCCTCCTTGAGGGCAAGGCAGGTCTGCAGGACGCTGATTTCGCTCATGCTGGAAACCGCCATCACCTCCGTGAAATCACGGAAGCCATCCAGGGACGGAAGCACCTTGCGATCCTCCGCGGAGAGCTTCAGGCCCTGCGTGAGATGGGGTTCCTTCTGGATGGGCCAGGGGACGGCGTGAAGATTGGGGAAGATGGAGCGGTAGCGTTTGCGGGAATCGGCGGTGCGGGCCGATTCCATGAGTAAATCTTGAAAACTGCGGCGGATGCTCGTGGGTACCTTGAATTTGGCGGTGGCGAACTCGAATTCGCCCTTGTCCCACTCCAGCACTTCGAAGGCGGCGCTTTCGCCCGCAGTCTGGGCCGTCTCCGCATGCACCACATCGCCGTTGAGAATATAGAGCGTGCCGGTCTGCTTGCCATTGATCACATAGAGCTTGCCCGTCTTCCGGTTGACATGCAGCAGCTGCACCACATCCATGAGGGAAATGCTCTGGAGATTGCCGCGGAGATTGGACATCAGGCCCATCCTTCGGCGTGACGCGCCCAACCCGTGGCCCGAGGAGCCAAGACGGCAAGGGCGAGCCCGGGCAAGGTCATGCACCGGCCTCCGCGATGGCGGCCAGCATCTCCTGGACCGCGCGTTCGAGGCCCACCAGCACGGCACGGCCGACGATGCTGTGGCCGATGTTGAGCTCCTGGACCTCCGGGATGGCCGCGACGGAGGCAACGTTCTGAAGGTTCAGCCCGTGGCCGGCGAGAACCCGCAGACCGAGCCTGGCGGCGAGCCGCGCCGACTCGCGAAGCCGGTCGAGTTCGGGGCCGGGATCGTTGCCGGGAGGCAGATCCGCATAGACACCCGTGTTGAATTCCACGGCGTCAGCCTCGATGCGCGAGGCCATCTTGACCTGTTCGAGTTGGGGATCGATGAAGAGACTCACGCGGATATCCGAGGTGCGGAGTTCCCGGATCACTGTGCGGAGGTGGGCCTGGAGAAAAACCACATCCAGTCCGCCCTGGGTCGTAAGTTCCTCCCGGGTTTCGGGGACGAAAGTGACCCAGTTGGGTTTCAGGGGCACCACCGATTTCATCGCTTCCGGAGAGGCGGCGCATTCAACATTCAGGGGAATGGCGAGGACTTCCCGCAGGAGACGCACATCCCGCTCCTGGATGTGCCGACGATCTCCCCGAAGGTGCACGGTGATGCCGTGCGCGCCCGCGCTCTGCGCCAGGAGCGCGGCCGCGACGGGCTCTGGCTCACGGGCCGAACGAACCTGTCGAAGAGTTGCCACATGGTCGATGTTCACACCGAGGTGGGTTGTCACCTGAGAGGCTCCCTGGAAATGAGAATGGCGAGGTTGGCTATCGGTCAAAGCCTAGCAGGAATCAGGCGGGCTCTGAGCGATCCCTCGGCACCTTCACAGCGCGAGGTCAGCCCGCGCCGCGCCCTCCAGGCATTCGAGCGTTGCCAGCATCAGGGCTGTCTCCCGGGCTTCGACCATGAGCCGCAGTTTGGGTTCCGTGCCGGACCAGCGGATCACCATGCGGATGGCTTCGCCATGGCGGGCTTCCAGGTCCGTCATGGCCGCCTGGAGACGGGCGCAGGCCTGCACGGGGCGGCGCTCGGAGGCCACCAGATTGACCAGCTTCAGGGGCCAGGGGCGGAAGCGCCAGTCCCAGCGCCGCTCCGGGCTGCGATGGAGCAGGGCCCGGAGGACGGCGAGAGTGGTGGCCAGACCATCCCCGGAGGGACCTACCTGCTTCTGAATGACATGGCCGGAGGCCTCCGCGGCCAGATCCCAGCCGCGCAGCGCCAATTCGCGCAGCATGAACTTGTCCCCCACGGGCGTGCGGACGAGCGGGATGCCGAGGGTGCGCAGGGATTCCTCCAGGCCGCCGTTGGTCATCAGCGTGCCCACTAGGCCCGGCAGGACCTTCCCCTGTTGGTGCAAATCCTGGGCGAGGAGCCAGAGAAGCTGATCGCCGTCTACCAATTCGCCGGTGGGATCGATGAAAAGGCAGCGGTCGCCGTCGCCATCGAAGGCCACCCCTGCCGCCGCGCCACGCTCGCGCACGGCAGCCTGCAGACCTTCGAGATGGGTGGAGCCGACGCCCACATTGATGCACGCGCCCTCGGCGGGCGTGCCCAACCAGTGGATGGAACCCCGCAGCAGTCGCGGCGCCCAGGGGGCCGTGGCGCCGTGGGCACAGTCCACTACCAGTGGAAAGTCCTCAGGGAGATTCAGCCCTTCCAGGTGAGCGACATAGGCCTCCACGGCGCCGGCGTCCGCATGGAGATCGACCTGCCGAAACGGGATGGGCGGGGTGGCCTCGAAGGCGGCCTCGACCGCCGCCTCTTCATCCTCGGAGAGCTTCTCGCCATCCCCGTTGAAGCCTTTCAGCCCGTTGTCCTCGGGGGGATTGTGGCTGGCGCTGATCATCAGGCCCCAGGCCTCGGGTCGGCGCTGTGCCACCCAGGCGACGGCAGGGGTGGGGACCATGCCCAGGACTTCCGGGCGCAGCAGGCCGTCCAGACCCCGCAGGAAGGCCTCGGCCAAGGGTTCCGAACTCGTTCTGGGATCCCAGCCGATCACCATTTCCCGGATGCCCTTGCTCCGCGCGACCTCGCCCCAGGCGCGGCCCCAGCGGGCTGTTTCCTCGAGCGTCAACGGGGTGGCCAAGGCCGTTCCCCGCACGCCGTCCGTTCCGAAATATCGCAATTCCACGCTCAGACCCCATTCGCAAGCTGGTGCATTTTCATCCGAGTGCTGCCGGATTCTGGATATCCAAACGGTAGCGCAGTTCGCGGATGGCGATGCCACCCTGCCACTGCGTGCGCGTTCCACCGTCCTCGACCCAACCGCCGGCCCGGTAGAACTTCTGGGCCCGGGCATTCCGCTCGAGCACCCAGAGCAGCGCCTCGTCGAAGCCCTTCGCCCACAGCGCGGCCAGTGCCTCGCCCATGAGCAGGCGACCCAGACCGCGGCTCCAGGCTGCGGGATGCAGATAGATGGCGTAG
The DNA here is from genome assembly GCA_903868115.1 of uncultured Holophagaceae bacterium. Taxonomy (GTDB): domain Bacteria; phylum Acidobacteriota; class Holophagae; order Holophagales; family Holophagaceae; genus JAYREN01. The sequence goes on from CAIPUA010000142.1 coordinate 7,707, forward strand.
ACCTCGCCTTGGCCTTCGCCGCCTTCACCGTGGGCGGGCCCCGTGGCAGCGAAGCCGAGGATGAGGCCCCCGCGCTCCAGCACCAGCAGTTGGTGCCGCGGTCCCGGTGGGTGCAGGAGTTGTTCCCGGGTCGTGGCCTCCTTTTCGCTCGAGGAGAGGCTCTCCAGATGGGCTTCCGGGAGAATACCCCGGTAGGCCGCACGCCAGGAGGCGACATGCACTCTCGCGACGGTCGGGGCGTCCTCGATCCGGGCGAGCCGAACACGAGGTTTGGGGAGGGCGTGAGTGCGGAAGACCTTGAAACCGAGGCGGCGGGCCTCGGCGTGGATCTCTTCCGTAAGGTCATCGCGCTGGTCCGGTGGCAGTTCGGCCTGCCCCGCACGCCGGGCAACGAAGCGCTTGCGGGAGATGCCGATGCAGATCCGCTCCACCGGCCAGTCGAGGGCCTCGGAGAGGCGGGGCAAAGCCTCCCACAGGGCCAGATCCTCGAGGTAGGTCGTGCCAAAGCCGAAGCCGGGATCCAGGAGGATCCGCTCCGGTTCGATGGCGGCTTCGAGTAACCGCGTGCGAATGACCCGGAGTTCGCCCAGGGCGGTCTCGGCATCCTTGGGTGTCGGATCCTCGTAGGGCGGCATGACCAGGCACCCATCCACCATCCGGCTCCGCATGGCGATGAGACCGCAGCGGCTGTGTTTCGCAAGGTCCAGGAGGTCTCCCTCGGCGAACCCTCCGACATCGTTGAGGACGGCAGCCCCGCGAGCGAGTCCCTTCAGGGCCACCGGGACTTGGCGGGTGTCCAGGCTGAGGGGTAGCCTGGGCAGTTCTCCCCTCAATCCCTCGACTACCGGTTCGAGCCTAGCCCATTCCTCAGTAGCATCAACGGGGCGTGCGCCGGGGCGCGTGCTCTCGGCGCCCAGGTCGAGGAGGGCGGCCCCGGAAGCCACCAAGCTCCGCCCCTGGGCCAGGGCCGCCTCGGGTTCGCGAAAACGGCCGCCGTCGCTGAAGGAATCCGGCGTGATGTTGAGGATACCCAGATGCAGCGGCTCGTCCAGAGAGATGCTGCCGCTGGAGGTTTGCCAGAGCATGTAGAGCTAGACAGGATTCAGTGCGGGGTCCAGGTCCTGGGGGGCGCCGGGATCAGGGGTGGTTGCGGCATCGGCGGGAACCAGGGCGACCGGCTTGGGCGGCAGGGTACCGCCCTTCATGAGGATGGCGACATCGCTACCGTCCAGGGATTCCCGCACCAGCAGGGACTCCGCGATGGCGATCAGCGCGCTGCGCTCCTCCAGGAGGATGCGCTTGGCCCGCTCGTAGTTGGCCATGATGATGGCCTGCACTTCGGTGTCGATGATGCGCGCCGTGTCCTCGCTGAACTCGTGCCGCTGCGTGAAATCCCGGCCCAGGAAGATCTCCTGCTGGCCGCCTCCGTAGTTGATGGGGCCCAGCTTTTCGCTCATGCCGTATTCCGTGACCATGGACTTGGCCATGGTCGTGGCCTGCTGGATATCGTTGCTGGCCCCAGTAGAGAGCTGGTTGAAGTAGATCTCCTCGGCGATCCGCCCGCCCATCGAAATGGCGATGCGGGTTTCCATGTAGTCCTTGGTGGTGTTGTAGCGGTCCCGTTCCGGCAACTGCCACGTGACGCCCAGGGCGCGGCCTCGGGGGATGATCGTGACCTTGTGCACGGGATCGCTGTGGGGCAGCACCGCTGCCAGAACCGTGTGGCCCGCCTCGTGATAGGCCGTGATCTTCTTGTCCTCCTCGGTCATCACCATGCTGCGGCGCTCGCTGCCCATGTAGACCTTGTCCTTGGCATCCTCGAAGTCGATCATTTCGACCCACTTCTTGTTCATCCGGGCGGCGTTCAGGGCGGCCTCATTGCAGAGATTGGCCAGATCCGCGCCCGCGAAACCGGGCGTGCCCCGGGCGATGACTTCCAGCTCGACATCGGGCGCCAGGGGAATCTTGTCGGCCGTGTGGACCTTGAGAATCTCGAAGCGGCCCTTCACATCGGGGCGATCGACGACCACCCGGCGGTCGAAACGGCCGGGGCGCAGCAGCGCGGGATCCAGCACATCGGGCCGGTTGGTGGCGGCGATGAGGATCACGCCCTCGTTGCCTTCGAAGCCATCCATTTCCACCAGCAGCTGGTTGAGGGTCTGCTCGCGCTCGTCATGGCCGCCGCCCATGCCTGCGCCGCGATGACGGCCGACGGCATCGATTTCGTCGATGAAGATGATGCTGGGGGCGTTCTTCTTGCCCTGTTCGAAGAGGTCCCGGACCCGGGAGGCGCCCACGCCGACGAACATCTCCACGAAGTCGGAACCCGAGATGCTGAAGAACTGCACCTTGGCCTCACCCGCAATGGCGCGGGCCAGCAGGGTCTTGCCGGTGCCCGGAGGGCCCATCAGCAGCAGGCCGCGGGGGATCTTGCCGCCCAGCTTCACGAACTTGGCGGGATCCTTCAGGAATTCGACCACCTCCTGCAACTCGGCCTTGGCCTCGTCACAGCCCGCCACATCCGCGAAGGTGACGCGCTTGGCGCTGGCCGAGAGGCCGCGAGCCCGGGCCTTGCCGAAGCTGAGGGCCTTGTTGCCGCCCATCTGGGCCTGGCGCATGAAGACGAACCAGAGCACCACGAAGACCAGGAGCGGGCCCCAGAAGATCAGGTAGAACGTGAGGTTGTTTTCGCTGGGTTTGGCCGCC
>CAIPUA010000143.1 GCA_903868115.1 uncultured Holophagaceae bacterium
GCACAGCCTTGTCCACCACACCCAGGGTGGTGGGCAGGAGGGCAGCGGCCTCGGCCTTCTTGCCGGAAGCAACAACGGCCAGGAACTTCTTGAGGGTGCTCTTCATGGCGGAGCGGTTCGCGCGATTGCGCAAACGGGCCTCGGCATCACGATGAGCTTTTTTGATAGCAGACTTGTGGTTGGCCATTCGAGGACTCCTGCTTCTGGGAGATTCGGCCCATGAAGCGTGAAGGTTTATCCTACCTTTCCGGCATCCAAAGTCAAGGAGAAAGAAGACCTTTCAGGGCAATTCTGGGTCTTCCTGAGTCTTCCCATCCCGGGCATCCTAGTCGGAGGCCCCAGGCTTCCGGACAAGGGTGGTCATGGAGCAGGTAAAGGCGCGGTTCAGAGCCAGCTTGGAATCGGCGTTGCCGGGCCAGGAGATCAACCTCGAACGGCCCAAGAGCGCCGATATGGGAGACTTCGCGTTTCCCTGCTTTCGCGCGGCCAAGGCCCTCGGCAGGAACCCGGCCCAGCTCGCCCAGGAACTGGCCTTTAGCCTCGCACACCAGGAGGGCACTGAATTCGCAGCTGTCGGCCCCTACCTGAACCTGAAGCTGCACCCCGAGGTCCGCGCCCGCCTGCTGCTGGAGGCCCTCCTCGGCGCCACCCCTTACGGCTCCGCACCCGTCCACGGTGAAACGGTACTCGTCGAATACAGCAGCCCGAACATCGCCAAACTCTTCACCATCGGGCATCTCCGCTCGACCATGATCGGGCACACGCTGGCCCAGGTGAACCGCTTCCTTGGCTGCCAGGTGCGGCGACTCAACCACCTAGGTGACTGGGGCACGCAGTTCGGAACCCTCCTGGCGGCTTACAAGCGCTGGGCCGAGACCGAAAATCCGAAGCTCGACCAGGACTTTGACTGGGCGGACGAAAGTCCTGAAAGACGCCGCACGCAGCTCTTCCGCCTCTTCCAGCTCTATGTCCGTTTCCACAGTGAGGAGGAAGCCCAACCGGAGATGCGCGACGAAGCGCGGTCCTGGTTCAAGCGGCTCGAAAGCGGCGACGCAGAAGCCCGGCGCCTCTGGACCTGGTTCCGCGAGGTCTCTCTGGCCGAGTTCCAGCGCATCTACGACCGCCTTGGCGTGGGCTTCGACGCCATGGACGGCGAGGCCTTCTACGAGGACAAGATGGCCACGGCCGTCCAGCGGCTGCGGGATTCAAACCTGCTGGAGGAAGGGGACGGCGGCGCCTTCATCGTGCGCTTGGAGGATGTGGGCATCCAGACACCTTCGCTCATGCTGAAGGCCGATGGCACCACCATCTACGCCACCCGGGATCTGGCGGCGGCTCTCTACCGCCAGGCTACCTATGCCTTCGACCGCTGCATCTACGTGGTGGGCAGCGATCAGGTGCTGCATTTCCAGCAGCTCTTCGCCGTGCTCGGCAAGCTGGATCCCTGGTTCCAGGTCCAGGGGCGAATGTTGCACACCCCCTTCGGCATGGTCAAGCTCCCCGAGGGCAAGATGTCCACCCGCAAGGGCAATGTGGTCTTTCTCGAGGATGTGCTGGACGAGGCCGTAACGAGGGTTCTGGCGATCATCGAGGAGAAGAATCCCGAACTGCCCGAGAAGGCGGCTGTGGCCGAGATGTTGGGCATGGGCGCCGTGGTCTTCTTCGATGCCCTGAATGATCGCGTGAAGCCCATCACCTTTACCTGGGATCGCATCATCGCCCTGGACGGCGATACCGGCCCCTATGTTCAGTATGCCCACGCCCGCATTCTCTCCGTGTTGCGCAAGGCCGGCGGAACCTGGGTACAGATGGCCCGCCCCACGCAAGCCCTCAGCCATGCCCTGGCGGCTGTTCCCTACCGGAAGGAGAGCCTTCCGGCATCTCTGGCAGGCCTCGAAGATCCGGCGGCCCAGGCCCTGCTCTTCGAACTGGCTGGCCTGCCCGACGCCATCCGAACCGTGCAGCGCGAGAACATGGCCACCGCTCTGGCGCGACAACTGCTGTCAATCGCGCGCGCTTTTTCAGCCTTTTACACCAACTGTCCAATCCTTTGGGCCGAAAACAGCCCCGAGGTTCGCGAAGCCCGTCTCGCCCTTTGCGTGGCCACCGCCCGTGCCCTCCGCCAGGGCCTCTTCCTCATGGGAATCCAGGCACCGGAGGAGATGTGATGGCGCCTACCAAAAAAAAGATCGTCCACGGATACACACGGATGAACACGGATAAAAGAGGTCAGACCGATCCGCCAGCCGACAATCTGCCACGCATTGTCATCCGTGTGTATCCGTGTTCATCCGTGGACCATTTTTCTTCCCTTTTTTGTAGTGAACCCCAGGAGAGTGGGCGATGACCAAATTCGTGTTCGTGACCGGCGGTGTGCTTTCGAGCCTGGGCAAGGGCATCGCCGCGGCCTCCCTGGGAGCCCTGCTGGAAGCTCGGGGACTCAAGGTCACGCTGATGAAGATGGATCCCTACCTCAATGTGGACCCGGGCACCATGTCACCCTTCCAACACGGTGAAGTTTTCGTGACGGACGATGGAGCGGAGACGGACCTCGATCTGGGCCACTACGAGCGTTTCACCTCCGTACCTACGAGCCGAAACCACACCATCACCACGGGCCGCATCTACAACACGGTGATCCAGAAGGAGCGCCGCGGCGACTACCTGGGCAAGACCGTGCAGGTGATTCCCCATATCACGGACGAGATCAAGGGTGCCGTCAAGAAGGTCGCGAAGGATGTGGATGTGGTGATCGTCGAGATCGGCGGCACGGTGGGCGACATCGAAAGCCAGCCCTTTCTCGAGGCCATTCGTCAGTTCCGCATCGAGGTGGGCCTCGGCCACGTCCTCAACATGCACCTCACCTACGTTCCCTACATCAAGGCCGCCGGTGAGTTGAAATCCAAGCCCACCCAGCACAGCGTGAAGGAACTGCGGACCTTGGGCATCCAGCCAGATGTGCTCGTCTGCCGAGCGGAACAAGACATTCCCCGCACCCTCAAGGACAAGATCGCCCTGTTTTGCTCCGTGACACCCGATGCCGTCTTCAGTTGCAAGGATGCCGACACCATCTACCAGGTGCCCATGAACCTGCACGAGGAAGGACTGGACGCCAAGGTGGCCGCCCTCCTCAATCTGCCCGATGCCCAGCCGGACCTCAGCCGCTGGCAGGATCTGCTGCACCGCATCCGCAATCCCAAGGGTTCAGTGCGCATCGGCGTGGTGGGCAAGTATGTCGAGTTCAAGGAGAGCTACAAGAGCCTGATCGAAGCCCTGCACCACGCGGGCTACGGCCTTGAGGTGCAGGTAGACCTGAAGTGGATCGAGGGTGAGGACATCGAGAATGCCGACGCAGCGACGCACCTGGGCGACTGTCACGGCATCCTCGTGCCCGGCGGCTTCGGTGTGCGGGGCACCCAGGGCATGATCCTGGCAATCAAATTTGCCCGCGAAAACCACATCCCCTTCTTCGGCATCTGTCTCGGCATGCAGATGGCCTGCGTGGAATTTGCCCGAAATGTATTAGGCCTTGAAGGCGCCGACAGCACCGAGTTTGAAGAGAACCCGAAACAACGCGTCATCTTCAAGCTGCGCGAACTGGTGGATGTGGAAGAGCTGGGCGGCACCATGCGCCTGGGGGCCTATCCCTGCCTGATCCAGGAGGGCAGTTTTGCCCATGCAGCCTACGGCACCACCCAGATCAGCGAACGCCATCGCCATCGTTACGAATTCAACCAGGCCGAATTCCGCCACATCCTGGAACCCAAGGGCCTCGCCTTCACCGGCCTGAGCCCCGATGGCACCTTCGTGGAAATCGTCGAAATTCCGGATCATCCCTACTACCTGGGTTGCCAATTCCACCCCGAATTCAAGTCCAAGCCCCTGGCGCCCCACCCGCTGTTCACCTCCTTCGTGAAGGCCAGCGTTGCGCAGGTTTGAGCATCAGAGAGCCTCGTGGAACCATTCCCTGGCGCAATCCGGGCAGATCCCGTGGGTGAAGTCGATCCCAGAGTGGTCCCGGATGTAGCTTTCGATCTGGGTCCAGTAGCCGTCATCGTCCCGGATCTTCTTGCAGTGCGCGCAGATGGGCAGTAGGCCCGAGAGGGTGCGGACATCCTGGAGCGCAGCCTGCAGGCTTCGGATGAGTTCTTCCCGCTCCATTTCCACCCGCTTGCGCTCGGTGATGTCCTTGGAGATGCAGACCACCGATGAGACCCGGCCGCCCGCATCGAGGATGGGTTTCACAGAGGTGATGTAAAAGGTGTCGCCTGCGGGAGAAGGCACCCGCACATCGAAAACAACAGCCTGTCCCGTGGCGAAGGCCTTGTGTACGACAACCATGCGCTTCTCGGCTTCATCGGGGGAAAACAGATCCCAGATGCGTCGACCGATGACCTCCTCAGGCTCTAGCAGGAAGGAAGTGGCAAAGGCCCGGTTCACGAAGCGGTAGGTGCCATCCTCCAGGATGTTGAAGATGGGGTCGCTGGATTGGTCCAGCACCGCTTCCAATACGTCCATCCGCCGCCGCAGGTAAGCGAGCTCGCCCGCAGGCTCGGGGATGTCGTCAGGAGACTTGGTGGGACAGGGAGTCACAGGATCCGCCTCAAGGGTTCCGCAAGGTTACCTTGACCGCCCAGTTCCGGGTAGGGGCAGAAACCCGTGACCCTTTTCCATTCCATCTTGGGGAGAATGGAGGATTCCCGAGGTGATGCTTGACCTTTGCGGCCACCAATCTTGACAAGCTCTGCATCGACACGATCCGCTGCCTCGCCATGGACGCGGTCCAGAAGGCCAACAGCGGCCATCCTGGCACTCCCATGGCCCAGGCTCCGGCGGCATATGTGCTGTGGACGCAGTTCCTCAAGCACAACCCACTGAATTCAAACTGGGCCGACCGCGACCGCTTCATTCTCAGCTGCGGCCACGCGTCCATGCTGGAGTACAGCCTGCTGCACCTGGCGGGCTACGGGCTCGAACTGGAGGATCTGAAGCAGTTCCGCCAGTGGGGTTCGAAGACGCCCGGCCATCCGGAATTCGGCCACACGGTGGGAGTGGAAACCACCACGGGCCCGTTGGGTCAGGGCATCGGCAACGCCGTGGGCATGGCCATCGCCGAGCGCTGGCTGGCCGACCGTTTCAACCGCCCCGGCCACGCAATCCTGAACCACCGAACATACGCTTTCGCCGGGGACGGCTGCCTGATGGAAGGCATCTCCTACGAGGCCGCCAGCCTCGCGGGCCATCTGGGGCTGGAAAAGCTGATCGTGCTCTGGGACAACAACAAGATCACCATCGAGGGCAGCACGGACCTGGCCTTCACCGAGGATGTGCCCCGGCGCTTCGACGCCATGGGTTGGCGCGTGCTGCAGGTGGCAGACGGCGAAGATCTCGCGGCGCTTCAGAGCGCTTATCGACAGGCCCAGGAACCCTGCGGCAAGCCCACGTTCATCGACTGCCGCACGATCATCGGCTGGCCCGCCCCCACCAAGCAGAACACCCACCATGCCCACGGTGCACCTCTGGGCGAAGAGGAGACCAGGGCCACCAAACGCATCCTGGGCTTCGAGCCCGACACCACCTTCAGCGTACCCGCAGAAGCCCTTTCGCACTGGCGCCAGTGCCTGGACAGGGGCACCGCGCTAGAAGCCGATTGGAACCGCCGCTTCGAGAGCTACCGTGCGGCCTTCCCGCTCTTGGCAGAGGAACTCACAGCCTTCCTGAAGGGCGAGCTGCCCGAGGGCTGGGACTCGGCGCTGCCCATCTATCCGGTGACCGAGAAGGCCGCCACCCGTGAAGCCAGCGGCAAGGCGCTCAATGCCTTGGCCACCATGATCCCGAACCTGCTCGGCGGCAGCGCCGATCTCGCACCCTCCAACAACACAGACCTAAAAGGCGGTGGTACCTTCAGCCGCACGGAGGCCGGCCGCAACTTCCACTTCGGTATCCGCGAACACGCCATGGGCGCCATTCTCAATGGCATGGCCCTGCACGGCGGCCTGCGCGTCTTCGGCGCCACCTTCCTCATCTTCAGCGACTACATGCGTCCCAGCGTGCGCCTGGCCTCGCTGATGCAAATTCCCGTCACCTATGTCTGGACCCACGACAGTATTGGCGTAGGCGAGGATGGCCCCACCCATCAGCCCATCGAGCAGATCATGACGCTGCGGATGATTCCGGGCATGACGATGATCCGGCCCGCCGACGCCAATGAGACCGTGGCCGCCTGGAAGGCTTGCATGATCTCCAATGGCCCCGTGGGCTTGGCGCTCACGCGCCAGAAACTGCCCGTGCTGGATCCCGCCAAGGCCGCGCAGGCCGCCCAAGGTGCCTACATCCTGGAAGAGGCTACCGCCACACCGAAGCTCATCCTCATCGGCAGCGGTTCCGAAGTGCATCTGGCCCTGGAGGCCCGCAAGATTCTCGAGGCAGATGGGATTCCCACCCGGGTCGTCTCCATACCCAGTTGGGAACTCTTCGAGGCCCAGTCCAAGAGCTATCGCGACGAGGTGCTACCGCCCGCGATCCAGGCTCGCGTCTCCATCGAGGCCGGCATCACCACTGGCTGGCAGCGCTACGCCGCCACCTGCATCGGCCTCGACCATTTCGGCGCCAGCGCCCCGGCAGAGATCCTCTTCGAAAAGTTCGGCCTCACTGTCGAGCAGGTCGTCGCGACCGCCAAACAGATCCTCTAGTTCTATTCCCATTTCAAGCTGCGGCCGTTGGCTCCAGCTTGAACACGTTCAGAGCTTGAAGCGATTCACCAGCTCCTTGAGACCCTCGGCCACGCGGGTGAGATCTGCGGCCGTGCGTGACACCTCCTGGACCGTCGCCTCCAGTTCATGGGTGGCCGCAGCATTCTGATCCAGGCGTCCGTTCGTCTGATCCATGAGCCGCCGAACTTCAGTGCCGGTCTGGGCCTGCCCGCGGCTCAAGGCGTCCATGTCCAGGATCCGCTGAGAGACATTGGAAATGCGCTGGCGCACATCTTCCAGATGGTTCAGGGTGGTGCCCACGCTGCCCACGCCCGCCGCGACGGCTTCCTGGGTCCGCAGAATAATCTCATCGATCTCCCGGGCCGCTTTGGCGCTGCGCTCCGCCAGTTTCCGAACCTCTTCTGCGACCACCGCGAAGCCCTTGCCCTGGGCCCCGGCCTTGGCGGCCTCGATGGCGGCGTTCAGGGAAAGCAGATTGGTCTGCCGGGCGATCTCCTGGATCACGCGCACCGCCTGATCGATGCGTGCGGTGGCCTGCTGAATCTCCTCCATGCCCCGCGTCGCGCTCTGCCCCGCCTGGGAGCCCTGATCCGTGTCCCGAACGACCAGCACCGTCTCTTCGCCCGTGAGTCGGGTGTGCTCGGTGAGATTCTCCACATTGCCCATCAAGTGCTGCAGCGATACCAGGACTTCGCGCCCCGCGCCTTGCAGGGCCTCGCCAACCTTGGCATTTTCCACCACGGTCTGCGCCATCTGCTCGGCACCGGCGGCCAGTTCCATGCTGCCCGAAGCCACCTGCTCCGCAGCCTTCTCCACCGTGACAATGGCCTGATTCAGTTCAGCCACCATGGTGTTAAAGGATTGACCCAACCGACCGATCTCGTCCTCACTCTGGATCTCTGCCCGCACCGTGAGATCCCCACCCGCCATCTGGATGATCGAACTCGATAACGCGGCCAGTGGACGCAGGATGATGCGCCGGACGAAGAAGGTGACGATGAGGCTGATCACGACCAGCACGACGAACCCTATCCCGAGGCCCGCGAACTGGGTGTTGCGCTCCGTCTTCTCCAGTTCGGCCTTGGAAACGGAGACGCCGAAGGCAGCCACCAGATCCCCGACCTTGCGGTCCTTGAAGAGTTCCAGTCCATACCCGGTGTGGCAGGTGTTGCACTCCTCCTTCAGCCGGGCGGGGGCGAGGACATACAGGCGAGAAACGCCATCCTTGCCCACGAAATGCTGCACGCGCGACTCCAGCTTGGAATCCTCGCCGAAGGCCTTGTAGGAAGCTCGCTCGAACTCGGACACGCCCGTGGCGGCGGAACCGACACGATGAAAATCCATTCCGAGGGTCTTGCAGTATTCCTCGGCCGAAGAATGCATCATGGAGCGCGAAGCGACGGCCAGGGAGGTGAGGTGCTCCTCGAAGGCATGCTCCGCTTGGCGCGACTGGTAGCCGCCCAGGATCCAGATGAGAATGGCGATCACCACCGCCAACGCAGCCCCCACCGGAAGCAGAAATTGCAAGGCCAGCCCCATGCGTTTCATGTGGTCCTCCTCAACCTGGAATTGGATCACCTGATCTTATATCGAAATTTGATGGCTGAAACAGGTGAAAGCAGTGTGGGAAACTATTTCCATGCGCGCCCCAATCCTCGCCCTTTGCCTTACAGCCCTCGCCCTCGGGGCCCAGGAAGCGCCTCGCCCCAATCGGGTGGTTTGGCAGGAGATCTTCCCGGAGCCGCTGCCGGAAGGCGTCCGCCAGGTGGCCCTGGAGCTGACCAGCCAATTCCTCCGACCCAACTTCGAGCGCAGCCCCGATGGCGCCTCCTTCGCCCGCCTGGACGGCGAAGAATGGCAGCTGACGGGGGATCTCCCCGTTCACATCGGCCCCGGCATCCTCAACCTGCGCCTGCGGGTCGTTCATCGTAGCGGGGGCCTCGCGGATCAGCTCCTTCAATCCTGGCACGGGCTGCTCGGCGTCGATGACGGCGGTCGTCGCCTGGTTCCGAAGGGACGCCTGAGCTACCACCTGGAAAAGGATGGCGTGCTCGTCGGCCATCTCGATCGGCCCGGCCTCCACTTGATGGATACCGATATCGCCTACCTCCTGCCCTGGGGCGGCGCGGCGGCCGGTGGACGGCTGGGCGTTTCCCTGCAGGTGCCCACGGGGCGGCGGGACGACTTTTCAGGCAGCGGGGGCCTGGATGGCACCCTGGGACTCGCGGCCTGGAAAGCCTTCGGAAACTGGCGCATCCATGGCCAAGCCGAGCGCGTCATCATCGGGCTTCCGACCGACAGCCCCTATCGCACCGTCCTCGAGAATCGGGCCTTCACCCGCGCCTGGGGCGGTTTCGGCTTCCAGAGCCGCGGCCCAGGCTTCTGGCGCGGCCTGGGTCTGGACCTCACCCTGGCCTATTCGGCGAGCCCCTATCGGGTGGGCATCCCGCGCGTGGACCGCTCCGCTTGGCAGCAGCACTGGACCTTCAGCCACGCCTCCCTGCCCACCTGGCGCTTCGGCTTCAGCGAAGAGGCCGGAACCTATGTGGCACCCGATATCACGGCCTTCGTGTCGCGGCGGTTCTGAATAGCCTACCTGGCGCTCAGAGCGGCGAGGGCGATGGAGTAGAGCTTGGTCTGGGCCGTATCGCCCCGGCTTGAGAGCACGCAGGGCGCCGTGGCGCCCACGACCATGGCCGCCAGTTCGCAGCCACCCAGCTTGGTGTTGGTCTTGTAAAAGACATTGCCCGCGTCGATGTTGGGGAACACCAGCGCATCCGCATCGCCGGGCACCTCACCCTTCACGCCCTTGGTCTCGGCGCTCTCCCTGTCGATGGCCACATCCAGCGCCATGGGACCGTCCACGAAGGCGTCCTTGATCTGCCCCCGGTCGGCCATCTTGCTGATGACGGCGGCATGCACGGTGGCCTCGATGCCTTCACTGACCTGCTCGGTCGCGCAGATCAGCGCCACCTTGGGCTTCGCGATGCCGAGCGCGTGGCCCACCTGGATCACGTAGTTGGTGATGGCGATCTTCTGTTTGAGGTCCGGGTAGGGCAGCACGGCCACATCCCCGCAGATGATCAGCTTGGGGTAGTGGACATTTTCGATGACGGTGACATGGCTGAGCACAGCACCAGGCCTCATGAGGCCCTTTTCCTTGTCGAGAATGGCCCGCATGTATTTGTCCGTGCTGAGCAGGCCCTTCATCAGGATCTGCCCATGACCGCTGCGCACCCGCTCCACCGCCTTCGTTCCCGCGCCGGTATCCGTGGCCTCGTGAATGATCTCGAAATTCCCCTCATCCAGCTTGAGGTCGGCCAGGACCTTGCGGATCTGGGCCTCGTCGCCGACCAGCGTGGCATCGATGATGCCCTTCTCACGGGCCGCGTTCACGGCCTCGATGGTGTGGGCATCCACGGCCCAGGCGGCCACAAGGCGCTTCTTGGGCTTGGATTTCACGGCTTCGAGAATCTGGTCCAGCCTGGACATCGGCATGGTGTCTCCTGTGATCTAACGCGCCAACAGGCCGAGATTACCATTCCCGTAGGAGCTTTCCGACGGCCAGTGGCCATCGCAAGGAGTCATGTGACGTAAATCGCCGGGGTGGGCAAAACAGGCGGAGGCATGCCGAAACGAGATTCGCGAGAGAATGCCCTCAAGGAGCCGCCATGCCCCATCCCCTCGCCTTGATCATCGGAGTCGGCCCCGGCATCGGTCTCGCCGTGGCCCGCCGCTTCGCTCGCGAAGGCTTTGCCATAGGCTTGGTGGCACAGCGAACCGAGCACCTCGCCGAATTCAAGGCTTCGGTGGAAAGGGCGGGCGCCCCCAAGGTCTATGCGCTGGCGGCCGATCTGGCGGATGCTGGCGCCCTTCGGCAGGCCTTTGACCTTCTGCAGGCGGAACAAAAGGACGCGCCCGAAGTGTTGGTCTACAACGCCTCCCTGGGCCCTTCCGCGCCTGCCAGTCAATTGCTGCCGGAGAACCTCATCCGGGAATTCCAGGTGAACGTGCTTGCGGCCCTTGAGAGCGCTCAGATGGTCATTCCCGGTATGTGCGCCGCCGGAAGGGGCACCCTCCTCTTCACCGGTGGCGGTCTCGCGCTTGCGCCTCAGGCGACCCAGGCCAGCCTCTCCATCGGCAAGGCCGCCCTCCGCAGCCTCGCCCTCTGCCTGGCCGAAGAACTCGAACCCCGGGGCATCCACGTCGCCACAGTCACGGTCGCAGGCTTCGTCCAGCCCCACACGCCCTTCAACCCCGACGCCATCGCCGAGCACTATTGGGCGCTGCATCAGGAAGAGCAAGGGGCTTGGAGGCGAGAAGTCCTGCTGAAGCCTTGAAGGGAAAGGCTATCGTCCCATCACCGGAGGTGTGGGCCGGGTTGGATCCTTCACTGGATGCTGGTCAAGCTCCTTGAGCAGAAGCTCCACGGCCTTCTCGATGGAGGGATCGCCGCCCTAGAGCAGGCTCTCGGGGAGATCCACCACCTCGTGATCGGGACTGACCCCTTCGTTCTCGATGATCCAGGTTCCCTTCCCGTCATAGATGCGGGGGGTGGGTACCTCGGCACTTCCACCGTCCACGAAGGCGGGATTGCCGGAAAGGCCGATGAGGCCGCCCCAGGTGCGAGTGCCGATGAGGGGGCCCAGGCCGTTCTTGCGGAACCAGTAAGGCAGCGGAACCTGATCCTCCTTCACTTCGCGGCAGGAACAGTCCGGGTTTCCAGGATCACGGGACCGCACCAGCGTGCGCCGGGGATAGAATCGAGCCATGCCACGCCCATCCCAAGCCCCCGGCACAGGAGCGGCCACCCGGACCCGCACCCGCATTCGGCTCCAGCCGCCGGTGATGTGGCGGGTGATCCTGCACAACGATGACTACACGACGCAGGACTTCGTGGTGTGGGTACTGAAGAGCGTTTTCCGCAAGCCGGAGGACGAGGCCGTGCGGATCATGATTGATGTGCATCGGCGTGGCAAGGGCGTGGCGGGGGTCTATCCTTTCGATGTGGCCGATACAAAGATCGCGCAGGTGAAGGAACTCGCCGAGCGCAACGAATTCCCACTGCTCTGCAGCCTGGAGCCCGAGTAATGCCAAGGCCCACCCCATCCCTCAGCCCCGCGCTGCAGGTCTGCCTCCAGCAGGCTTTTCTCCTGGCCCGCACGCTACGCCATGAATATCTGACCCTGGAACATCTGCTGCTGTCACTTCAGGAGGACCCCTGCGTGCGCGGGGCCGAAGAAGCTTGCGGCGGCGACGCGAAGGTCCTGAAGACCGAACTGGAGACCTTCCTGAAGGAAAAGCTGGAAGCGATCTCTGCCGCCGAGGATGTCCAACCCGTGCCCACCCTGGGCTTCAACCGCGTCATCGAACGGGCCATCCTGCACGCCCTCAGTGCCGAAGCCCGCTCCGTAGACGGCGGCGCCGTGCTGGCCTCGCTGATCCAGGAGAAGGAGAGCCATGCGGCGTTCTTCCTCCAGAAACAGGGTGTCACGCGGCTTCCCCTGCTGCGCCACCTCGCCCATGGGGCGAAGCAGGCCGAGTTGCCACCCGATCCGAAGGAGACCGCTCAGCCCGCCGTGCCTCAGGGCGAGGAGGAAGAAGGCGCCCCGGCCAAGGATCCCCTCGCGGTCTATGCCGTGGATCTGGTGGCGCGGGCTCGGGAAGGCCGCATCGACCCGCTCATCGGCCGCGAGACGGAACTGGAGCGCCTGCTTCATGTCCTCTGCCGCCGCCGCAAGAACAACCCGCTGCTGGTGGGCGAAGCGGGCGTGGGCAAGACCGCCATCGCCGAAGGCCTGGCGCTGCGTCTGGTGGCAGGCCAGGTACCGGATTCCCTCAAGGACGCACCCTTCTTCGCCCTGGACATGGGCTCACTGTTGGCGGGCACGCGCTACCGCGGCGACTTTGAGGCCCGGGTCAAGGCAGTCCTGGAGGCCCTCGCCAAGCGCCCAGGGGCGCTGCTCTTCATTGACGAGATCCACACGCTGGTGGGCGCAGGCAGCGTCTCCGGCGGCAGCCTGGACCTTTCGAATCTGTTGAAACCCGTGCTGCAGAGCGGCGAACTGCGCTGCCTTGGCGCCACCACCTACCAGGATGTGAAGCAGGGCTTCGACCGGGACCGGGCCCTGGCCCGGCGTTTCCAGAAGATTGACGTCTCCGAACCCACCGAGGCGGACAGTTTGACCATCCTGCAAGGCCTCAAGCCCAAATACGAAGCCCACCACGGGGTGAAGTTCACGGATGAGGCCCTGGCAGCCGCGGTGCGCCTGTCGGCACGGCACCTGCGGGATCTGCAGTTGCCCGACAAGGCCATCGATGTGCTGGACGAGGCGGGCGCGGCGCAGAAGCTCCTGCCCGCGCGGACCCGCAAGAAAAAGATCGGCGTGCCGGAAATCGAAGCCGTGGTCGCCCGCATGGCGCGAGTGCCCGTGCGGAGCGTCAGTTCGGATGATCGACAGAAACTGTCAACCCTGGAACCGGACCTGAAGGGCGTGCTCTTCGGCCAGGATCCTGCCATCGACAAGGTGGCCTCCAGTATCAAGCTTTCCCGCTCGGGCCTGCGGGGGCACGAACGACCCGTGGGTTCCTTCCTGTTCGCGGGTCCCACGGGCGTAGGCAAGACTGAACTGGCCAAGCAGTTGGCGCGTGTCCTCGGCGTGGAATTTCTGCGCTTCGATATGAGCGAATACATGGAGAAGCACGCCGTGGCGCGTCTCATCGGCTCACCCCCGGGCTATGTGGGCTTCGAGGAAGGCGGCCTGCTGGTGGACGCCGTGCGCAAGAACCCCCATGCAGTTCTGTTGCTAGACGAAATCGAAAAGGCCCATCCCGATCTCTTCGCCATTCTGCTGCAGGTCATGGATCACGCGACCTTGACGGACAACCATGGGCGCAAGGCGGACTTCCGCCATGTGGTGCTGATCATGACGACGAACGCCGGGGCGCGGGATTTGAGTGCCCGCAAGGTGGGTTTCAGTGATCCGGCCGGCAACCGAAGCGCCAAGGGCGTCCTCGAAAAGGCCTTCACCCCCGAATTCCGCAACCGCCTGGATGCCATCGTCACATTCTCAGCCCTTGGCAGGGCCGAAATTCTGAAGGTGGTGGACAAGAATCTGCAGGAACTGCAGGCGCTGCTGGACGAAAAAAATGTCGTTCTCGAAGTCTCCAGGGAAGCCAAGGAATGGCTCGCCCAGAAGGGCTACGAGCCAGCCTTTGGCGCCCGCCCCATGGCCCGGGTCATCGAGGAACATCTCAAGAAGCCCCTGGCGGACGCAATGCTCTTCGGCAAGCTGCAGAAGGGCGGAAAAGCGAAGGTGGTGTGCAAGGGCGATGCGCTGGAGATCACCGCAAAGGCGCGGTAGGACTATTGCCTCAGCCAGACCGGCGGCTGGAACATCCCGGGGTTGGCGGGGTCCGGCCAGCGAATGGCGGGGCTGCCATCAGCCACGACCAGGGCGGGATGGCCGTCGCCCTTGAGATCGGCGATGGCCACGGAAAGGGGTCCGTAATACCCACGGTACAGGTCCGGTTCGAACAGGGTGTTTGGATGAGCCGGATCCTGCTGGAAGACCGCGACCGTACCCGGATAGCCGGGTAGCCCGGCATTGGCCACCACCACATCCGGCCATCCATCGCCGTTCAAATCCGCGATGGCCACGGAGGCCGACGCGAAATCGCCCGTGTCATAGGTAACTGCTGCCAGAAAGGCGCCTTGATTCCCGGGATCCTGGCGCAGGATGCTCAAGCCCCCTGTATCGTTCGAATAGTTGGCCGTGAGGATATCGGGATGCCCATCCTTGTCCAAGTCGACTACCTTCACGGCCACGGGATCCCAACCCGTGATGTAATCCACGGGGGTGAGGAAGGTTCCGGCCGTGACTCCGTGCAGCAGAACAGCCACCTTGCCGTTGGCCATGGCCACCACGATGTCCTTCCCGCTGCCCTTCAGATCCGCCACGGCCACTGAGGCAGGATCGCCGCTCAGGGGGAGCGAGACGGGGGAGAGGAAGGTGCCCGCCGCCGTGCCGTGGAAGAAAATCAGCACCTCGTTCGTGCCGCTTGCTGCCACGACGATATCGAGCCGCCCCTGGCCCTTCAGGTCTGCCAGGGTGACATCGAGGGGCCGTCGGGCGCCCACGGAAAGCTGCAAGGGCGCCTGGAAGGACCCAGGCACCGTGGTGGATTGCAGATGGACATTGACGGTGTAGGTGCCCGCGCTCGAAAGGTAGTTGGCCACCACCGCATCGGGCCGACCATTCCCGTCAATATCTCCCACGGCGAGGGCCACGGGATAGTTGCCCGTGTCGCTGCGCAGGGGCTCCTGGAAACTGCCCAGGGCGGCAGGGTTCTGGAGGCGGGCGGCCAGGAAGCCCGGCCCACTCGAGCCCTCGTTGAAGACCGCATTGGCCGAGAGGATATCCAGACCGGCCCCACCGCCGAGGTCGGCCACCACTACGGACTGAGTGACGAAGCTCGACCCGAAATGCTCAGGGGAATCGCTGCTGGAACAACCCAGAAAGGCAAGAAACCCCAGCGAAACAAGGGTGACGCTACGGGAAGATAGGATTTTCGACATGGTTCACTCCCGGAAGATAATCAGCTGCATCAAGGTGAGGCCCCGGCCGACTGCAGGCAAGGTGGTCCGCACTGAATGGACCCAAAGCCCGAAGCTGGGGTTGATTCGTTCAGCGCTTGGGTTTCCCCTGAAACACATAGGTGGGGAGTTTGGCACGCCGCCACCCTCGCATTCCACCCTTCAGCACGTAAACCCAGGTGTGCCCACGGGCCGCCAGCATCGGGAAGGCCTGGTGGGACAGAACATCGTTCTCGTCAACCAGCACGATGGGGCGCGGGTGGCTGGTATCCAATTCATCGAGGCGCTTCTGAAGCTGGGCGAAGGGTATGTTCACGGCGTAGCGGATATGGCCGCGGTCATCCCGGAATTCCTGCTCGCTCCGGATATCGAGGATGTTGGGGGATGTCCC